>NZ_JBEXMT010000026.1:0-150530 GCF_040610675.1 Nonomuraea sp. NPDC003804
TACGACCTGGCCAAATCGTTCGAGGCCTCGCTCAACTACGTCTGGCAGGCCAGCCACAGCCAGATCTATCCGGAGCTGGTGAAGATGGCGGCCGACGAGCTCGTCACCGTCGACGCGGAGGGGGCCAGAGGCCGCAAGACCTACACGATCACCCCCAAGGGCACCGAGCACCTGCGCGCGTGGGTCGTGGAGCAGACGCCGAGCCTGACCGTCAGGAGCGAAGGCGCGCTGCAGGCCTTCCTGCTGCCAGTGATAGATCCGGAGGAGGCGGTGGCCGCGCTCGAACGCCTGCGGGAGCGGTACGTCGAGAAGCTGCGCCTGCTGGAGGCGTTGCGCGCCAGACCCGGGGCGGAGCGGGGTTACGGACGTTACGCGCTCGACCACGGGCTGCGGCACATCCGGACGACGATCGCGTGGGCCGACGACACCATCGCGGATCTCCGCACGTCAACGGGGTAAGACTGCCGGCATGACACGTACCTGGCTCACTGACCGTTTCGGTCTCTCCGTTCCTCTGGTCGGCGCCCCCATGGCGGGGGTGGGCGCGGGCCGCCTCGCCGCGGCGATCTCGGCCGCGGGCGCGCTCGGCATGATCGGCGTGCCGGCCACCGCGTCGGCCCAGTGGATCGCCGACGAGGCCGCCGTCGCGGCGGAGAGCGGCCGGCCGTACGGCATCGGCCTCATGGCGTGGACGCTGCCCGGCAATCCCGGCCAGATCGACGCCGTCCTGGCCGCCAGGCCCGCGCTGGTGTCGGTCAGCTTCGGGCCCTACGCCGGCTACGTCGAGCCGTTCAGGCAGGCCGGCATCACCGTGGTCACGCAGGCGGGCACGACCCGGGAGGCGAGGGAGGCCGAGGCGGCCGGAGTCGACGCGGTCGTGGCCCGCGGCGGGGAGGGCGGCGGCCACGGCCGCAACGACGTCGCCACGCTGCCCCTGCTGCAGGGCGTCCTCGACGCGGTCGGCATCCCCGTGCTGGCCGCCGGTGGCATCGCCGGCGCGCGCGGGCTGGCGGCCGTGCTCGCCGCGGGGGCCGAGGGGGCCTGGGTCGGCACCGCGTTCCTGGCCTGCAGCGAGACCATGGTCTCGGCGCCCGCGTTGCACAGGATCCTCGCCGCGGCGGAGACCGACACCGTCTACGGGCGGGTCTTCGACGTGGCCCAGCGGCTCGGCTGGCCCCCCGAGTACGGCGGGCGCGGGCTGCGCAACGCCTTCTTCGACCAGTGGGAGGGCAAGGAGGAGGCGCTGGCGGCCGACGAGGAGGCCCACGCCGCGGTGGCGGCCGCCCGCGCCGCCGGCGACTACGACGTCGCCGTCGTCTACGCGAGCGAGGCGGTGGGCCTCGTGCGGGAGCGGCGCCCCGCCGCCGACGTCGTCGCCGACTTCGCGACCGCCGCGGCGCTGCTGCGGAGGTTCTAGGGGGCGCGGGAGGCGCGCGCCAGCCGGGCGGGGTCGGGCCAGTGCACGCCGTGGGCCCAGCCCGCCAGCTCGAACCAGCGGATCAGCCGGGCGCTCGGGTCGAGCTGGCCGGGGAGCACCCCGTGCCTGGCGCACGTCGGCTCCATGTGGTGCCAGTTGTGCCAGCCCTCGCCGAGCGTCAGCCACGCCACCCACGGCACGTTCGACGAGCGGTCCCGTGTCGCGAACGGGCGGGAGCCGAAGGTGTGGGCGATCGAGTTGACCGACCAGGTCACGTGGTGGACGACCGCGTAGCGCACCAGCCCGCCCCAGAACAGCGCCGTCCAGGCGCCCGTCCACGACATCGACCACAGCCCGCCCACCACTGCCGGCAGCGCGAACGACAGCGCGGCCACCGCGGGATACCAGGCGTCGAACCGCCGCACGTCGGGGTCGGCCAGCAGGTCGGGCACCCAGTGCCGGCGGTTCGAGCGGCGCCGGGCGGTGTAGAACCAGCCGACGTGCGCGTGCGCCATGCCGCGCAGCAGTGCCAGGCCGCTGTCGCCGTAGCGCCAGGGGGAGTGCGGGTCGCCCTCCCTGTCGGCGTACTTGTGGTGGCGCCGGTGCTCGGCCGACCACAGCGTGACAGGACCCTCGACGGCCATCCCCCCGGCCAGCATGAGCGCGATCCGCAACGGCCTGGCGCACCGGAAGGCCCGGTGGGTGAAGAGCCGGTGGTAGCCGATCGCGATCCCGAAGATGCTGACCAGGTACATCGCCACCGCGATGACCACGTCGCGCGGCCCGATGCCCCAGCCCCACGCCGCCGGCACGGCGAGCGCCACGAGCGACAGGGGAAGGATCACGAGGACGACCAGATAGGCGGTGCGGCGGCCGCTGCCGACCGCGACGGTCTCCGGATTCACGCCCTCATTCATAGGATCGGGCCCGAAGGTCACGGCAGTTGCCTTTGAGTGACGGATCAGTTACCCAGGAGAGCCAAAACACTCCACAGGGTAGCCATCGGGCTCGGCCGTCACGATGTGGCTACATAGCGTCATGGGCCATCTGGACAGGTACGACGACGTGCTGGCTCGCGATCCGATGGCCGCGTTCGGCCTGGTCCGTGAGTGGATGCGAACCGAGTGGCGGGAGCTGTACGCCGAGCTGAGGAGCCGGCGCCCGGTCTTCGTGACCCCCGTCTTCACGGTCGTGACCCGCTTCGCCGACGTCACCGAGGTGCTCTCCGACGAGGAGGTGTTCAGCGTCCGCTCGTTCGGGCCGCGGCTCGACGCCGCCCTCGGCGGCGCGTTCATGCTCGCCAGGGACGCCACGGCGATGAACTGGCGGGACAAGGGACTGATGCGGTACGTGCTCGACCCCGACGACGTCGTCGAGGTGCGGGCGCTGGCGGGCCGCCTGGCCGACGAGGCGCTCGACGCGGCGGCGCCGTACGGGAAGATCGACGTGGTGCACGACCTGTTCAGGCCGGTCGCGCTCGGCGTGTGCGCGGAGTACTTCGGGTTCCCCGGCCCCGACCCGCAGACCCTGTCGCGGTGGTCGCGGACCATCATCACCGACTGCTTCGCCAACTACCTCGGCGATCCCGCCGTCCAGGCCGCCTCCGTCGAGGCGGGCAGGCAGATGATGGCCTACCTGCGCGAGCAACTCGCCGTGCGGCGGTCGGGGGCGGGGCCGTCCGGCGACGTGTTCGGCAGGCTCGCGGCCACCGATTTCGACGACGAACGGCTCGTGATCAACATGGCGGGGCTGGCGCTCGGGTTCCTGGAGAGCGCTCCCGGCGCGATGGTCGAGGCGACGGAGCAGTTGCTGCTGCGCCCCGACGTGCTGGCCGCGGCCGCGTGCGACGACGACTTCGACCGCTACGTGTGGGAGGCGTTGCGGTTCAACCCCTTCTTCAAGCTGCTTCCCAGGATCTGCGAGCGCGACCACGAACTTTCCGGGACACCGATCCCGGCCGGCACCTTCGTGCTGGCCGCCGTCGCCTCCGCGATGTTCGACGGCGACGTGCTGGCCGAGCCCGAGTCCTTCCGGCTCGACCGGCCGGGCCGGCACCAGCTCTTCTTCGGCCACGGGCACCACGCGTGCCTGGGCGTGCATCCGGCCAGGGTGGTCATCTGCGAGGCCGTACGGCGGCTGCTGCGGCGGCCCGGCGTGCAGGTGATCGAGGGCGTCTCCCGCTCGAACGGGATCTTCCCCGACCGGTTCGTCCTCGCCCTGGAGTCCTGATGACCGCCCGGACCATCGCCACCGACGGAGCCGTCAACCGGCTCAGGTTCCTCACCCTGACCAGCGCGCGGCCGCTCTGGGACATCGTGCAGGCCGTCCAGCCCGTACGGCGGCGCGTCAACGCCACGCTGATCGACCACGCCGTCCGCGAGATGCCGCCGCGGCCCGAACCGCTCAGCACCATGGCCGACTACACCTCGTGGGCCTCGCTGACCGACCGCTCCTACAGCGGCCGGCACCTGCCCCCCGTCGAGGGGGCCGAGGGCAGGCCCACCCCCGAACGCGCGGCCGACCTGTTCACCAGGGGCGCCGAGATGATCCCCTGCCCCCGCTCGACGGTGCTGTTCGCCTACTTCGCCCAGTGGTTCACCGACGGCTTCCTGCGCGGCGACACCGCCACGCCCCGCGACCCCCGCAAGAACACCTCCAACCACCACATCGACCTCAACCAGCTCTACGGCCTGCACGAGGCGGCGACGGCCGCCCTGCGCACGTTCACCGGCGGCCGGCTGAAGAGCCGGCTCACCGACGGCGGCGAGTTCCCGCCCCATCTCTGCGAGAACGGCAAGATCAAGCCGGAGTTCGCGCCGCTCAGCGTGATCCGCTTCGACGAGCTCACCGACGCCCAGCGCGACACCCTGTTCGCCACCGGCAGCGACCGCGGCAACATCCAGCTCGGCTTCACCATGCTCACCGTGCTGTTCCTGCGCGAGCACAACCGGGTGGCCGCCCTGCTGGCCGAGCACTACCCGCGATGGGACGACGAGAGGCTGTTCCAGACCACGCGCAACATCCTCATCGTGATGCTGATCAAGCTGGTGGTCGAGGAGTACATCAACCACATCACGCCCTACCACTTCCGGTTCACCCTCGACCCGCGGCTGTCGGCCCGTCTCGCCCGCGTCCCGTGGCACCGCGAGAACTGGGCCTCGGTGGAGTTCAACCTGGTCTACCGCTGGCACAGCCTGATCCCGTCCACGCTGTCGGTGGGCGGGCGCGAGCTGCCGATGGCCGAAACCCTGCTCGGCGGACCGCTGATCCCCCAGATGGGGCTCGGCAGGCTCTTCGAGGACGCCTCCCGGCAGCGGGCGGGCCGGATCAGCCTGTTCAACACCGACCCGCTCCTGCGGGAGGTGGACATCGCCAGCATCGCCGACTCGCGCTCGCTCGGCCTGGCGCCGTACAACAGCTACCGGGAGCACTGCCGCTTCCCCCGGGTGCGGCGCTTCGAGCAGGTGACGGGCGACCCGAAGGTCGCCGACGCGCTGCGGTCGCTGTACCGGGGGGTCGACGACCTCGACCTGTACGTCGGGCTGTTCGCCGAGGAGCCGGGCTCGCCCGAGGCGATATTGCCGCCGTTGCTGACGAAGATCATCGCGATCGACGCCTTCTCCCAGGCGCTGACGAACCCGCTGCTGGCGCCCCGGGTGTTCACCCCGGCGACGTTCTCGCCCCAGGGCATGCGGATCATCGCGGGCACCCGGTGCCTGGCGGACGTGGTCCGCAGGAACACCCCGGAGGACCCGCGGCCCCGCTACGTCAGCATGACCCGCCTGGACCGCCCATGACCGGCTCCACCCCGCCTCCCGGCGACCGGCCCGCCCCGGACCCGCTGCACCGCCCGCCCCGCCCCCGCCACCCGGCTCCGGGGGAGCTCCAAGGCCCGCGGCGCGCCGCGGAAGACAGGCCTGTTCCCGCACGGGGCTCTCTCCCCGGCGGGGAGACCCCCGCTCCCGCACGGGGGGTAGGCCGGGGGCCGAAGGGGGAGACCCTTCCCGCATCGGGAGAAGGCCGAGGGTCGGAGGAGGAGATCCCCGCTTCCACATCGGGAGAAGGCCGAGGGTCGGAGGGCGCCCTCTCCGTGGAGGAGCTGCCTGCCGGTGCGCTCAGGGATGCCGCGTGCGGCCTCGTCGACCTGGGGATCCTCATCCGCGAGGCGGCGGCCCACGCCACCGCCGCGCTCACCGACCGCAGCATCCTCGCCGCGATCCCCCGCGCCCCCGTCGTGGGCTTCATGACCCAGCGCGCCCTCCTCAGAACGGTCACCAACCCCGCGGGGCTCGGCTGCGCCGTCACCGGAGGCCCCCTGGCCACCCTCGCCGCGAAGGCCGGAGCGATGGCGGGCGGCGAGAGCCTCGCCGTCCGGGTGCTGGCCACCTCCCTGCGCCTGCGGATCGCCGCCGTCGCCCTCGACCATCCCGAACTGACCACCGACCCCATGCTCGGCAGGCTCATCGCCGCCGCGGCGGACGACCGCGACCTGGAGGCGGTCCGCGCGCTGCGCGCCCTGCTCAAGGACAGGGGCGCCGCCCGCACGCTCAGCGCGCTGGCCCCCGCCTTCGGCGAGGTGCTCGCGCTGCGCGCCCTCCTCGACGAGAACCCGCTCAACGACGCCGCCGCATGGCTGATCGCGACCGGCAGGGGCTATGCCACCGCCGACCCGGTCACCGGTATGAGCAACCGGGCGGTCGCCGTGCTCGACACGGGGGAGGGCGCCGCCCGCCGCGTCGAGGGCGGCGTGACGCTGCACGACCACGGATCGCTGCTCGCCTTCCTCGGCAACATCAGCGCGCTCGGCACGAAGGGCAAGGCGCTGATCCAGAGCGTCGAGGGCCCCGACGGAGTGACGCGCCACGTGATCCTCGCGCCGGGCATGCGGGCGGGCGTCCCCGACAACGACTCGCCCCAGGACCTTCTCGGCGCCTTCAGCAGCGCGGTGCTGGACAGCAGCCCCTACAGCCGTGCCCTGGCCAAGGCCGTCGCCGACTACGGCCTGCCCGAGGGCGCGCAGGTGGCGCTGATCGGCCACAGCGCCGGCGGCGCCGCGATCATGAACCTCGCCCAGAACTCCGGCTTCTGCGCCCGCCACACCGTCACCCACGCCATCGCGGTCGGTGCGCCCGTCGACTTCAAGCGTCCGGCCGACCCGCGTACCTGGGTGGCCAGCGTCACCAACCAGCACGACATCATCCCGACCCTCGACGGCCAGGGCGCGGGCACCTGCTTCGACCTGCATCCCGGCTGGTACGTGGTCGACTACGCCGACCCCACCCACCTGTTCCCGCAGTGCCACAGCATCGAGCGCTACATCGCCAACCTCGCCGATGACCTGCCCGAGGCCAGGAAGGTGATCGACGAGCGGCTCACGCCGTACCGGGGAAGGGTGGTGCGCTCGCAGGCCTACCAGTTGTTCGACCGCGAGCCGTACCCCGAGGGCTTTCCGTTCCTGACCGTGCCGACCCGCGGTGAGGGTACGGCCGAGCTGCCCGTCAGGTGCCTGGAGGGCAGCGCGTGCACCGCGTACTTCGCCGCCGACGCGGTGGCGGCGGCGGAGCTGTTGCGGGGGAGCGGGCTCGGCCCGGCGGCGGGGTTCGGCGGGCGGGCGCTCGTCGCGCTGCACGTCGCGTGGAACCGGCGGACCAGCGTGGGCGCCTACCGCGAGCTCCATCTCGGGATCGTGGTGCCCGACCCGTGGCGGCACGGCTGGCACGACCTGCTGCGCGCCGCGGACCGCAGGCGTTCGGGGTGGTTCACGGTGGCCTCGGCGGTCGACCGCGCGGACGTCTCCGACGTGGCGACCCGGGTGTGGGGCCGCCGGCCGTACGAGCTGCCGCTGGCGTTCTGGCTGACGGGCAGGGCCGTGAGCGTCTCGGCGGGCGGGCTGCTCTCCCTGCGCGGAGCGCTCGGCCCCTGGCTGCCGCTCGGCGATCGCGACCTGGTCGGTTACGCGCGCGACGGCGGCACCGTGCTGCGCTCCTGCGCGCGCACCCGAGGCAGGGGCAGGGCGCATCCCGTGCCCCGGCTGCGGCTGGCCGTCGCGCCGCGGGCGCATCCGCTGGCCGACGCGCTCCGCAGGCTCGGTCTCGACGGCGCCCGTCCCCTGCTGTGCCTGACGTCCGCCGACCGCCAGACGGTCGTGGACGCGGCCGTCCCCGTTCTGACCAGCTGATCTTGAGGAGCTCGATGCCGGCGGCAACCGAAGTGATCGCGGCACACGCGATGGTCCTGCAGACCGACGCCCGTGCGCTCGCCGAGTGCGCCGAACGGCTGCGGGAGATCGAGGCGAAACTGGAGGAGGCGGGAGCCGCGCCACCGTGGCTGCGCCACTCGGTGGCCGCTCACCTCGCCGCCTGCGTCGCGGCCTCCGCCGACCTGGCGGAGGCCGCGGCCTGGTTGCGCCGCTACGCGGCCGTCACGCGGCCTCGCGCACCGCACGTGCCGCGCTGAGCTCCGCCTCCGGCGCCCCCGTGATCCGGGCGTGCCGGACCGGGCGGTGTCCTTGCCCGCCCGCGAAGTGGGCCCTGCCCTACCGATCGCCTCGTGCGGGCTCGGCCGCTCCGGTCAGGGCAGGCGGCCGACGAACGCGAGCGCCTGCCTCAGCAGTACGCCGTGCCCGCCGATCATCTCCTGCTGGACCATCGGCGAGGCCGCCTCCTCGGGCGTGAACCACACCAGGTCGAGCGCGTCCTGCCGGGGCCTGCAGTCCCCGACGACGGGGACGATGTAGGCCAGCGACACCGCGTGCTGGCGCGGGTCGTGGTACGGCGTGACGCCCGGCGTCGGGAAGTACTCGGCCACCGTGAACGGCTGCGGCGACGGCGGGAGCTGCGGCAGCGCCACGGGCCCGAGGTCTTTTTCCAGGTGGCGCAGCAGCGCGTCGCGGATCCGCTCGTGGTGCAGTACCCGCCCGGAGACCAGCGCCCTGGTGACCTCGCCGTCGGCGGTGATGCGCAGCAGCAGGCCCACGTGGGTGACCACGCCGGTGTCGTCGACGCGTACCGGGACGGCGTCGACGTAGAGGATCGGCATCCGTCCCCGCATCAGCTCGAGCTCGTCCGGAGCAAGCCAGCCAGGCACGGTTTCGGTATTTTCGATCATTCGCTGATGGTACTTCCCCCTGGTGGTCCCGGTGGGCAGGGACCCGGAGTGTCAGTTCTCCCCGATGAGAGAAAGTGTGGAACGGAAGACTTCATTCTGCTATTGTTGGAACAGAACAAGCCGTTCCGTTCTGAAGGAGAGTGCCATGACCGAGATCCGCCCCTTCCGCGTCGAGGTTCCGCAGGCCGACCTGGACGACCTCCACGCGCGGCTCGCCCTGACCCGCTTCGCCGACCAGATCCCCGGATCCGGCTCGGAGTACGGCGTGAGCGTCGAGTGGGTCAAGGACATGGTCGACTACTGGCGCAGCGGCTACGACTGGCGTGCCTGGGAGGCGCGGCTGAACGCCCACCCGCAGTTCACCACCGAGATCGACGGCCAGAACATCCACTTCGTCCACGTCCGCTCGGCCAAGCAGGACGCGCTCCCGCTGATCCTCACGCACGGCTGGCCCGGCACGGTCGTCGAGTACCTCGACGTGATCGAGGACCTCTCGCGTGACTTCCACCTGGTCATCCCGTCGCTGCCGGGCTTCGGCCTCTCGGGGCCGACCGCCGAGAAGGGCTGGAACAGGTACCGGACCGCCAAGGCGTGGGTCGAGCTGATGGCCAGGCTGGGCTACGAGCGCTACGGCGTGGTCGGCAACGACGGCGGCTCGCTCGTCTCGCCCGAGGTGGGCAGGCTCGCCCCCGACCGCGTGGTCGCCGTCCACGTCACGCAGATCTTCTCCTTCCCCAGCGGCGACCCCGCCGAGCTGCAGGACCTGACCGAGGACGAGCAGGCGGCGCTCCAGCACCTGCAGTGGTTCTGGGAGAACATGGGCGCCTTCAACCAGCTCCAGTCGCAGTCGCCGCAGACCCTCGCGCACGCGATCGCCGACTCGCCCGCCGGTCTGCTCGGCTGGATGGGCCAGCTGATCGGCGGTCACCTGGACCGCGACTTCACGCTGACGAACATCGCGATCCACTGGTTCTACGGCACCGCGAGCTCGTCCATCCGCTTCTACTACGAGGACGCCAAGGCCGAGCACCCCACGGAGCCGACCACGGTCCCGATCGGCCTGGCGGGGTTCGCCAACGACTTCCAGTCGATTCGCCGCTTCGCCGAGCGCGACCACAAGACCATCGAGCAGTGGAACACCTACGACGTGGGCGGCCACTACGCCGCGCACGAGGTGCCCGAGGTGCTGGCGGCCGACGTCCGGGCCTTCTTCGCCGGGCGCGGCTGATCAAGCGAGGGGAAGAGGGGGCCGTGGGACGCCACGGGCCCCCTTCGCCGTCTCCGGCGAACGGGGGCGAACG
The DNA here is from genome assembly GCF_040610675.1 of Nonomuraea sp. NPDC003804. Classification (NCBI taxonomy): domain Bacteria; kingdom Bacillati; phylum Actinomycetota; class Actinomycetes; order Streptosporangiales; family Streptosporangiaceae; genus Nonomuraea; species Nonomuraea sp. NPDC003804. The sequence goes on from NZ_JBEXMT010000026.1 coordinate 9,826, forward strand.
GCTCAGGCCGGGATCAGTTCCACGACGCCCTGGCGGCGAAGCTCTCGAAGGACGTCGGCGGGCGGCCCGTGACGCGCTCGACCACGTCGGTCGGCACCTGGTCGCCGAGCGCGCGCAGCCCGGCGAACGCCTCGATCTCCGCCTCGACCCGCTCGCGCGGCAGGCCGGCCGCCGTCATGGCCGCCAGGTACCCCTCGGCCGTGCCGACGTACCCGATCCGCCGTCCGGCGGCCGACCCGATGATCCGCAACGCCTTGGGGAACGACAGCGCACGCGGCCCCGTCACCTCGTAGGCCCGCCCGGCGTGGCCGTCCTCGACCAGGGCGGCGGCCGCGACGGCCGCGATGTCGCCGGCGTCGACGAAGGCCTGCCGCAGGTCGCCCAGCGGCAGCGCCAGCTCGCCCGCGAGCACCGCCTCCCGCATGACGCCCTCGTCGAAGTTCTGGTCGAACCACGAGGGCCGCAGGATCGTCCACTCGGCGCCGGAGCCGCGTACGGTCCGCTCGGCGGCCATGAGCCGCTCGTCGCCCATCGCCTCGATGCCGCCGCTGGACAGCAGCACGATCCGGCCGACGCCCGCCTCGACGGCCGTCGCCACGAAAGCGGGGTCGACCGGCAGCTCGTGCGGCGCCATGAGGTACATCGCCGTGGCGCCGGCCACGGCGGGCCGCCACGTACGTTCGTCGGACCAGTCGAAGCGAACCTCGCCGTGCCGGGAGGCCGCCCGCACGGGGTGGCCCGCGTCGCGGAGCAACGCCGCGACCCTGCGTCCGGTGGAACCCGTCGCCCCCAGCACCACGATCTCTCGGTCAGCCATTCCTTCGCCCTTCCCCGCTCCTGGTCCGCCACACCGCCAATGACGTGACGAGCATGAGGAGCGCGCCGAACCACAGGACGCCGGTGACGGCGACCGCGTCCACGACCACGCCGCCGAGCAGCGCGCCCAGCGCGATGGCCAGGTTGAACACCGAGGTGTTCAGCGCGGTGGCCGCCTCCGCGGCGTCGGGCGCGCCCTTGAAGATCCACGTCTGGACGGCCACGGGCACCCCGCCGTAGACGAGGCCCCACAGGACGAGCAGGGCCGACCCGCTCAGCGGGCTGCTCCCGAGGAGGGGGAAGAGCGCCAGGATCGCCGCGAGCGCGGCGCCGAGCGCGATGACGGTCTTCCTGACGTCGCGGGTGGCGCCGGCGCCCACGACGAACGTGCCGAGCACCCCGGCCACGCCGAAGGCGAGCAGCAGCGGGCTGACCAGGCTCTCGCTGACGCCTGCGATGTCGCGCAGGATGGGGCTCACGAAGGTGAAGGCGGCGAAGTGCCCGCTCACCAGGAGGAAGGTCGAGACGACCGCGGTCCTGACCACGGGGTTGCGGAACTGCTGGGGGAGCGCGCGCAGCCGTACGGGCTCGGTGGCGGGCAGCCGGGGCACAAGCAGCCAGAGGCCTGTCACCACGACCAGCCCCAGCGCGCCCACGGCCGCGAACGCCACGCGCCAGTCGGTGAGGCCGCCGATCAGGGTGCCGGCGGGCACGCCGAGCACGTTGGCGGCCGTCGCCCCGCCGAAGGCGAGCGAGGTCGCGCGCGGCACGAAGCGGTCGGGCACCAGGCGTACGGCGATGCCAGCGGCCAGCGCCCAGAAGCCGCCGATGCTGATCCCGACGAGGAAGCGCGAGGCGAGCAGGACGGCGAAGTCCGGGGCCAGCGCGGACAGCGCGTTGGCCAGGACCATGAGGCCGAGCAGGCCGATGAGCACCACGCGGCGGTCGAGCCGGCGGATCGCCACCGGGAGCAGGGGTGCGGTGGCCGAGGCGACCAGGCCGGGAACGGTGACCATGAGGCCGGCCGTACCCTCGGAGACGCCGAGGTCGCCGCCGATGGAGGTGAGCAGGCCCACCGGGAGCTGCTCGATGGTGACGACGGAGAAGGTCCCCAGCGCGACGGCCGCGACGGCGAGCCAGGTCTTCAGCGATACGCGGTCGGCGGAGGGACCGGTGGCGATCACGGGGCTTTCGGGTTCGGGGGCCACCCCGTCACGGGTCGCGGTCATGACGCCTTCCTGTTCAAGGTCTGGCCGGCCACGAGCGCGCCGAGCGCGATGCCGAAGCCGGCGATCTGCCAGCCGGTGAGGGTCTGCCCGAGCACCAGCAGGCCCGCGAGCGTGGCGACCAGCGGGTTGGTGAGACCGAGCAGGGAGACGGACGTGGGCGCGAGGCGGTCGATGCCGCGGAACCACAGGGCGTAGGCGACGGCGGTGCCGATGATGCCCAGGTAGGCGAAGCCGAGCAGGTTCTGGCCGGTGATGGCAGGGGGCAGGCCCTCGGTCGCCAGCGTCAGGGGGGCCAGGACCAGCCCGCCGATGCTGAGCTGCCAGCCGCTCATGACCAGGGGCGACTCCGGCTGACCCCACTTCTTGGTCAGGACGATGGCGGCACCCATGAGGGAGGTGGCCACCAGCATCGCGCCGATGCCGAGCGGGTCGAGGCGGGCCTCGGCGGTCAGGGTCAGCAGGGCCACGCCGCCGGTGCCCGCCAGAGCGGCGTACAGCACGGCGCGGGCCGGCCGCGCCCGCAGGATCACCACCGACAACAGCGCCACGACCAGCGGCTGGACCGACCCGATCGTGGCCGCCACCCCGCCCGGCAGCCGGTAGGCGGCGAAGAACAACAGCGGGAAGAACGCGCCGAAGTTGAGCATGCCGAGCACCGCGGCCTTCCACCACCACGATCCGCTCGGCAGGCGGCGGGTGGCGGCCAGCAGAACCAGCCCCGCGGGCAGCGCCCGCAGCGTCGCCGCGAGCATCGGCCGGTCAGGCGGCAGCAGCGTCGCGGTGACGACGTACGTGGTGCCCCAGCTCACCGGGGCCAGGGCGGCCAGCGCCAGATCGCTCGACAACCCGCGCCGTGCGATCGGGACTGCTTGGATCGTGGACACGTCCATCACCTCTCATTGATAATCTCAACGTTGAGATAACATCATCTGCGTGTGTGAACGTCAAGTCTGTGAACGTTGAGATTATTTCCGTTGAGAGGACAGGGCATGAGTGACGCAGTGGACGCGGTGATCGCGCAGTGGGGCAGGGAACGGCCTGACCTCGACGTCTGGCCCATGGGCGTCGTCGGAAGGATCTCGCGGCTGTCCAGGCTCCTCGGTCACGGGCTCAAGGAGTTCTTCGCCGAGCACGGGCTCGAGAACTTCGAGTTCGACGTGCTGGCCACACTGCGGCGCTCCGGCCCGCCGTACGAGCTGACGGCGGGAGCGCTGCTCAAGGCGGCGATGGTCACCTCGGGAGCGATCACCAACAGGATCGACAAGATGGAGGCCAAGGGGCTCGTCGAGCGCATCCGCGACAGCGACGACCGCAGGTCGGTGCGGATCAGACTGACCCCTCGCGGGTACGCGCTCGTCGACGAGCTGATCGGGCTGCACGTCGCCAACGAGGCCCGGATGCTGGCCGCCCTCGCCCCCGAGCAGCGCGAGCAACTCTGCGGGCTGCTGCGCGTGGTGCTCGAGTCGATGGGCGACACCTCGATCGACTGACCGCGGGGAGGGTCAAGGACCGGGACGCCGGAGGGAGAGCGGTCCGCCGGACGGTCGTGGAGCGGACAGAGCCTTGCCCGTTGAGAACCGAACGGGCAAGGCTGCCGTCCCTTCGGTGGACAGGAAAAAAATAACCTATCTCACTGCTCGATTCCACGGTCATTCGTGGCGCGCCACAAGTATCTCTGAAAGCGTCAACCATTCGCTTTCCCGTGCCCAACGGAAGATCGAGCACGCCTCGCGGAAGTGTCAAGGCGGCACAGGAACCCGCATTCTTTCGGCAATTCTCCACCGGCCGGCGACAAACGCACCGAGTGTCGCGTGGATGGCCGGGGAGAGCGATCGTCGCGAGGTGGATCGAATGGTCAGGACCTGGGTGGCGGCGCGGGCCTGCTGCTTTCCGGTGCCTGGGCCGCGGATACGGCGAGCGGGAAGCCGGTGAGCGGAAATCCGGCCACCGGGAAGCCGGCGACCGGGCGACGAATGCGGTGCCGCTCATGCCGGGCATGCCGTATTCGCGGGGCGGTGGCGGAACGGACGGGCCCGGATCGGAAAAAGGCGCGGCGACATGCGGATTCCGGCCACGCGCACGCGGGTATCGCCGTCGACGGGGAGAGGATCGTGCCCGCGCCGGCGACCGGGCGGGGTTCGTGACCTACGCGCCGCTGGTCAGGCGCGGAAACATGGGAGCGGTCCGCCCCGCAGAGGGGTCTCCGGCGACGTCTGAGGTCGCGACCAGATAACCGGAGAACCCACGCGGGACGGACTCGCTGACAACCTTTTCAGGTGATGGCGAATCGCTGCGGAGCGTTGTCCACCATTCCTGGACTTCCTGGACTGCCTGGGGCCCGCCCAGGAGTGTGCCGTCGGGAAACGGCGGGACCAGCCTCGTGCCCTGCTGGGCGCGATGGGCGGCCCGCTCCGAGAAGCGGACCGCACAGCTGACACTCGAAAGAACTGCGTCATGAGGGGGGAGTGCAATTCGTTTCAATGGGACGGATAGTGTCAGAACAATCTCGCGTCCAACGAGCGCCGGACTAGTCCTCGCAGTTCTCCTGCTCGGCGATCGCGAGGATGGCGACCTGGGTGTTGTTCAGGTTCAGGACGTTGCCCAGGATGCCGCCGATGAGACCGCCGGTGGCGTTGTTGACCTGCGAGCACTCAAGCTCCTTGTCCTTCTCCGGCTTGGTGTAGTCGGCGTGCGCGACGCTCGAGCCGGCGAAGACGGTGCTGGCGATCGCGGCACCAATGAGAATGCGACGAAGCATGTTTGTGTCCTCCGTTGAGATGGCCTGCGGATTACCGCTGCCGTCAGTTGTTTCTGGCAGAGCACCAAAGCGCTCGGCAATCATAATGGGCTATTCGATGCTGGCTTTCAAGCAGAGTCTCGTCCTCCGCGGACCAAGGGTCAGTATTCTTTCGGTAGCCTCAGGGGCACTTGGCTGGAACATTCCTTGCCTTCTTTCGAGAAAAGGCAGTTGTTTGTTTGGCCTCTCTTGGGCAGCGGAAAGCGGGTCACAGAGGAGAGCGTCGCCGGCCTGCTGACCTCCTTCTGGTGTCGCGTTGACTGCGCGAGTCTCGCAAAAACCCTGTGCGCGCAGGGAATCGGCGGAATCCTGCCGGGAACCGGGCGTTAGTCGCCAGGACGGACACTCCGCCATCTCCCTTGGCAAAGGAGTCGTTCGAGTGGATAGAACTCCGCTTCCCCGGGGGCTCCCGCGCGAATCCTCCACGCGAAACCCCCGAAGTACCCCAAGCCGTCGCAGGGATAAGTCCAGAAAGTGAGACTGCGGGACTAATAGCATGTTTTCGGGGGTATGTCGGTCTTTCTTTTTGAGTATCGAGTCTTGGACGTCATATGGGGAGCGGGCACGGCTGAGCCGTCCATGTGCCGGGTAGATCGCCGCTACTCAGGTCTGTCACGAAGTTCGCTGCTTCGCAGGCCCTGGATGACACGAAACGGACAAAAATGACGATACAGACCGGCCTTCCGCAATGGCGCGGAAGTGTTCGCAAGCTGACGCTGGCCACCCTCACCATGGGTGCCCTCCTCCTGCCCTCCGCTCAGGCGTGGGGTGCGTCGAGCGCTGTTCTCGCCGGAACCCAGACCGCAGCCGTGCAGGCGACCGTCTCCTGGGAGACGTTCGGGCGTTGCTGCTCCCGTCACCGCGGTCATCGCCACTGCAAATGCCCTGCCGGGGCCCGCGGTCCGCAGGGGCCCAGGGGTCCGAAGGGCGACAGGGGGCCGCAGGGCCTCAGGGGCCCGAAGGGCGACAAGGGCGACAGGGGTCCTGCCGGGCCAGGCAGCAGCGTGGCTGCCGCCTTCGTCAAGCGCGCCAAGTTCGTCGCGACGGTGACCCCGGACGGCCGGACACTCGTCCGCGACCCGCGCACCACGCCCGCCTGGCACGACCTGTCAACGGTGGAGAACTACCCCGGCAACGTCGTCGGCGTCTCCCTGGCGAACACCGGTCCCGACCTCGACGTCGTCGTGCGGAACGCCGACGGCAGGATCGCGCACGCCGTCTGCACGGTGTGGCCCGAGCCCGGTGACGATGACGACGACACCCCGGCGTGGCCGGACAACTGCGAGGCGTTCTGGGACCTGACGCCGCCGAACTAACCGTCACGCTCTCGCCCGGCCAGGGCACATGAGAGCCGGCCACCGCATGATCACCCGAGATCATGCGGTGGCCGTCCCCTTGCGCGGCGTGCGTCTGGATGCCTAGATGAAGGTGCGGGCGGTCCAGAGCTCGGGGAAGACCGTGCGCGCCATGCTCCGCTCCAGCCAGACCAGTCCGGCCGACCCGCCGCTTCCCGCCTTGGCCCCCATCGAGCGCCGTACGGCCTGCAGATGCTGGTACCGCCAGTCGCCGAAGCCCTCGGCCACGTCCGCCAGCGCCTCGCCGAGCATGCGCAGGTGGTTGCCCGGCGTGGTGTCGCCGTAGATCGACACCCAGGCGTCGACCACGCCCTCGCCGCCGGTGACCAGGCCGCGGCGCTCCAGCAGCGCGGTCACCTCGTCCCACAGCGACGGCGCCTCCAGGCTTTCCACCAGCTCGGCGTGGACCTCGGGCTGGCGCCGGAACGGCCGGATCACCGACTCGGTCTTGAGCCCCAGCGCGAACTCCAGGTGCCGGTACATCGCCGACTGGAAACCCGACCCCTCGCCCAGCAGATCGCGGAACTGGTTGAACTCCGAGGGGGTCATCCAGCGCAGCCCTCGCCACGCCGCGTTGAGCCCGTCGAGGTGCAGCGCGGCCCTGCGCAGCGGCGCGAGCGCGTTCCACACGTCGTCGTCGCGCAGCAGGCGTTGCGCGTCGCGCAGCTCGTAGCGGATCAGCCCGAAGTAGAGCTCCATGATCTGGCTGATCATCAGGAAGGACATCTCGCCCGGGTCGTCGCTCAGCGTCCGCTGCAGCGTGTGCAGTGTGCTGGCGCGTACATACCGGTCGTACGGCACGCCACGGTCGAACTCGAGTGTGGGAGCGCCGCCGTTGGCCTCGGCTCTCTCGTCCCGTTGGACAGCGGTCATCGGCATGACTTCCATGCGGCTCATCCTGCCCGGCCGACCGTGAGGTTGGAATGCCGATCGAACGGTCCTTAGGCTGTTTGCCCACACATCCATGGCGGATTCGCCCTTCTCACCTTCGGAAGTGAAAGTGGACGACCTGGACTGGTTGTTGCTGCGTGAACTGCAGGCCGACGCGCGGCTGTCCTTCAGCGAGCTGTCCCGCCGCGTGCACCTGTCGCCGCCCGCGGTCGCCGAGCGCGTGCGCAAGCTGGAGGAGTCGGGCGTCATCGGCGGCTACCGCGCCTACGTCGACCCCCGGCGGACGGGGCGCAGCGTGGTCGCGCTGGTCACCATGTCCTGCTACGGGCCCGGCTGCGTGCTCCGCCACCCGGAGGCGCTCGACTCGGCCGACATCTTCGAGGTGCACCGGGTGACCGGCGGGGCGTGCTGCGTGCTGAGGGTGGCGGTGCCCACGATGGAGGACTTCGAGTCGCTGATCGACCGGCTCGCCGCCTACGGCACGCCGTCCAGCTCGATGGTGCTGTCCAGCCCCGTGCCGTGGCGGGCCACGGCGCCTTGACCAGGGATGCAAGTGATCGTCAAGTTACCTTTTCTACCGTCTGTCCATGATCAGACGTTGGTTAACGCTTGGCGCCTTCACGCTTGCCGTGCTCCTTTTCGCGCTGAATGCGACCGTCATGGACGCGATCGATGAACCGATCGCCTTCGCCTACGGCATCACCCCGTCCGCCGCCGGATGGGCGGCGGATGCCTATCTTTTCGCTCTCGTGGGGGTGCTGATCCCGCTGAAGGCGCGCAGGAGCGTGTTCCTCTCCGCGGTCGCGGTGTTCGGCGTGGCCTCGATCGTGGCGTCCTTCGCGACCGAGGCCACCGCGCTGGTGGGCGGGCGAGCCGTCCAGGGGCTGGCCGCCGCGGTGGCGATCAGGGCCGGGTTCGTGCTCCTCGTCGCCGCCTTCCAGGGCGCCAGGGTGTGGCCCCTGGTCGTGGCTGTGTCGGCGGCGATCATCGTGGGCTACGTCGGCGGGCCCGTGTGGGGCGGCTACGTCGCCGAGATGTTCTCGTGCAGGTGGGTCTTCCTGGCTGACGTCCTGCCGGCCGTCGTGGCCGCGGCGTTGTTCGTCGGCGTGCCGAAGGCGGACACGGCCGGCGCTACTCGGCCGCTGCCCGCTCCCTGAGCGGCCGGCGGCGCCGTGCGGCGTCGGCCAGGGAGGCGCCGTGGTCCCGAGGCAGTGGACGCTCACCTGCATGCCGGTGCCGCCCAGGGTTCGGTAACGCACGCTTACTATCCTTCGTTCGGTGGAAACCCGATGATCCGGACGACGACACCCTAAGAGATGGAGTGGGCCCATGCGTTTCGGTCTCAAGGTCAACCCGGGCACCTGGCAGGAAGCCGGCCTATGGGCGCGGATCGCCGAGGAGTCGGGTTTCCACAGCCTGTGGACGGGCGACAACCTGCTCAACTCGCGCGACGCCGCCACACCCGTCCACGACGGGCCTACGATCATCGCCGCGTGGGCGGCCACCACGACGCGGATCAGGGTCGGCCTGCTGATCGCCAACATGGCCTACCGGCGGCCGACCGTGCTGGCCAAGCAGGCGGTGAGCATCGACCACGTGGCGGCCGGGCGCTTCGAGCTCGGCATCGGCTCCGGCCTGTGGCCCGCCGACCACGCCATGGCCGGGGTGCCGTTCTGGAACCCGGGGGAGCGGGCCGAGCGCCTACGGGAGTTCGTCGGCGTGGTCGACCGGCTGCTGTCGGGCGACACCCGCGACCACGAGGGCCCGCACTACCCCTACTCCGGCGCGGCGATGTCGCCCGCGCCGGTCCAGCCGCGCATCCCGCTCATCGTCGCCGCCAACGGCCCGAAGGGGCTCGCCGTGGTGGCCGACCACGCCGACGCGTGGGTGACCTTCACCGGAGCCTCCGCCGAGGAGCAGTTCCATGAGGCGTCGGTCAAGCGGTCCCGCACCCTTGACCGGCTCTGCGGCGAGCGCGGCCGGCAGCCGGGGGAGGTGCGCAGGATCCTGCTCGCGTACGGCTCGCTCACGCCGTGGGCCTCCGCCGACGCCTTCGCCAGGATGGTGGAGCGCTACCAGGCGATCGGCTTCGACGAGATCGTCTGCTACGCGCCCAAGCCCGAGGAGCGCGCGGTGTTCGACAAGGTCGTCAGCCGCTTCGCCTAGAACTCGGCGTCATCGTCCGGCCGGTGGAGCTGCCAGAAGTCCTCCAGGTTCTGCCGGTAGAAGAGCAGGTCGCTCTCCAGCTGCTGCCTGGTGAACCGCTCCGGGTTCGCCTCGTGCAGCGCCCTGCCCATGGGGGTCCAGCACGCCTCGGCGGGTACGGCGTCGGCCCCGGGCGGCAGGAACTTCAGCGCCTCGGCGATCGCGTCGGCCGCGAACTGCCAACCGGCGGCGACGTTCTCGAACTGCTCGTCGTCGTCGGGGTTCGCGGTGAACGACAGACTCTCGCTGAGGGTACGGCGCGCGTAGGTGCCGGCGACGAACACCCACTGACCCGGGTCGATCAGCTCGGAGCGCCCTTCGCCGAAGGTCAGCTCGTCGAGCCTGGCCGTGGCCTCGCCTTGGTACGGCACCTCCACCTCGACGCCGTCGAGCCGTAGGGTCCAGCTCTCCTCGCCCTCGGTCAGCGTCGCCCGCTCCGCCGCGTTCCCTCCGACCTCCCGGGCCGCCAGATCGAGGTAGAGGTAGCCCTCCACCAGCGAGCGGGCCAGGCCGAGCTCAGGCATAGTCGGTCACCAGGTCTCTGTAGGTGTCCCTGACGACCTGCAACCTGTCGACGGTGAACCTGCCGGGCTCGGCCGCGCGCACCTTCAGGCCGCGTTCGGACCAGAACGCCGAGTCGGGCACCTCCTCGGCACCCGGCTCGACGAACTTCAGCACCTCGGCGACGGACGCGGCGGCGATCGACAGGGTCCTGCGCGCCTCGGCCCGGTCGTCCACGGGCACGTTGCCGGCCGTCAGATCGGCCACCCACATCCACTCGCCGGCGTCGAGGAGCTGAGAGGGCTCGGGGCCGCCGAAGGTGGGATAGCCCTCGGGCATCACGGGCTGTGGCGGCAGGCCGAACAGGAACTCCCGTTCGGCGCCGCACTCCTCGCAGGTGCCCGTGTAGCGGCTGGCCAGCTCACCCTCGACGGTCACCACGCTGGTGGCCCACGTCGTCTCGACCGAACCGCACTTTTGGCACGGGTGCAGGTCGAGGTAGAGATGCGCCTCGTCTCTCGTGCGCGCTACCGCGAATGGCATGGCCGTCCTTTCCTTCGTCCCATCATGCACCGCCGTCATGGACCTCCTACCTTCTCCGGCATGACGAGCTCCATACCCTCTTCCAGCGCGCCGGGATCGGGCCCGATCAGATCGCGGTTGCGCTTCCAGATCTCCGGCCAGTAGCGCTCGTCACCGTAGACGTCCTCGGAGATGTCCGCGAGCGAGTCGCCGCTGCCGACGACCCGCCACACGGGCGTCGGCGTGGGGGTCGGCGTCGGGGTCGGCGTGGGAGCCGGGGCCGGGGTGGCTGACGGGGTGGATGCCGGCGTGGGAGCCGAGGCCGGCGTCGCCGACGGTGCGGGCGCAGGCCCGCCTCCCGATCCGTCGCGACGCCGCCCGCAGACACAGGCCTCGTCCGGCGGGCAGAGGCACTCCTCCTCGTCCTCCGGCGGGTACCAGCCGGTGGTGTTGCTGCGCCTGCGGGCCTGCTCCATCCGCTCCTCCCGCTGGGCCTGCCGCGTCGCCAGACGGTTGTCCACCCTCGTGACGAGGGAGTCGACCAGGGACGGCGGCAGCAGCGACCGGTTGGGGCCGTCCTGTCCGACGCCCATCGAGTCGGCCATGGTGATCAGGACCAGCAGCCTGCTGCGCCGCTGTTGCGGCGTCGCGGCCTCGACCTGCCGGACGGCTTCCCGCAGCCTGGCGATGTTCTGGTGATCCGCCGTGGTCAGCACGGCCTGCCCGCCGGTCACCGGCTCCCGCGTCAGGAGGGCGGGACCGGACGGCAGGTTCAGTCGCGCGGCGATGGCGCCGACCGCCGCCGCGGCGGCTTCCCGTTCGATGGCGCCGATCGAGCCGAACGTCGCCACCTGGAACATCGCGACGTGCTCCTCGACGGCCGCCCTGAACGGCTCCGAGCGCAGCCCCCGGTGGGCCGTCAGCTCCACCGCGACGGGGGCGTGTCCCGGGATGACGATGTCGAGCAGGCCGTTGCCGTACCTCCGCACACTGGCCCCGGCCTGCCGCGCGGCGCGCTCGACGGCCGCCACGGCCGCGTTCACCGCCGCGGTCGGCTGGTGGCCGACGAGGGAGAGGATGGCGTCGACCTGGGCAGGGCTGAGCTGGCCGGCCCGGGCCGCCGCGATCAGCCGCGTCCTGGCTCCGGGAGTGCCGGGTTCCAGGCCCGCCCGCGCCGCCTGCGCGCGCAAGGCGTCCTCGCGCTGGCGGCGGGCGAGCCGCGGGGCGTCGGCCAGGTCCTCGATCCTCGCTCTGAGCCTGGCCAGCACCGCCAGGTCCTCGCGGCCGAGAACGGGTGCGCTCTCCTCCAGGCGAGGGTCAGCGGCGCCGCGAGCCATCGTCCTGCCCGGCGGCAGCCCCTCCAGCTCGGCGATCCGCTCGGCGATCCGCGCCGCGACACCGGTGGTGACGGTCCTGCCGCCGCTCTGCGACACCTCGATCACGAGCTCGCCAGGCCGGCCGAGCTGCGGGTAGGAGCGCACCTCGCCGGGCGCGAGGTCGGCCTCGGACACCACCAGCGTGAACTGGCCGCCCGGCCACTTCACCTCGAAGCGGCCAGGACCGGTGGCCGTGACGGAGTCGACGTTGGCGATCCTGCTGAGGGCGTCCGCGGCCGTCGGCGTCGTGTCGAACGCGCCGATCGTGGCGGCCGAGCCCAGCACGGGACCGGCCCCCGTGTTGAGGAGAGCGGCGATCGAGCCCCTGGCCGGCGTCGAGGTCACCGGCGGGCCCGAGCCCCACGGCGGTTCGGGGGCCAGGTGCCCGCGAGCGACGATGTCGGCGGCGACCGCGTCGATCGCCTGGGCTATCCGCAGCTGGACCGCAGGGTCGCTCGCCTGCCGCCAGTCGCTGGACAGGACCGCGTGCTCCCTGAGCCGCGGCTCCAGGCAGTGGTCACGCCCCTCCTGCTGCTCGGCGGAGGGCAGGGAGCCCCTGACCACACCCTGGCCCGCGCCGTTCTGCTCGGCCGCCGCCCACTGGAGCAGGTGGACGATCTCGTGGGCCACCGTCGCCTTGACGATGACGGGGTCGGCGTGTTCGTTGATCACCGTGGTGGCCGGGTCGTCGGGCGCGGTCCCCCTGGACGTGACGGCGTTGTCGCCGGAGACGACCTCGCCGACGTTCAGCTGGGTGTAGAGGATCCCGTGCTTCGCGGTGGCCACCTCCAACGTCCGGCCGTCGGCCATCAGGCGCACCGCGACGAAGCCGTCGCCCAGCTCTTCGGCCGTGGGTATCCGCTGCCTGAGGTCGTCCATGGTGAGGGGGGCGCTCCCGGCGCGAGCCGAGGGATCGTACGGCGTGCCGGGGATGGCAGGGGACGTGGCGGAGACCGCGGACTGGACGCTGACGCCGCCCTGGCCCACGTCGCTGCCTACCATCGCCGGATCCACGGCGGGCGTCTCCTCCGCCGACTGCGCGGGGAAGGCCGGGTTGGGTTCCGCGTACGGCACGCCGCGGTCCTCCAGCTCCGCCTGCACCTTGTCGGTCAGGGTGCCCTCCACCGTCGAGGCGAAGAAGATCTGACGCAGCGGGAGATTGTGTTCGATGGCGAGGTCGAGCAGCGGTTGCGGCAGCGTGCCGAACGCCTCGGCGAAGCCGTTGTCCGCCGCGACGAGCAGCGCCTCGGGATCGTTCGGATCCGTCGGCAGGCTGTGCACCCCGTTGTTGTCGAGCAGGTACCTGCGCAGGGTGCCGTCCGGCTCCACCTGGTCGAGGACGACGGGCCTGCCGCGCGAGGCGACCGTGCGCGCCTCGTTCAGCAGGCGCCACGGCGCCTCCTCCGTGACCTGCCCCTGCCACACGATCGGGTCGTTCTCGAAGGTGGGCACGGCGAACACCCATCCCGCGCCGAGAGGCACGCCCGCCTCGATGGCCTCGTTGATGGCGTTGAACTGGCCCTCGAACATCTCGACGACCACGGTGGCGGTCCCCGCCTCGGGGAGGAACTCGGAAGGGCCGCGAACCCGGCGGCCGGTCACCGTTCGCCCGACTTCCGTCAGCGTGGCGTCGAACGCCACCTCGAAGGCGACCTTGAGCCGCCTGCCCCGCGTGTACGTGGTGTGCTCGACGCGGCTTCCCCTGCCCACCGTGTAGCGGTCGGTGGCCTGCTCACCACTGGAGACGCCCGCCGACACGCTTGAGGGGCCGTGGCTGCCGCCTGCGCCCCTGCCGAGCGGGAGCATCGTGCCCGTGCTCACCGTCGTCGACCACTCGTGCTGGAACCGCTGGACGTCTCCGCCTTCCCTGTCCTCGAGGACGCCGACCACGACCCCCTTCTTGAACGTCCTGGCCTGGAGGGTGACCTCCTGGCCCAGGCCGCTCGCGCTGCGCGGGTTCACCTCGCCGATCAGCAGCCCTTCCCCGGCGGTCATCCGCTTCAGCAGCGCGATCAGCGTCAGGTCGTCGGTCATCGTCTGCAGCTGGTCCTCGACCTCGCGCGCGGCGGCCTCTCCGTGACGGAACGCCACGGCGGCCCGCAGGCTGTCGTACAGGGAGCCGTCCTGCTCGATCGTCTCGGTCTTGGTCGCGTTCGGCAGCGGGAACGAGCGCGGATCCCTGGCGCCGTCCAGCTCGGGCACCGCGCCCTCCTCGTAGGGGCGGATGTGGGTGGTCTCGACCAGGCGGACCATCTCGAGGTCGACGGTGAAGGCGGTTTCCGTGGCGCGTTCGGGATGCAGCACCGCGTCGGCCGCCCTGCGCCCCGCGCGCCTGAGGCCGAACCAGCGGAACCGGGAGGGCAAGCGCTCCATCGTCACGGTCAGCTGGCCGTTCTGCAGGAGCCTGTGCATGTCGGGCGGGCCGCCGACACGCTCGACCGTGGTCTGCTGCTTGTGGGAGGAACTCGACGTGGACCGGTTCTTGTCGGTCGACACCGAGCCGTTCCCGCCACCGGCCGCGTTCGCGCCGCCGCCGTCGACCGATCCCCCGCGGTTGCGGCCGCTGGAGAGCGTGTACCCCGTCTGCATGTAGGAGTAGTCCTGTCCGAGGGGCACCTTCGTCTTGGTGTGGCCGAGATCCTGGACGGAGTCGGGGTCGAGGTTCAGATGCATCCGCACCCTGAACCGCTCGGTCCTGCCCAGGCGGCCCGTCCTCATGGTGAACGCGGTGTGGTAACCGAACCGGCCGGTCATGTTGTCGACCTTGCCGCGCCAGCGCCTGCCGTTCAGCGAGCCGTACAGCTTGTCGGGAGCGGGGGCGTCGGCATCGAGGACACCGGGCGCCAGCCGCGCCAGGTGGGCCATGGTCTGCTCGAGGAGGTTGACGCGCTTGCCGCCGAGGGAGAACACGACGTTCTCGATCAGAGAGTCGCCGATCTTCGTGGCGAGATGGTTGACCAACCTGACACGTCGGGGCTTGGCGGCCAGTGCCGCCGCCGCGGACAGGCGGTGCCCGTCCGGCGCCGCCATCATGTCCGCGAGACCGGGCAGGGTGGAGAGCTTGTTCTCCAGCGCCTCGCGCGTGTGCCTGTCGGCCAGCTCGGGCCGCTGGTCGGCCGGGAGCGTCCGCAACTCCATGAGGTAGCGCTGCACGAGCGGAACCGCGACCGTCCGGTCCAGCTCCAGATTGTCGTCGAGCCAGCGCTCCACCGAGTCGGCCGTCATCCAAGGCGGCAGTTGCAGCTTGCCCTCGGCGTACAGGCGCAGGCTCACCTCTTCGGGGACGGAGAAGATGGCCGAGCCGTCCACGGTCTCCCCGACGGGGGTGACCGAGCCGGGAGGGAACGCGTTCATCGAGAACTGCCCGTCGGCCTGGAAGTAGTGCTGGACGCCGATGTCGATGGCCAGCCGCTCCCTGCCCCAGATCAGCAGCTGGTACATCGAGCGCGCGATCGACCAGGTCTTGCCCCAGCCGGCGTTGGCGCTGCCGTTCGCGCCCTTTCCGTTCTGGTAGCCGGCGCCGGCCCCGGTGTTGATCCCCCCGTTGGCGGAAGCGGAGAAGCTGGTGTTCAGACTCTCCAACTGAAGGAAGATGTCCGCGATGACGCCCTCGTGGGCCCCCAGGGCGCGGACCTTTCCCGGCTTCCAGTCGAGGCTGAGCCGAGCCCGGGACGGGCCCGGCAGGCGGAACCAGCGCCGCCCCTGGTTGAAGCTGCGCGAGTTCACGGCGAAGCCCGTGGTGTACGGCGAGCCGCCCTTCACGGCGTGAGACAGGACGTTGTGGTGGCCGAGGAAGTTCGCCACGTGATGCAGCGCGCTCGTGCCCCAGCGCAGGAACCGCGAGAACAGTCTCCTGGCCGCCGGGAGGAGGCCGGTCGTGTCGACGTGGTGCATCGTCGCGTTGTCGATCAGCTCGGCGGGGGCGGCCTGCCACTGTCCGGGAGGTCTGCTGGGGTCGGCCAGCATGGCCGTCGGGACCGCCATGCTGACCGTCGTCTCGTGCTCGGACAGCACCACCGGCTCGCTGTCGCCGCTGCGGAGGGTGGCGGTGACCGTGCCCTCCGTCTCCGTCCTCCCGTCGGTCAGCAGCTCGTGGAGCAACACGTCGTTGCCGGTGTCGCCCTTGGCGGACCCGGAGCTCGTGCCGCCGCCGAGGGCAGCGCCGAGGCGGGCCTTGAAACTGAACCCCGCCGAGTTCTCGCCGGGGTCGTGCGCGGCGCTCACCTCGCCGCTCAGACCCCCTGAATGCCCGTGCCCGGCCGACACGACGTTGGTGTCGGACCCGATGTACAGCAGCGCCATGGCCTGGTTGAAATCCTGCGCGACCAGGGTGGTCGTCGTGACGTCCAGGCCGATCTTCAGCTCGAGGGTGAAGATCTGGGTGCTCTCCCCCGCGTGGTTGCGCACGAGCGGGATGAGGATGCCCTGGTGGATGGCCTGGTTGAGCCGGGTCTTGACGTTCAGGTCGCGGACCTGCTGTTCCATTTCCATCTGGTTGGTGTGCTGGGCGGCCGCCTCGTACTCGTCCTCGGAGTAGATCAGCTCGCCGTCCACCGGGGTGGGCAGGAGGCCGAGGCTGCGCAGCGCGGTGATCGCGTCCGACAGGGTCCGGTCGAGGTTGGTGACTCCCTTGACGAGCGCGAAGCCCGCGTCGGCGAACTGGTGCTCCTGGTCGCCCTGCCAGATCGGCCGGGCCTCCTGGCCGGTCTTCGGTCCGATCTGTTGCGGGTCGTCGCGCAGGACGATCTCTCCGTCGGCGTTCCTGAGCGGCTGCTTGTCGTCGCCCAGCACCACCGCGGCGGGGTCGAACGGCATGCCCGCGCGGGCCGCCTCCGACTCGGTGGCCACGATGTGCAGCTCGCCCGTCGTCTCGACCGGATCGAGGCGGTCGTCGCCCTCGATCATCGTGATCACCAGCACGGTCTTGTGCTTGACCACGACGTCCTGGTGGTGGGCCATGCTGCGGTCGACGACCGGCTTGTAGGCCGTTCCTCCGGCGCTCACGCTCTCGGACCGCGACCGGCCGTAGTTGGCGTTGACGCCCCACGAGGACTTGGCCTTCGGGTTCAGCTTCTGCAGCAGGCCGGCGAGCCATCCGAACGCGCGGCCGATGCCGACCGAGCCGCCGCTGGAGAACCCGGACGTCTGGCCGCCGTTCGAGTTGGTGACCGCGACACCCAGGTCCTCCTTCCAGCGCTCGTTACTGGGGACTCCCGCCAACCGCGCCGACTCGTAGTCGGGCTCGGTCCGCAGTTCGACCCGTGCGACCTCGCGCCCGTTGTGCGAGAGCTTGCCCTGGATGCCGGTGTTGACGGCGTCGGCCATCTCGCTGGGCCACTGCTCGGACACGAAGTTGCGGAGCTGCCGCAGGGTGTCCGAGCCGGCGTTCTTGCCCAGCCTCTCCATCGCGCCGTCGATGAGCTCCTCCGCCCCGGTCGCGTTGAGAGTGACGCTCGGGGGGAACGTGCGCGTGTCCCCGGTCTGCCCGGCGGGCGCGCCGTTGGCCTTCGCCGGCGCCGGGTGCCGGGCCTCGAGTTCGGCCAGCGTGACAGGCTTGCGTACCGGGCGGTCGGTGTGCGAGGCCCCGATCCACACGTGCAGCTCGGACAGATCGTTACTCGTGCCGCTGTCGACCGGGTCGAGCGTGACCCAGCCCTCCTGAGGCGAGGTACGGATGCGCACCGTGTACGTGCCACGCCCCTTGAACGGGGTCGCCTCGCCTCTGTTGTCCTCGACGGCGCCGCCGACCACGTTGTCGAGGGCGTTCCCGCTCGTCGAGCGGCTCCGGCCGTAGTTCAGCTCCCCACCGGGGCTGAAGAGCTTCACGAGGGAGCCCACGCCCGGTATCACCTTCACCAGGCCCGCGAGCTTGCCGCCGATCTTGTAGGTCACCGTGCGGACCATCTCCGCCGCGATCGCCAGACCGCCCTGGGGGAGGCGGCCGAACATCATCTGGCCGGATCTGGCCCAGTGGCCTATCACCTCGATCAGCTCGGCGACCGTCAGCTTGACGTTCACCTCGCCCTGCGAGAGCACGCCGACCCGCAGGACCACGCCCTCCTTCGAGATCAGCTGCTTCCACTGCCCGAGCAGTGCCCGGTGCAGATCATCCACGGTGAACTGCTCGTCGATCCCCTGAGCCAGCATGCCCGCGTTGATCCGCTGGGTCAGTCTGGTCATGTGCGGCAGCTGCTCGGCCATCGAGTTCGCGACGGCGTCGGGAGCGGGCAGAGCCGCCAGCAGGGCCTCCTTGTAGGCCTCGACGCGCCTCTTCGCGTCCTCGGCCGCCTGGGCCAGCTCGCTCTTGGCGGCCGTCACCGCGGCCGGGTCGGCGCCGGTCAGCTGGTGCAGGCTCTCCGCGAGCCGCGCGTAGTCGCCCTGGACGGTCCGGGCCGCTGTCAGCGCCTTCTTGTAGGCCCTGATGATCCGCTCGTGGCGACGCTGGATCTCCTGCTGCTTGTCCGCCTCGGCGCGAGCCTTGCGGGCGCGTTCCTTCGCGAACTGGTCCCGCTGCCCGTCCGCCTTCTCCGCGTTGTCGAGAGCGTCCTTCTTCGCCTTCTTCGCCTTCTTCGCCGTTTCCGCGTGTGCCTTGATCCGGGCCTCGAGGCCCGCCACCGCGCGTGACAGCGAGTCGGCCTGTCCGCGCGCCAGCCTGGTCGCCTCGGCGAGCGGTGTCTCCGCCACGGGGGCGGCCGGGGGGAGCACACCCTGCTCTCCGGCGATCCATGGTGGCGTGGGCGCCGTCTCGCCGCGCTGGGCCAGGTCGGCGGCCACCGCGTCCATCAGCTTCTTCAGCGCCTCCTGCTCGCTCTGGCTCGACGCGTCCAGCCAACGCCTGGCGAGGTGGCGGTGCTCGTTGTACCGGGCTTCCACGTACGCGGCCTGGCTGGTCTCGGCGTCGCCCCGGCGGGTCAGCCGGTTCAGCACACCCCTGATGGGGCCCTGGCCGGGCTCCACGGTGACGGCGTTGAGCTCCTGCGCCGCATGAGTGAGGTACTGCACCAGCGTGACGGAGACCAGCTCGGAGCCGAGCCGTCCCGACAGCCGCAGGACGTGAGGGTCGCTCTCGGTGCCCGAGTTCAGCACGACAGCGGGATGACCGCCCGAGGCCGACGACGGGTACACGATCCGGAAGTGCATCGTGGGCCGGCCGTCCATCTCGACGCGCAGCTGGGGACCGCCGGCCGACCAGACGATGGAGCGCACGCCCCTGCCGAGATCGGACGGTTTCACCGCCTCACCGTCGACGAGGGCCTTGACTTCGGCGTCGTCCAGGTCGGCCTGCGAGGGCGGCCGGGTATCGGCCGTCAACGTCGTGTCGACGACGGTCCTGGACGTCCTGGGGCCCGGACGGGTGGTGGGCGCGGCGGGCGGAGTCTGAGGCGCGTTGGCCGTCTCCGGGTCGAGCGCCCGCACCTTCGTGGCCACGTCGGCGGCGGAGTCGTCGTGGAAGCCGGGTCGCATGAAGCCGTCCCCGGCCGCCGGATCCTCGGCGATCAGCGCGCTCAGCCGTGCGTCGGGATTGCCGGCGAGCACATCCGAGATCGCCTTCGTCGCGGCGGCGCGGCTGGGCTCGGACAGCTCGGCGAGCTGTTCGAGCGCGTCGACCGCGCCGTTCGACCGCGACCGGCCGGCGAGCCCGGCGATCTCGGCGCCCAGCCAGGCCGCCGCGTTCACGCGCAGCACCTCCTCGGGCATGCCGTCCTTGGCGTTGGCCCGGAGCCCCCTCCTGGCGCTGTTGATCTTTTCTGCGGAGATCGTGACGGTTCGGCCGGTGACATCGGTGAGGCGCACGTCGCCGTTCTGGAGCCACAGGGCGTCCGGGGCGACGTGGAACAGCGCCTCGTCGATCGCCTTCCGGGCGGCGGCGGGCGCGGCGGCCTCGCGCGCGGCGGCCGCGGCCGCCAGCTGCTGCGCCGTGGGAGCGGACGGCGTGGCGGCGGTCGTGGTGGTGCCGGACTCCGACGTCTGGGCCTGGCCGGTGCCGGCCTGCTCGCCGGTCGCCGCGGTGGGCTGGACGGCGGGGTCCTGGCCGGTGTCCGGGTGCTGGGCCGCGTCGGGGTTCTGGGCCGTGCCGGAGTTCTCGCCGGTCTCGCCGGTGTCCGGGTTCTGGGACGTGCCGGAGTTCTCGCCGGTGTCCGGGTTCTGCGACGCGGCGGGATTCTCTCCGGTGTCGGGGTTCTGCGCCGTGGTGGGGTTCTGGCCGGTGTCCGGGTTCTGGGTGCTGGGCGAGGTCTGGCCGGTGTCGGGGTTCTGGGCCGTGGGGTTCTGGGCGGTGTCCGGGTCTCCCTGGGTGAGCGGCTCGGACGCCTGGTTCTGCTCGCCCGTGGAGGGCTGCTGGGACCGGCCCTGGGGGTCAGGCTGCTGCGCCGAGGGGCGCGTCGCCTGCGTGGTCGGGTCACCGGCCGGCTGCGTCTGCTCTTCTTCCTCCTCCGGGGTGACCACGACCTGGTTGTCGGGGTCGGTCGAGGTCGTGCTCGACCCCCTCCGAGTGCCCTCCCCGCCGGCCGCGGTGGACGACGATCCGCCCTGCTGCGTGCCAGTCTGGCCGGTCCTGCCCGCCGTACCGCCCGAGCCGGTCGTGGAGGTCCCGCCCGGTCCCGTCGTGTTCGGCCCGCCCGTCGACGGGTCGCCGGACGGGTCGGGGCCGTTGCCCGTCGGACCGTTGCCTGCGGGGCCGGAGGGGTTCTGGCCGGAGCGGGCCAGGTCGGCGGCGGCGGCCAGGTCGCTCGCGCTGGCGAGGGTCGACAGCGGGTGGGCCAACGCGGTTAAGACGTCGGTGCTGAAGGGGCTGAGGGGGCGGACGTCGGGGAGGAACGGCACTCCCGCACGGCCGGCGCCGCCCATGAATCCGCCCACCACGGCGTCGAGAGTGAACGGGTTCTGCGGCGGCCACTGGTGGTAGACGAGGGTGTTGGCGATCATGCTGCCGAACGGCGAGGCGATGGCGTTGGTGAGACCGGTGTTCAACGCGCGCCCCGCGAAGCCCGGCACGTGGTCGGTGATGTGGGACACCGGACCGGCAAGCCTCATGCCGATCACGGCGCCGCCGCCCGCGCCCACGACCGCGGCACCCGACTTCTGCCAGTCCCACTCGGTCCGCGTGCCCATCTGCATCTGTTCCCACTGGGCGTAGGCGTCGATGAAGAACTCCTCGCCGATCTCCTCGACCAGCTCCTTGCCGATGGGGGAGGCGAGGAATCTGAGCACGGCGGCACGGCCGGTGGGTCCGCTCAGCGCGGCCAGCATGGCCACGCCTCTGGGGCCGATCGCGCGACTCGCGATCGCCGTGAGCCTGACGAGGATGCGGGTGATCGCCGCTCGCGCCGCCGCCGCGTACGGGCCGATGAACGGGGCGGTCGAGCCCGCGGTGAAGAAGGCGACGAGAAGGCCGATGGCGATCGCCACGACGGTGACCCAGAAGGCCACGTTGATGGACAGCTTGGAGTACTGCGTCTCGACGGCGAAGTTGCTGGCCTCGGCCGCGCGGCTCATCGACTCGTTCGTCACGGCCGTCGTGCCTGCCGGGTTGCCGCACAGCTCGCGCGCCCTGCCGACGAACTCCGCCGTGGACGGCGCGTCACAGCCGGCCACGATGGCCCTGGCGGCGCGGCCCGCCGCTTCGGGATACCGGCTCGTTCCCGTGGCGAGGTTGTAGTAGGCCTGGGACAGCTTCGACAATCCGGTCTCGCTTGCCTCAGGCCATTTCTGGCCCGCCGACAGCATGGGGATCAGCCAGTAGTTGACCCAGTCGGGCAGCGACTCCGTCTCCCAGGCCGGGCGGACGTCCCTGTCGATGACGACGACCACGTCCTGCTTGGTGGCCCGACCCCCTGGACCCTGAACCTCCACGCCGCCGCTTGCCACACCGTCCCCCGTCAGCCGTCCGACTGTTCGTCACCGCGCGTCAGGCCCCTCGCCGTCGCGCTCTTTCTCGTCTCAGACCTCCCGGACCCGTTCGCCCGTCCCGATGTCATAGGCGATCGTCGTGTCCGTGGTGAACAGGTTCTCGACGCCCTCGCGCACCCGGTCGCCGGCGTCGGCGAACTGCTGGGGGAAGTTCGAGCACCGATCCATCAGCTTGGTCGGCCCGTCACCCTGGTAGTGGTTGGCGTAGAAGGCCTTGCCCTCGGCGCCGGACCCCCATGGCTCGGTGGCCAGGGTCTGCCGCAGCTCGTCCACCAGGCGCGGCAGGTCCTTCTCCATCTCGCCGGCCATGTCGGACCACTGCGTGATCCCCTCGTAGGTGATGGGCCTGACGAGGTCCACGCCGTACGGGGAGCTCATCGTCTCCCGCCCATCTGGTCGGCCAGCTGGGCCAGCACGCTCTCGAGGTCGCCCTCGAGATGCGCCTCCATCTGATCGGCCGGGATCAGCGGGGAGAACACCTCGATGATCTGCTCGCGCGCCTTGGCGGCCGCCTGGTGCACCGTCTCGGTGATCGTGTCGGCCAGCCCTCTGGCGTCGGGATGCCGGTAGATGCGCGGGTCGATGTCGAGCCGGATCAGCTCGCCCCGCGAGCCGACCGTGACCGACACCAGACCGTCGCGTGACTTCGCGCTCACCTGGACGGCTTTGGCCTTGGCGTGCAGCTCCGCGCCGTCCTCCTGGAGCCGCATGAAGGTCGCGCGCAGTTCGTCCGCGTAGGCCTGCAGGCCCGCGGGGTCTCGTTCGCCGAAGGACTCCATGTCACCCCCCTCGCCCCACCACGCGCGCCAGCAGCGTACGTGTTACACGCTAGTTTCCGGCACATGAACATCATTCGACAAGATGTCCCGCAAATTGCTCATGTGTCACACCGCCTCACAGCTGGAGGGGGACCGCACGCTCCTGGAGTTCTCCCACGTCATCACGGGTGACCCAGCGCCGGTAGACCCCGCGCTCGACCCGCTCCATGCCGAGCGCCACCGCCTCCGGCGCCGAGCCGCCCAGGTACTCCAGCAGCACCTCGCCGTCACGCTCGGCGAGCACCATGAACTCCGTGCCGCGCCACGTGCAGACCGTGGTGACGAACCAGACGGCCTCGCACTCGGCGGCGGGAACCGTCATGACATGGCAGCCCTGCTCGACCTCGGTGAAGCCTTCGGCCGGATCCTCGCGGCGCAGCCGTAGCCAGACCTCCAGGGCGGACGCCTCCGGGCTGGCCGGGTAGTCGGCGCCCCGCCATCTGGCGCGGTAGGGGGACGGCGTCATGCGCGCCGCCCGACCAGGAACCAGCGCCGCAGGTCGCCGTGGTAGACGGCGCGCCTGCGCTCGATCCCGTCGTGCTTCAGCTCCCAGATCTCCGCGCCGTGGGTGAGGCCGACGCCGTACACCTTGTACTCGCGGATGACCTGGTCGGGGTTGGGTACCAGACCGAGCCCCACGAAGGGCGGCTCCTCCACCACCCATCCGGCGACCGCGTCGCGGCGCTCCTCGTCGACCCCGCCGTACGGCGTGCGGTAGAGGTCGAGCCCCACGGGACGCCAGCGCAGCAGGTTGAGCGCGCCCTCGGGGGTGACGAGGTCGGGCTGTCCGAGCGCCTCGGCGAGCACGGCGGGCGTGGCGATGTGCGAGACGTCGAGCGCGTGGTGGCAGTACCCGGAGACCCTCGGCTCGCCGCCGGACAGCAGGTCGTGGATGTCGGAGGGGCGCAACAGCTTCTGCATCACCGGCACGCCCGACCGGGGGGCGAGCGCGAGGTCCTGGACAAGGGTGGGGACGGCGAGCCTGGCGACCGTACCCGACTCCAGGAGGAAGCTCACGGGCAGGCCGGGATTGACGGCCAGGCCCCAGCGGGAGTCGGGCCAGCCCGCCGCCAGCTCGAGCATCGAGACCACCCGGTGGTGCTCGGTGAAGGTGGCGCTGGCGGCGACCATCGCCTCGACCGAGGTGTAGGCCAGCATCCAGGTACGGTCACCGTCGCGGGCGGTCGGCCAGGCGACCGGTTCGGTTCCCTCGAAGGCGGCCACGGAGATGGGCAGCGCCAGGTCGGCGTCCTTCAGCAGGCTCAGGCACAGGGCCGTCGCACCTGCCTCGAACGCGGCCCAGAGCGCTTCCTCGAAAGGACTGGACGGGTTCCGCACGACGATCACCCTAGCCAAGGCGTGCTCCGAACTCGCATGCCCCAGGCCTTACCTGGGAACACACGCCAATAGGGGCTCGAAACGTCGGGGGAGGTTCGACCAATGGCCATCCATACGGAACGGGTAACCGGTTGGGTCGGCTGGATCTGGTTCGGCGGCATGCTGATGATCATGTCGGGGATCTTCAACATCGTCAGCGGCCTGTCCGCCATCATCAACGACCAGGTCTACGTCCAGACCTTCACCAAACTCCTGCTGTTCGACCTGACCGGGTGGGGCTGGCTCCATCTGATCTGGGGTGTTCTGCTCACCGTCACCGGCGTCGCGGTGAGCTTCGGCAAGGGCTGGGCCCGCATCGCGGCGGTCGTTCTGCTGATGATCAACGCGATCACGCAGCTTACCTGGATCGCGGTCAACCCCTGGTGGTCGCTGGCGGTCATCGCCATCGACGTGCTGGTGCTGTACGCGCTCATCGTGCACGGCCGGGAGGCCAAGACGCTCGCGGAGTGAGGCTCCGCATCTGTCGGATACATGCGCTTTTGGGGGTTTTGCGGACTTCGTTATAACCCGCATCGGGAAAGAACGCATATGGCCGACCTCGCGAGGGCCGGGCGCGGTCGCTCGTGCCGGGAAGAAGGCCGTCCCACAACGCGACAGGAAGCAGGACCATCCATGAGCAACCTCATCGTCATCTCCTACCCGGACGTCAACACCGCCGCCATGGTCCGCGACCGGCTGTTCGAGATGCAGAAGCAGAACCTCATCACGCTGGCCGACGTGGCCGTCGTGGAGCGCCGGCTGGACGGGAAGATCAAGCTGCACCAGTCCACCAGCATGACCGGGCTGGGCGCCACCAGCGGCGCCCTGTGGGGTGGCCTGATCGGGCTGCTGTTCTTCATGCCGCTGTTCGGCATGGCGATCGGCGCGGCGGCCGGCGCGGCCGGCGGGGCGCTCACCGACGTAGGCGTCAACGACAAGTTCATGAAGGACCTCGGCGCCAAGATGGAACCGGGCAAGGCCGCGCTGTTCGTCCTGGTCGTGAAGAGCACGCCGGACAAGGTCATCCCGGAGATCGCCCAGTACGGCGGCGACATCCTGCAGACCTCGCTCAGCCAGGACCAGGAGGACCATCTGCGCGAGGCCGTCAAGGCGGCGCAGGGCGTCAACGCCTGACCAGCCGACCCCGGGCGGCCAGGCGTCCGTCGCCGCCTGGCCGGCCCCGGGCCGCCGGGCGTCCCCCTGGCCTGTCCCGGATCGCCACACGCCGGCCCCGGCCCGCCGGGCGTCCACGCCTGACCTGCCCTGGGTCGCCGGGCGTCGACGAGGCGTCGGCGCATGGCTTGTCCGGTCCTGGCATCGACCTGCACGGTCTGGTGCGACCGCGCGACCGGGGCACCCATTCACCCGTTTTCCTGGCGGATGTGTGGCGTCGACCTTCATGGACCGCGCGACCGGCGCGCTCGTCATCCGTTTCCTGATCGCCTTACGACCGCTGAGCCGCCATCGGAACCACCCGTCTATCGGTCGCGGTGGTAGTGGCGTGCGGCGCGGGCGCGGTTGCCGCACGCCACCGAGCACCACTCCTGGCGGGGATGGCGCTTGACGAAATACAGCACGCACCTCGGGGCGGGACACACCTTGACCCGCGCAAGATCGGGGCCGGCGAAGAAGTCGATCGCGGCGTTGGCCAGGGCGGCCGACAGGTGGTCGCCGTGCACCTCGAGATGCTCCTCCGGCGCGTGCGACCACTCGAGGCGGCGGCGCATGGGGGCGGCGGCGCTGTTGACCAGCGCGAGCGCCTCGGGGAGCGGGGGCAGGGCTCCGGCATCCGCCGCGCTGGGCGGGTGAGGGGAGACGGCCTTGGCGAAGAGCGCGCGTACGGCCTGGCGGAGAGCGACCGTGCCGACCCTGATCCGCTCGTCGGCGGTGAAGGTCGCGGTGTCGAGGTAGGGGGACAGGTCCTGGTCGCGCACCCAGGCGGTCAGGCCGTCGACGGTCGCGAAGGCGTCGGTGAGGCCGCTGCGGCGGGCTCGGATGGTGCCGGCCAGCCGGAGCGCCAACGGGTTGTCCATGCCCTTCATTCTAACGGAGATTTCCCTCAAAGTCCGTGATAATGTAACGGACTTGTCGGGGCTATCCCGTTATAAGGAGTGCTGAAGATGATCAAGCCGGTGCAGGGGGATCCCAAGCTGGACAAGGTGCCGAACATGGTGCGCGTTATGGCGAACTCGCCTGCCGTACTGGAGGGCTACCAGGGGCTGGCGCGGGCGCTGAAGAAGAGCACGCTGCCGCAGACCACCTTCGAGCGCATCGCGCTGACCGTGGGCGCGGCCAACGCCTGCTCGTACTGCGTCGCCGCGCACACCTACAGCGGCAAGACGGCGGCCGGACTCAGTGACGCCGACGTCGAGCTGGCCAAGCAGGGCACCGCTGAGGACGCCAAGGAGGCCGCGGCCGTCGAGTTCGCCCGGGCGCTGACGGAGACGCGCGGTAACGCCGACCCGTCCCAGGCGCGCGCCGCGGGGTGGAACGACGAGCAGATCCTGGAGATCATCGCGCTGGTGGCCCTGCAGACGATGACGAACTACGTCAACAAGGTGGCGGAGACCGAGAACGACTGGCCGACGGCATGACGATCGCGCGCCTGGGCGCCGGCCGTGCCGAGGGTCCCGGTCGGGCCGGGGGCGCCGATCGGGCAGAGGCTGCTGGTCGTGTCAGGGGTGCCGGTCGTGGGGAGGGTCTCGGTCGGGCCGGGGGCGCCGATCGGGCAGAGGCTGCTGGTCACGCCAGTGGTGCCGACCGGAAAGGAGGCGCCGGCCGGACGGAGGGCGCCGGTCCGGTGGAGGGTGCGGGCCAGGTGGAGGGTGCCGGTCGGGAGGAGGGCGCTGGGTGGGCGGCCAGGGTCGGGCGGATGCGGCCTGTGGCGGTGACGCTGGTGCTGCTCGCGCCGCTCGCGGTGGTGCAGGCGGTGGCCGGGGAGCCCACGCTCGCACCTCCGCTCACCGCCTCGGCCGCGCTCGTCGCCGTCGCCCCCGGCACCCCGGCGGCCCGCCCGCTCACCGTGCTGCTCGCCCACCTCATGGCGGCGGCGGCAGGGCTCGGCGCGGCGTTCGTCGCCGGGCCCGGCACAACGGCCGCGATGCTGGCGGTGGGGGCGGGGGTCGTGGCGATGCTGGTCACCGGCACCTTCCACGCCCCCGCCGCGGCGTCGGCCGCGCTGCTGGGCGTGGCCGGTCAGCCGGTCCCCGCCCTCGCCCTGGTGGCCGGTGCGGCCATCCTCGCCATCCTGGCCGCCGCCCCGCGCGTGGCCCGCTTTCGCCGTACAGGTTGACCTCCGCACCGCTGTCCTGGCCGTCGTGCCGCGCGTGGCTCGCTTCCGCCGTAGGGGTTGACTTCCGGCCGTGCCGTGCGTGGCCCGCTTCTGTCGTAGGGGTTGACTTCCGGCAGCTCCCCGCGTGGCCCGCTTTCGCCGTACGGGTTGACTCCCGCGCGGTCGAATGGAGCCTGTGCCGCACAGGGGCGATGGCGCCCCGGTTGAGAGTCCGATCGGTGACGCAGACCGTGGCTCGGCCGGGATGGCGAGCAGTCGACCTCTTCCCATGAAAGGACGCCCGCGTGTCGCGGGCGTCCTTTCGTGTTGCCGTCTTGACGCCGCTGGGTGACAGCTACATGCTTTGGTTATAGACTTTAACCAAAGAAAGAGACTGTCATGTCGACGTCGACCGGGGCCAGGGGTGCCGTCCTGGCGCTGCTGGCCGCCTCCCAGTTCCTCGTGGTGCTCAACACCTCGATCGTCAACGTCGCCCTCCCCGTGATCGGCGACGACCTGGGGCTGACGCCCGCTGGCCTGTCGTGGGTCGTCAACGCCTACCTGATCGCCTTCGGCGCCCTCCTCCTGGTGGGCGGCAGGCTGGCCGACCTGTACGGCAGGCGGCGCGTCCTCCTCGCCGGTCTCGCGCTGTTCACCGCGGGCTCGCTCGCCGCCGCCGTACCCGCCGGGGCGGGGTGGCTGATCGCGGCGCGCGCGGTCCAGGGCGTCGGCGCCGCCGTCCTGTCGCCGGCCGCGCTGGCCGTCCTGCTGGCTCTCTACGCGCCGGGCGCGGAACGGGCCAGGGCGCTCGGGGTCTGGGGATCGGTGTCGGCGGCGGGCGGCGCGGCGGGCGTGCTGCTGAGCGGTCTGCTGACCGACGCGTTCGGCTGGTGGTCGATCTTCGCGGTGAGCGTCCCCGTCGGCCTGTTCGCGCTGGCCGCCGTGGCGCGGCTGGTGGCGGGCGACGCGCGGACGGCCGGCGGCCGGCTCGACCTCGCCGGCGCGGTCACGGTGACCGCGGGCCTGACCGGCGTCGTCCACGGGCTGGGCGGCGGCGGTGCGGTGACGGTCGGGGTCGGGGTGCTGCTGCTGGCGGGGTTCGTGCTGGTCGAACGGCGGGCGGCCGATCCGCTGGTCCCGGCGGGGCTGCTGCGTACCGCCTCCGTCGGGGTCGGCAACCTGGTCATGCTCCTGCTGGGCATGGTGTGGGTCGGCACGTTCTTCTTCCTGCCGCTCTACCAGCAGCGCGTGCTCGGCTACTCGCCGCTGGCGGCCGGCCTCACCCAGCTGCCGCTCGCGCTGGCGCTCATGCTGGCCCCGCTGGCGGCCGGCCGGTTGCGCGCCCCTCTCGTGCCGGGGCTGCTGACGTTGGCGGCGGGGCTGGCCTGGCTGGCGAGGGCGCCTGGGAACGGCACCTTCCTGGCGGACCTGCTCGGCCCGTCCCTGCTGGTCGGCGCCGGGCTGGGGCTCGCGTTCGTGCCGCTGACCGCGCTCGGCGTGGCCGGGGTGCCCGGCGAGCGGTCCGGGGTGGCGGGCGGCCTCATCAACACCACCCGGCAGGTTGGCGGCGCGCTGGGTCTTGCCGCGCTCGCCTCGGTCGCGGGTCTCGCGCCCGGCGAGCTGTCCGGCTATCACCGCGCCTTCGCGGCGGCGGCGGTCATCTCCCTGCTGGCGGCGGTCATCGCCTTCACGAAGGGGCGGACGTCGTGATGAGACGCGCTCACTACGATGAGAGGGTGTCATCGCCGCGACAGCGCTACCGGGACCAGGTCCGTGCCGAGATCAAGGAGGCCGCGCTGGCCCAGATCGGCCAGGGTGGGGCCGCGGCGCTGAGCCTGAACGCCGTGGCCAAGCAGCTCGGTGTCACGGGGCCGGCGATCTACAAGTACTTCGGCAGTCGCGACGACCTGCTGACCGAGCTCATCCTTGACGGTTTCGACCACGTCGCGGCGGCCGTACGGGCCGCGGTCGGCGAGGGGACGCCGCGGGCGCGCCTGCACGCGCTGGCCGGGGCCTTCCACGGGTGGGCGCTGGCGCACCCGCACGTCTACCAGCTGCTGGCGGGCACGCCGTCACCCGGTTACCAGGCTCCGCCGGAGAGCGTCCAGCGGGCCCGCGAGGTGCTCGGGCCTTTCCTGCCGGTGTTCGCGGGGGGCCGGTGCGGTCCGGCCGCCGAGACGCTGCGCGAGGAGATGCGGCGATGGGTCGAGGAGGTGCCCGCGGTGGCCGAATGGGTCAGGGCCTTCGCGCCCGACGGCGATCCCGCCACCGCCCTCACCGGGACGATCATGGTCTGGTCGCGGCTGCACGGGCTGACGAGCCTGGAGGTGCAGGGCCAGTTCGCCGGGATGGGGCACCGCTCGGCCACGCTGCTGACCGTCGAGATGGAGACGCTGGCCGACACCATGGGGTTGTGAGGTCACCGCGGCCCCTGTGGTGCTGCTCGTCGGGTGCCGGGGCGGCCGTGCGGGCCGGTCGAGGGCGACGGCGGGGCGGGATGGCCGTGCGGGATGGCCGGGCGGGCTGGTCGAAGCCGGCGGCGGAGCGGGATGGACGGGCTCGTCGTGGTCACTGCAGCGACTGGGTGAGCTCGTCGAGTTCGGCCAGCCGTACGGCGGGGGCGAGGCGGGAGGCGGTGGCCACCAGCACGAGCTCGGTGACGGCGATCTCGTGGGTCAGCGGCGCGATCGGCCCGGCCGCCTCGCGCGGCAGCCGGATCAGCACCTCGGCGTGCGGCGCCAGCGGTGACTCCCACGCGTCGGTGACGAGCACCAGGCGGGCCTGCCGGGACCGGGCGGCCCGCACGAACGCCGCGGTGTCGGGGGAGTAGCGGCGGAAGTCGTAGGCCACGACGACGTCGGAGGGCCCGAGGTCGAGCAGGACGCGCGCTCTGGCGGCGGGGGAGCCGGGCACGCGGTGCGCTCCCGGGCGCAGGCCGGCGAGCTGGCGGACGAGGTATTCGGCGGCCAGCTCGCTCAGCGGCCCGCCGACGGCCCACACGCCGCCCGCCTCGGCGAGGAGGGCGGCGACGGCGGCGAGCTGGGATTCGCTCACGGCGGCGAGGGTGCCGTCGAGGCCGGCGCGAAGGTCTTCGGCGGCCCCGCGGGTGCCGGGCGAGCGGGCCACGAACTCCTGCAGGCGTGACCTGTCGTGCTCGCGGGCGCCGGCCCTGACGGCGGACTGGAAGGCGGCGAAGCCGGCGTAGCCGAGCCGGTCGAACAGGCGCGAGGCCGTCGGCGGGCTGACGCCGGCGCGGTCGGCCAGCGCGCGCAGCGATCCGAGCGCGGCGAAGGGGTAGTCGTCGAGCAGCACCCTGACGATCGCCCGCTCGCCGCGCGGCAGCTCGGAGTAGACCTCGCTCAGCCGGGTCACGATGGGATCCACATTGACGAATGTTACATCAATCCCGCCTGCCGTAGAAGAATGAAACGGATGTTACGGTAGGCGCCATGAGTACCTGGCATGGGCTGCTGGACAGCGGCTACCGGCGCTGGCTGCCCGTCACCGGCGGCGACACCCCGTCCGTCACCCTGAACGAGGGCAACACCCCGCTGCTGCGCTCGGCGCACCTGTCAGCCGTCACGGGCTGCGACGTCTGGCTGAAGGTCGAGGGCGCCAACCCCACGGGCTCGTTCAAGGACCGCGGCATGACCGTGGCGATCAGCAGGGCCGCCGAAGCCGGCGCCGAGCTGGTCATCTGCGCCTCCACCGGCAACACCAGCGCCTCCGCGGCCGCCTACGCCGCTCGCGCGGGGATGGCGGCGGCCGTGCTGGTGCCCCGCGGGCGGATCGCGCTCGGCAAGCTCGGCCAGGCCGTACGGCACGGCGCGCGGATCGTCGAGATCGCCGGCGGGTTCGACGACTGCCTCCGCGTCGCCCGCGAGCTGGCCGCCGACCACCCGGTCGCGCTGGTCAACTCCGTGGGCAACGAGTGGCGCCTGGCGGGGCAGCGGACCGTCGCCTACGAGATCGTCGACGCCCTGGGTGACGCGCCCGACATCCACTGCCTGCCGGTGGGCAACGGCGGCAACATCACCGCCACCTGGGGCGGCTACCGGACCTACCGGGACGCGGGCCTGGCCACCCGGCTGCCGCGCATGTGGGGTTTCCAGGCGGCGGGGGTCGCGCCGCTCGTGCGCGGCGCGCCCGTCGAGGAGCCCGTGACCGAGGCGAGCGCCATCCGCGTCGGCAGCCCGGCGACCTGGGACGGTGCCGTCACCGCCCGCGACGAGTCCGGCGGTCTGATCGCCGCCGTGACCGACGAGCAGATCTTCGCGGCCTACCGGGAGGTGGCCCGCCGCGACGGCGTCTTCGCCGAGCCCGCCTCGGCGGCGGGGATCGCCGGCCTGCTCGACCAGCACGCCAGGGGCAGGCTCGACCCGGGGCAGCGGATCGTGATCACGCTCAGCGGCAACGGCCTCAAGGACCTGGACGCCTCCCTGCGCGGCGGCTACACCTCGATCGAGACCTCCTCATCGGCGGCCGAGGTGGCTCGCGCCCTCCTGCCGGCCGCCTGAGCGCCGCCCGCCCCCTGGAAGGTGCGCCGGTAGGCGGAGGGCGTGGTGCCGAGCAGCTTGGTGAAGTGCTGGCGCAGGCCGTTGCCGGTGCTGAAGCCGGAGCGCTCGGCCACCACGTCGACGGGCAGCCGCGTGGTCTCCAGCAGTTCCCTGGCCCTGACGACGCGCTGCTGGGTGAGCCACCTGATCGGGGTGAGGCCGGTCTCCTGGTGGAAGCGGCGGATGAAGGTCCTGGTGCTCATCGCGCCCCGCTCGGCCATGCGCGGGACGGTGAGCGGCTCGTGCAGCCGTTCCAGCGCCCACGTCAGCACCGGCGCCAGGCCCTTGTCGGGAGCGGGGACGGGCACGGCCGGCGAGACGTACTGCGTCTGGTCGCCCTCCCGCTGGGGCGCGATCACCATGCGGCGCCCCACCTCCGCCGCCACGGCGGCGCCGAAGTCGCGCCTGACGATGTGCAGGCACAGGTCGATGCCCGCCGCGGTGCCGGCGCTGGTGAGGATGTCGCCGTCGTCGAGGTAGAGGGCGCGCTCGTTGACGCGCACCCGTGGGTGGCGGCGCCGCAGGTCCGCGGCGTGCATCCAGTGGGTGGCGGCCTCGCGGCCGTCGAGCAGGCCCGCCGCGGCGAGCACAAACGCCCCCGAGCACAGGGCGGCGACCCGCGCGCCTCTCTCGTGCGCCGCGACGAGCGCTTCGAGCAGCGTGTCCGGCGGCCGGTAGGAGCCGTCGGCGCAGGCGGGCACCACGACGAGGTCGGCCGTGCGCATCGCCTCCAGCCCGTGCGGGGCGCGCAGCCACAGGCCGCTGAGCGACTCCTGCTCGCCGTCCGCGGTCCGGCACAGGCGCAGGTCGTACCAGTCGGGGCTGAGGTCGAGCCGGTCCCTGCCGAAGACCTCGCAGGGGACGGCGAGCTCGAAGAGCGGGCAGTTGTCCAGCACCGGGATGACGACTCTGATCCGGCCCATGGCGCAAATATAGTGGAACACGACATCTTTGCCACTAGTGACCGGATTCGGCACTCGCGACAGTGGTGTCCATGGACGAAAAGGGACCGCTGGACATCGGTGAGGACGAAGGCGCCCGGCTGCTGACCGCCGCCGTGGACCTGGTCGTACGGCACGCGAAGGACGTGGCAGGCGGCCCCGTCGCGCCACCGGAGACGGGCACCGCGTGGCTGCGCGACTGGCTGGCCGGCCAGGACTTCGAGACGGCGGGGCGGCCCGAGCACACGCTGCGGGAGGTGATGGCGGCCCTGCGCCGCTGGGGCGTGCACACGACGCACCCCCGCTACTTCGGGCTGTTCAACC
The DNA here is from genome assembly GCF_040610675.1 of Nonomuraea sp. NPDC003804. Lineage (NCBI taxonomy): Bacteria > Bacillati > Actinomycetota > Actinomycetes > Streptosporangiales > Streptosporangiaceae > Nonomuraea > Nonomuraea sp. NPDC003804. The sequence continues at coordinate 42,714 of NZ_JBEXMT010000026.1, forward strand.
CCACCCCCACCTGGTGGGGCGTGGCCGGCGAGCTGCTCGCGGCAGGGGTCAACCCGCAGCTGGCCGCCTACAGCCACGCCCCCGCGGCCGTCGAGATGGAACGGCACGTGCTGCGCTTCATGGCGGCCCGCCTCGGCCTGCCCGCCACCACGGAGGGCAGTTTCACGGTGGGCGGTGCCGAGGCCAACCTGACCGCGGTGATCGTCGCCCTGACCCGCCGGTTCCCCTCCTATCCCGGCACCGGCACGTACGGCCTGCCGCGGCGGCCGGTGTTCTACGCCTCAGCCGAGAGCCATCTGGCGTGGCTCAAGATCGCCCACATGACGGGCATCGGGCGCGAGGCCGTCCGCCTGGTGCCGGTCGACGCGGCGCACCGCATGGACACCGGCAGGCTGCGCGAGATGGTCGAGGCCGACCGGGCCGCGGACCGCGACCCGTTCCTGCTGGCCGCGACCGCCGGCACGACGGCGGGAGGCGCGGTGGACCCGTTGCCCGAGCTGGCCGGCCTGGCCGCGGAGTGGGGGCTGCACTTCCACGTCGACGCCGCGTGGGCGGGCGCGATCGCGCTGTCCGACTCCCTGCGCCCGCTGCTGGCCGGGGTGGAGCGGGCCGACAGCGTCACGGTGGACGCGCACAAGTGGATGTCGGCGCCCATGGGCGCGGGCATGCTGCTCACCCCGCACGGGACCGCGCTGGCCGAGAGCTTCCGCGCGACCACCTCCTACATGCCGGCGGAGACCGACGGCGCCCCCGACCCCTACGCCACCAGCGTGCAGTGGTCGCGCCGTTTCGCGGGGCTGAAGGTGTTCCTCGCGCTGGCGATGGCGGGCAGGCCCGCCTACGCCGCCCAGATCGAGCGGGACGTGCGGCTCGGCGAGCTGCTCGCGCGCCGCCTCCAGGAGGAGGGGTGGCGGCGGGTCAACGACACGGTGCTGCCCGTCGTCTGCGTGGCCGCCCCCGAGGCGGAGGCGGGCGGTGCCGAGAGCAGCGCGGCGTGGCACGACGCGGTCGCCGACGAGGTGGTCCGTGGCGGGCAGGCGTGGATCAGCACCGTTCGCCTGGCCGGACGGCCCGCCATCCGGCTGTGCCTGACCAGCCACCGCACCCGGGTGGAGGACGTCGAGGCCGTGGTGAGCGCGCTGGGCGACGCCCGCAAGAGGAACCCCGTCGGGTACGCGTGACCCGCCCGTCAGGTGCCGCGAGATGCGTGTCGTGGTTCGGCATCAGCTGTGCCGCCTGTCTCTGGCCCGCAGGGCCGATGTCATCTCTGGGCGACGCCGACGCGCCTGTCGACATGCGAAATGTCGCAGATGGCTGACTATAGACTCATATGTGAGGATCATTTCGGTATGGACATACCGGTGGGGGCTGGATCGGTCCTGGTGGCAGCGAGAACCAAGTCGCCCGTACGGGTCACAGTGGCCGCGACGCGTGCTAGCTTTGAGGGTGTTGCAGTTCTGGTACCCATGAACGTTGTGTGCGCCTGACGGGATGTAACCCCCCAGGCGCATTTTGTTTTTGCCGGTCATGTCCGGATGGGTCATTGCGGCGACATGGGCCACGCAAGGTGCGTGTCCCATTACTGCGCCTATCGAAGGAGATCGACATGGCGACTGGCGTTGTCAAGTGGTTCAACGCGGAGAAGGGCTTCGGCTTCATCGCCCAGGACGGCGGCGGCGCTGACGTCTTCGCCCACTACTCCAACATCGCCACCCAGGGCTACCGTGAGCTCCACGAGGGCCAGAAGGTGAGCTTCGACGTCACGCAGGGTCAGAAGGGCCCGCAGGCGGAGAACATCGTTCCCGTCATCTGACGGATACTCACGCCAGGAGCCGGGGCCCGGTCAGCACCATGACCGGGCCCCGGCTTCTGCGTCTGTGAAGGACGGGCGATCGACGGCGTCGCCCGCCGGGTGGCGGCGCGCATGACGTACGGATCGCGTCAATAGTCCGCATTGAGCCGTAGGGAACCCGTCAAGAACGGCAAAGCTCCCTGAATCTCCAAGTTTGCTGGTCATGAAAGCTATGTCCGAAAACTGAGGAGTGGGGATGGCTGACGTCATCTTCGTCGCCCTGACGATCGCGATCTTCGTGATCTTCGGGCTTGTCGTCAAGGCGGTGGAGCGCCTGTGAGCGCCGTCAACGCCGCCGGCCTCGTCGTGGCCATCGGCCTGGTGATCTTCATGGTCGCGGCCCTGCTCTTCCCGGAGCGGTTCTGATGGGCTGGATCTTCCTCGCCTCCCTGGTCATCGCGCTGGCCGTGGTGCACAAGCCGTTCGGCGACTACATGTACCGGGTCTACAGCGGCACCAAGGACACCGCCGTCGAGCGGGTCGTCTACCGCCTGCTCGGCGTCCGCGCCGACGCGGAGCAGCGCTGGCCCGTCTACGCGCGCAGCCTGCTGGCCTTCTCGATCATCTCCATCCTGGTCGTGTACGGCATGCAGCGCCTCCAGGACAAGCTGTGGCTCTCGCTCGGCTTCCCGCCCGTCACCGACCACGTCGCGTGGAACACCGCGATCAGCTTCGTCACCAACACCAACTGGCAGGCCTACTCCGGTGAGAGCACCATGGGCCACCTGGTCCAGATGGCCGCGCTCGCCGTGCAGAACTTCGTGTCGGCCGCCGTCGGCATGGCCGTGGCGATCGCGCTGGTGCGCGGCTTCGCCCGCAAGAACGCCGACACCATCGGCAACTTCTGGGTGGACCTGGTGCGCGGCACGCTCCGCATCCTGCTGCCGATCGCCTTCGTCGGCGCGCTCGTCCTGGTGGCGGGCGGCCTGGTGCAGAACTTCGTCGGCCCGCACGAGATCACCACCCTCGCCGGCAACACGCAGAACATGACCGGCGGCCCCGTGGCCAGCCAGGAGGTCATCAAGGAGCTCGGCACCAACGGCGGCGGCTTCTACAACGCCAACGCGGCCCACCCGTTCGAGAACGCCGCCTCCTGGACGAACTGGTTCGAGATCTTCCTGATCCTCGTCATCCCCTTCAGCCTGACCCGCACCTTCGGCCGGATGGTCGGCCAGGTCCGGCAGGGCTACGCCATCCTCGCCGTGATGGCCACGATCGCGCTGGCCAGCGTCGTCCTGACGAACGTCTTCGAGCTGAGCGGCAACGCGACTGTCCCGCAGGCGGTCGGCGCGGCCATGGAGGGCAAGGAAGTGCGGTTCGGCGTCGCCAACTCCGCGACGTTCGCCGCCGCCACCACGCTCACCAGCACCGGCGCGGTGAACTCCTTCCACGACTCCTACACCCCGTTCGGCGGCATGATGACGCTGTTCAACATGATGCTGGGCGAGGTCGCTCCCGGCGGTGTCGGCGCCGGCCTGTACGGCATGCTCGTCCTGGCCGTGATCACCGTGTTCGTCGCGGGGCTCATGGTCGGCAGGACGCCCGAGTACCTCGGCAAGAAGATCGGCTCCCGCGAGATCAAGCTGGCCTCGCTCTACTTCCTGGTCACCCCGGTCCTGGTGCTGGTCGGCACGGCCGTGGCCATGGGCAACAAGGCGGGCCTGGCGGCCATGCTCAACAGCGGCCCGCACGGCTTCTCCGAGATCCTCTACGCCTTCACCAGCGCGTCGAACAACAACGGCTCGGCCTTCGCCGGCGTCACCGTGAACACCCCCTGGTACGACGTGGCGCTCGGCCTGTGCATGGTCTTCGGCCGGTTCCTGCCGATCATCTTCGTGCTCGCCCTGGCGGGCTCCCTGGCCAGGCAGACGCCGGTGCCCGAATCCGCGGGCACGCTGCCGACCCACCGGCCGCAGTTCGTCGGCATGGTCGTCGGCGTGACGATCGTCCTGGTCGCGCTGACCTTCCTCCCCGCCCTGGCGCTCGGCCCGCTCGCAGAAGGACTCATGTGATGACGACCCACCTGGTCGAGGCGCCGGGGAAGGAACCGGCGCCCAAGAAGAACGGCAGGATCGGCGGCGGCCTGCTCGACCCGAAACAGCTCGTCAGGTCGCTGCCCGACGCGCTGGTCAAGCTGAACCCCGTCACGCTCTGGCGCAACCCCGTGATGCTGATCGTGGAGATCGGCGCGGTGTTCACCACGGTCCTGGCCGTCCTCGACCCGTCGTTCTTCGCCTGGGCGATCGTGGTCTGGCTCTGGCTGACGGTCATCTTCGCCAACCTGGCGGAGGCGGTCGCAGAGGGCAGGGGCAAGGCGCAGGCGGCCACGCTGCGCGCGACCAAGCGCGACACCATGGCCCGCAGGCTCAGGAGCCGCACCTCCACGGAGTGGGACACCGTGGGCGCTGCCGAGCTCAGGCAGGGCGACTTCGTGGTCGTCGAGGCCGGAGAGATCATCCCCGGTGACGGCGACGTGATCGAGGGCATCGCGAGCGTCGACGAGTCCGCGATCACCGGCGAGTCCGCGCCGGTCATCCGGGAGTCCGGCGGTGACAGGTCCGCGGTGACGGGCGGCACCAAGGTGCTGTCCGACAAGATCATCGTGCAGATCACCCAGAAGCCGGGCGAGAGCTTCATCGACCGGATGATCTCCCTGGTCGAGGGCGCCGACCGGCAGAAGACCCCCAACGAGATCGCCCTCAACATCCTGCTGGCCGCGCTGACCGTCATCTTCCTGGTCGCCACCGTGACCATGCAGCCGCTGGCCATCTACGCCAAGGACACCAACCCCGGCATCCCCGACTCGCTCGCCCTGACAGGCAACGGCGTCACGGGCATCGTGCTCGTCTCGCTGCTGGTCTGCCTCATCCCGACGACGATCGGCGCGCTGCTGTCGGCCATCGGCATCGCCGGCATGGACCGGCTCGTGCAGCGCAACGTCCTGGCCATGTCGGGCCGCGCGGTCGAGGCCGCCGGCGACGTCAGCACGCTGCTGCTGGACAAGACCGGCACCATCACGCTGGGCAACCGCCAGGCGTCCGAGTTCGTGCCGGTGGCCGGCGTGCCCGAGATGGAGCTGGCGCGGGCGGCGCAGCTGTCCAGCCTCGCCGACGAGACGCCAGAGGGCCGCTCGATCGTGGTGTACGCCAAGACCGCGTACGGCCTGCGCGAGCGGGAGCCCGGCGAGCTGGCCCACGCCGAGTGGGTGCAGTTCACCGCGCAGACCCGCATGTCGGGCGTGAACCTCGACGGCAAGGAGGTCCGCAAGGGCGCGGCGACGGCCGTCATGAAGTGGGTCAGGGACCACGGCGGTCACCCGACCGACGAGGTCGGCCACATCGTGGACGGGATCTCCGGCACGGGCGGCACCCCGCTGGTCGTGGCCGAGAAGGGCCGCGTGCTCGGCGTCATCCACCTGAAGGACGTCGTCAAGCAGGGCATGCGCGAGCGGTTCGACGAGATGCGCCGCATGGGCATCCGCACCGTCATGATCACCGGTGACAACCCGCTGACCGCCAGGGCCATCGCCGACGAGGCCGGCGTGGACGACTTCCTCGCCGAGGCCACCCCCGAGGACAAGCTCGCCCTCATCAAGAAGGAGCAGGAGGGCGGCCGACTGGTCGCCATGACCGGTGACGGCACCAACGACGCCCCCGCGCTCGCGCAGTCGGACGTCGGCGTGGCGATGAACACCGGCACCAGCGCCGCCAAAGAGGCGGGCAACATGGTGGACCTCGACTCCAACCCGACCAAGCTCATCGAGATCGTGGAGATCGGCAAGCAGCTGCTGATCACGCGCGGCGCCCTGACCACGTTCTCGATCGCCAACGACATCGCCAAGTACTTCGCGATCATCCCGGCGATGTTCGCGGCGGTCTACCCGGGCCTGGACGCGCTCAACATCATGCGCCTGGCCAGCCCGCAGTCGGCGATCCTGTCCGCGGTCGTCTTCAACGCGATCATCATCGTCGCGCTCATCCCGCTCGCCCTCCGCGGCGTGCGCTACCGGCCGTCCAGCGCCTCCAAGCTGCTCAACCGGAACCTGTCCGTCTACGGTCTGGGCGGCATCGTCGCGCCCTTCGTCGGCATCAAGCTGATCGATCTTCTCATCCAGTTCCTTCCGGGGATGTCGTAATGGAACGCCTGCCCAGCTGGATCCGCCAGCACCTCGCCGCCGTCCGCGCGGTCATCGTCCTGACCCTGATCCTCGGCGGGATCTACCCGCTGGCGGTCACCGGCATCGCCCAGGCCGCCTTCCGCAACAAGGCCAACGGCTCCCCGGTCGAGCGCGACGGCAAGACCGTCGGCAGCGCGGTCGTGGGCCAGCTCTTCACCGACAAGGACGGCAACCCCATCAGGAAGTACTTCCAGAGCCGGCCGTCGGCCGCCGGGGACGGGTACGACATGCTGTCCACCGCAGCGAGCAATCTCGGCCCCGAGGACGTCGTCGACACCCTGCCCGTGCCGGGCGCCAAGGACGACGAGGGCAACCCCGACGAGGGCAGGCAGTCGCTGCTCACCCAGGTCTGCGCCCGCTCCAAGGCGGTCGGCGAGCTGGAGGGCGTCAGCGGCGCCCGGCCGTACTGCACGCCGGACGGCGTGGGCGCGGTGCTGAAGGTGTTCCCCGCCGTCGGCACCCCGACCAGGGCGGTCAGCGTCAACCAGGCCTGCCCCGCCCAGCCGTTCGCCGCCACCTACGAGGGCGTCAAGGTCGAGTGCGGCAAGCCCGGCGAGGACTACGCGGCCGGCCGTACCGTGCCGGTGCGCGGGACCGTCACCGACGTGAAGGTCCCCGCGGACGCGGTCACCGCCAGCGGCTCGGGCCTGGACCCGCACATCTCGGTCGCCTACGCCGAGCTGCAGGCGCCCCGCGTCGCCAAGGAGCGCGGCCTGCCCCTGGAGAGGGTGACCGCGCTCGTCAAGGAGCACACCACCGGCAGGGCGCTCGGGTTCATGGGTGAGCCCGCGGTCAACGTGCTCGAGCTCAACCTGGCACTCGACAAGGGATAGGGCGATGCCACGCGGTCGGCTGAGGGTCTACCTGGGCGCGGCGCCCGGGGTGGGCAAGACCTTCGCGATGCTCGGCGAGGGCCGCAGGGGGATGGAGCGGGGCAGGGACGTCGTCGTGGGTTTCGTCGAGACCCACGGGCGTCCCCGCACCGCCGCCCTCCTCGAGGGCATGGAGATCATCCCGCGCAGGCAGCTCCGCTACCGCGGGTCGACCTTCACCGAGCTCGACGTGGACGCCGTCATCGAGCGCGCGCCGAAGATCGCGCTGATCGACGAGCTGGCCCACACGAACGTGCCCGGGTCGAGGAACGTCAAGCGCTGGCAGGACATCGAGGAGATCCTCGACGCCGGCATCGACGTCGTCTCGACGGTGAACATCCAGCACCTGGAGTCGCTCAACGACGTCGTCCAGCAGATCACCGGCATCCCCCAGCGGGAGACCGTGCCGGACGAGGTGGTGCGCAGGGCCGACCAGATCGAGCTGGTCGACATGTCGCCCGAGGCCCTCAGACGGCGGATGGCGCACGGCAACGTCTACGCTCCGGAGAAGGTGGACGCCGCCTTGTCCAACTACTTCAGGGTCGGCAACCTGACCGCACTGCGCGAGCTGGCCCTGCTGTGGGTCGCGGGCAAGGTCGACGAGCAGCTCGACCGCTACCGCGCCGACCACGGCATCGAAGGCACCTGGGAGACGCGCGAGCGCGTCGTCGTGGCCCTCACCGGCGGACCCGAAGGCGACACCCTGATACGGCGGGCCGCCCGCGTCGCGGCCAGGACCAAGGGCGCCGACCTGCTGGCCGTCCACGTCACCAGCGCCGACGGCCTGGCCGGCGGCGACCCCGCCAACCTGGCCAGGCAGCGCACGCTGGTGGAGAGCCTCGGCGGCACCTACCACCAGGTGGTCGGCGACGACATCCCCCGCGCCCTGCTCGACTTCGCCCGCGGCGTCAACGCCACCCAGCTGGTGCTCGGCGCCTCCCGGCGCGGCCGGTTCGCGCAGATCCTCTCCCGCGGCGTCGGCGTGGAGACCACCGCGCTGTCCGGCAGCATCGACGTGCACATGATCACGCACGACGAGGCGAAGAAGGGCCGCCGGCGCCCCGAACACAGCCGCGCGGCGCTGACCAGGAAGCGGCGGCTGGCCGGATGGGCGGTCGCCCTCGCGGGCATGCTCGCGCTGACGGCGGCGCTGATCCCGTTCAGGGACGACCTGTCGCTGCCGACCGAGATCCTCTTCTACCTGGTGACGGTGGTGGGCGTCGCGCTGATCGGCGGCATGTGGCCGGCCATCACCGCGGCCGTCGTGGGCTCACTGCTGCTGAACTACTTCTTCACCCCGCCGGTCGGCGAGTTCACGATCGCCGATCCCGAGAACCTGTTCGCGCTCATCGTGTTCGTCGTGGTCGCCGCCATGGTGAGCACGATCGTCGACGTCGCGGCCCGCCGTACCAGGGAGGCCGCCAGAGCCGGCGCGGACGCCGAGATCCTCGCCACCCTGGCGGGGCACGTGCTGCGCGGCGAGGCGGCGGTGCCCTCGCTGCTCGCGCGGCTGCGGGAGACGTTCGGGCTGACCTCGGTCACGCTGCTGGAGCGGCGGCCCGACACCGGCAGCATGCCGGACGACCAGACGGATCCGGACGCCTGGCGGATCATCGCCACCACCGGCGGCACGCCGTGCACGTCCCCGTCGGCCGCCGACACCGACGTGGTCATCGACGAGAACCTGGTCCTCACCGCCCGCGGACGGCTCCTCGACGCCGCCGACCGCAGGGTGCTCGAGGCGTTCGCCGCCGAGTCGGCCGTGGCGCTGCGCCAGCAGCGCCTCGAGGAGGCGGCGGACCAGGCCAAGCCGCTGGCCGAGGCCGACAGGATGCGCACCGCGCTGCTGGCCGCCGTCAGCCACGACCTGCGCACCCCGCTCGCCTCCGCCAAGGCCGCCGTGGAGAGCCTGAGCAACACCGCGATCGCCTGGACCGAGGAGGACCGCCAGGAGCTGCTGGCCACGGCCGACGAGTCGCTGGCCAAACTGGACCGCCTGGTCGCGAACCTGCTCGACATGAGCCGCCTCCAGGCGGGCGTCCTGGGGGTCGACCACCAGCCGGTGGCTCTGGAGGAGGTCGTGCCCCGCGCGATCGACGACCTGGGCCCGGTGCGGGACAGGGTGGAGGGCGACATCTCCGTCGAGCTGCCCGAGATCGTCGCCGACCCGACGCTGCTCGAACGGGTGCTGGTCAACCTGATGACCAACGCGGTGCGCTACAGCCCGCAGGACGCCAAGGTGCTCATCACCGCGAGCGGGCACGGCGCCCACGTCGAGATCCGGGTGATCGACAGGGGGCCGGGCGTCCCCGCCGACGCCCACGACCGCATCTTCCTGCCGTTCCAGCGCCTCGGCGACCGTGACAACGACACAGGCGTCGGCCTCGGCCTCGCGCTCTCGCGCGGGCTGACCGAGGCGATGGGCGGCACGCTGGTCCCTGACGAGACACCAGGGGGAGGTCTCACGATGATCCTCACGTTTCCCATCTCCTCGCGGGCGGTGGTCGCATGACCCGCGTCCTCGTCGTCGACGACGAACCGCAGCTCCTGCGGGCGCTGCGCATCAACCTGGTCGCGCGACACTACGAGGTCACGGTGGCCGCCGACGGGGGGTCGGCGCTCAGGGAGGCCGCCGAACGGCAGCCCGACCTCGTCCTGCTCGATCTCGGGCTGCCCGACCTCGACGGGGTCGACGTCATCCACGGTCTGCGCGGGTGGACGTCGGTGCCGATCCTCGTGCTGTCCGGCAGGACCGGCAACCAGGACAAGATCGAGGCGCTGGACGCGGGCGCGGACGACTACGTCACCAAGCCGTTCAACATCGAGGAGCTGCTGGCACGCATGCGGGCCGTCACCCGCAGGACCGGCCTGCAGGAGGCGGAGCTGGCCCGCGTCCAGATCGGGGACCGGGTGATCGACCTGACCGACAAGACGGTCTCCGACGGTGTACGGCTGACGCCCACCGAGTGGCACATCCTCGAGATCCTGCTGCGCAACCCGGGCAAGCTGGTCAGCCAGCGGTACCTGCTGAGCGAGGTGTGGGGGGAGAAGTACCTGAAGGAGTCGCACTACCTGCGGCAGTACATGGCCCAGCTGCGCCGCAAGCTGGAACGCGACCCCGCACGACCCGTCCACCTGATCACCGAGCCGGGCATGGGCTACCGCTTCACCCCCTGAGCTCCTGCCCGCCACCACTTCACCCGCTCATGAGCCCGCTCGGCGAACGCTCCTCGCTCACCCGCCTCGCCGCTCACGACGAAGCCGGGCCGGCGTGATCCGTCACGCCGGCCCGGCCCCGTGCCGGACGCCGGTCAGGGGAGCAGCTCGATCGCCAGCGTGACCACGGCCACGACGGCGATGAGCACGAGCAGCCCGAAGGCTTCCGGCCGTATTTTCGGGGCTTTCATCGTGCTCCTTCCGATACGGGTGGGCAGGAAGGGCGGGCCACCTGAGTGCATCACATTCCTCCTCGGTACGCACCGCAGAAATTTATAGAAAATGATGCTATGGCCGGATATTCGGTCCGGGCGTATTCCAGAGGGGATCCGAACGGCGGCCGCCGAAACCCTGACGCCCGCTTGACGTCGGCCTCCCTGGCGGCTCGACCGGCATCAATAACGCGTCATGAACGCGAAGGAATGGCGTATGGACACTCCCCGCGCGGCTGGAAATGCGATGTGATGAATTCATGACATTCAGTCGGGAAAGGTCGCCGCTGGAGTTCATGATCAGCGGAGGATTCGTGGTCAGCGTCGCCGCGTGCGCCGCCGTCGCGGCACTGCTCCCTCCGGGCACGCCACGTGTCGCCGCCATGGCGCTCGCGGTGGGAGCGTACGCGGCATGGTCGCGGAGCCTGCTCGCGGCGTCGGCCACGGCGCTCATGGGGTGGCTCTTCACGACCGGCTTCCTGGTGAACGGCCTGGGCGAGCTGAGCCTCGCCGCGCCGGACCTGCTCAGGCTCGGGATGTTCGGCGGCGTGGCGCTCGCCGGGTACGGCGTGGCGTTGGCCGGGTACGGCGTGGCCGCCGTGGCCGGGCTGGCACGCGGCGACGTCCGGGCGTCGCTGGGGCACGGGCTCGCCATCCGCGTCCGCGACTACCGCGCGGTTCCGCGAACCTGACCGATCGGCTGATCGGCCGGGCATCTGCGGCTCGACGTGACCGGTTGCGGCTGGTCGGCCGGGCGGGCACCGGCGGTTCGGCCTGATCAGCCGACGTGCATCTGCGGCTCGAGGTGATCAGCCGACGTGCACCTGCGGTCGCTTGGCCGGGTCGGGCTCGGCCTGGCGGAGCACCTCACGCGTCAGCGGCGGCACGTCACCGCCGCCGAACAGCAGGTAGCGCAGCATCGCCTTGACCGGATCGCCCTCCATCCAGTGGAAGTAGACGTGCGGCTTCTTGCCCGTGACGTCCCGCAGGTGGAGCAGGATCGCCGCGATCGTGTTGGGCACGTTGGAACCGCACACCCGCAGAACGCGGTAGCCGTGACGCTCCTCGCCGACCACCTTCAGGTCCGACGAGAACTCGGACGCGTCACCGACGGTCACCTCGAGGAAGAGCACCGGCTCATCCGGCGGGAGGTGGTGGTGCTCCCTGGCCTCCCGCTCCTTCTCGGCGTACTCCAGAGGGTCGCGCTCGTCGGGTTCGTTGGCGATCACGCGCAGCGGGCCGTCGATCTCCCGGACCAGGCGCAGCGCGGCGGGGTCGAACTCGATGTGGCCGACCCGCAGCTCGGTCGAGCGGGTGGCGCGGGAGACGATCGAGGTGACGACGATGGCCAGGACGAACAGCAGCGCGATCTTCAGGCCGTCGGGGCGTTCGACGATGTTGACCACGGTCGCGTAGCCGAGGACGAGGGCGATCACCCCGAACCTGTAGGCGGCCGCGCGCCTGCCCTGGCGGTAGCGGGAGATCGTGACGGCCACGGCCGCCGACAGGATCAGCGCCAGGACGCCCGTGGCGTACGCGCCGCCCTGGGACTCGACCTCGGCGTCGAACGCGATGGTGATCACGACGGCGATCGCGGTGAACACCAGCACCAGCGGCCTGATGGCGCGGGCCCAGTCCGGTGCCATGCCGTACCTGGGCAGGTAGCGGGGGACGATGTTGAGCAGGCCGGTCATGGCGGAGGCGCCCGCGAACCACAGGATGGCGATGGTGCTGAGGTCGTAGACCGTGCCGAACCAGTCGCCGAGGTACTCGTGGGCGAGGAAGGCCAGCGCCCGCCCGCTCGCCTTGCCGCCCTCCTCGAACTCCTCGTGCGGGATGAGGATGGCCGTGGCGAAGCTGCTGGCGATCAGGAATCCGCTCATGATCAGCGCGGCGGTGGTGAGCAGCCGGCGGGCGCCTCTGATGCGTTCCTCCAGGTCGCCCCGGATCTGCGGCATCACGGCGACGCCCGTCTCGAAGCCCGACAGGCCCAGGGCGAGCCTGGGCAGGACGAGGAGGGAGACGCCTATCATCGCGAGCGGGCCCGAGTAGCCCGTCGTCAGCGCCTCCTGCCAGCCGTCCACCAGGGCCGGGTGCTCGATCACCTGGAGCAGGCCCATGCCCACGACCACGAGGTTGAGCGACAGGTAGACGGCCACGAGGACCACCGCGAGGCCGATCGCCTCGCTGAAGCCGCGCAGGAAGATCGCGCCCAGCGCGAGGATCAGCAGGATCGTGACGAGGACCTCCTGGCCGTGCAGGGCGGCGGGGAAGAACGGGTTCTCCACGACGTGCGCGGTCGCGTCGGAGGCGGACAGCGTGATCGTGAAGATGAACGCCGTCGCCACGAAGCCCAGCAGGACCAGCACCAGGAGCTTGCCCCACCAGCTGGGCAGCAGGTTCTCCAGCATCGCGATCGAGCCGAGGCCTCTGGGGCTCTCCGCGGCCACCGCCCGGTAGGTGGGCAGCGCGCCGAACAGCGTCAGGAGCACCAGGAACGAGGTCGCGACGGGGGAGAGGGCTCCGGCCGCCAGGGCCGCGATGCCCGGCTGGTAGCCCAGCGTGGAGAAGTAGTCCACGCCGGTCAGGCACATCGTCTGCCACCACGGGTACTGCTTGTCGGGATGTTCCTCGTGCATCCCGGTCGAGTGGCGGTCCTCCGGTCTCAGGCCGTCCAGCAGCCAGGCCGTGACCGGGTTCCTACCGGCGGCGTGCGGTGTGGCGGGTGTGTCCTCGTCCAGCGATCCGTGGCGAACCATGTCCTCCGCCCTACCCGCTCAGAGTTGCGACGAGCATTCTAGACATCTAATATCCAGAAATATCGGCACCCCTTCTCCTGGGTTGTCGTGGAAGGTTATTCTGGATGTCTGATGTCTTGAATGAAGCGCCGAGCCGATCGGCGACCAGAGGATGGCTCGCCGTCGCCGCCGTGGCGTTGGGGATCTTCTCCCTGATGACCTCCGAGCTGCTGCCGGTCGGCCTGCTCACCCCCATCAGTGCCGACCTGCGCGTCTCCGACGGCGCTGCGGGCCTGATGGTGACCGTCCCCGGCCTGGTGGCCGCGATCGCCGCGCCGCTGCTCACCGTCGCGGCCGGGCGGATCGACCGACGCGCCATGCTGGTCACGCTCATCGGACTCATGGGCCTGGCCAACCTCGCCGGCGCCGTGGCACCGGACTTCGCCGTCGTGCTCGCCGCCCGGCTGGCCGTCGGCGTGAGCGTCGGCGGGTTCTGGGCCATCGCGGGCGGGCTCGCCCTCCGGCTGGTACCCGAGCGGCACGTCGCCCGCGCCACCGCGGTGATCTTCGGTGGGGTGTCCACCGCCTCCGTCGCCGGCGTCCCCGCGGGAACGCTCGCCGGGGAGCTCGGCGGCTGGCGCCTCGCCTTCGGCGCGGTGGGGATCCTGGGGCTGGTCGCGCTGGCGTGCCTGGTCCTGCTGGTGCCCGCGCTGCCCGCCACCCGGACGATCACCTTCGGCGAGCTGCCCCGGCTGCTGCGCGTGCGTGCCGTACGGGTCGGCGTGGCCCTGACACTCCTGCTGATCACCGGCCACTTCGCCGCCTACACCTTCGTCCGCCCGGTCCTGCAGGAGATCTCCGGGATCGACCCCGACCTCATCAGCCTGCTGCTTCTCGGCTACGGCGTGGCGGGCATCGCCGGCAACTTCCTCGCCGGCGCCAGGGCCGCCCGCCGTCCCCGGGGCACGCTCCTGGTGATCACGCTCGCGTTGACCGCCACCACGGCCCTGCTTGCCGCGTACGGCGGGACGCCCGCCGCCGGCATCGCCCTGCTGGTCGTCTGGGGCCTGGCCTACGGAGGCGTGTCGGTGAGCCTGCAGAGCTGGATGCTGAAGGCCGCGCCCCAGGCGACCGAGGCGGCCTCGTCGCTCCTCGTCGCCACCTTCAACCTGTCCATCGCCCTCGGCGCGCTGCTCGGCGGGCTGGCCGTCGACCGGCTCGGCACGGTCGCCGCCCTGTGGCTCGCCGCCGCCGTCCTGCTGTCCGCCTTCGCCGTCACCACCCGCGACAAGTAAAGGAACCCCGCATGTCCGTCACCATCGTCAATCCGGCCACCCTGCACGACCCGGTCTCCTTCGGCTACAGCCATGTCGCCCAGGTCACCGGCGAGCTGGTCATCATCGCCGGGCAGTACGCCTCCGACCACGAAGGACACGTCACCTCTCCCGACTTCGCCGAGCAGGTCGCGCAGTCGCTCGACAACCTGCGCGCGGCGCTGGCGGCGGCCGGACTGTCGGTCCAGGACGTGGCGCAGATCCGCACGTTCGTCGTGGACCACGACCTCGACAAGCTGGCCGTGATCGCCGGGGCGATCGGCGAGATCTGGGGCGACCGGCCGCCCGCCCAGACGCTGATCGGGGTGGCGGCGCTCGCGCTGCCCGGCATGCTCTTCGAGATCGACGCCGTCGCGGCCCGCCCCTGATGCCCCGCCCCTCACACCCGCGCCTCGGGCATCCGGAGAGGCCCGTGGTGTCCGGAGAGACGGAGGGAGGGCCGGTCCCCTGAGCGGGGACCGGCCCTCACAGGTCAGCCCGAGGTCACCCCAGGCCGTTCTTCATCGCGGTGATCAGCTCGCCGTTGGTGGTGTCACCGCTGAGCTCCCAGAAGAACGCGCCGCCCAGGCCCTGGTCCTTCGAGTAGCTCATCTTGCCGCCGATCGTGCTCGGCGTGTCGTAACTCCACCACTGGTTGCCGCAGTAGGCGTAGGCCGTGCCCGCGACCGTCCCGGTGGCGGGGCAGCGGGTCTTGAGGACCTTGTAGTCCTCGATGCCCTGCTCGTACGTGCCGGGCGCGGGGCCCGTCGCCGTGCCGCCGGGCGCGGCCTGGGTGACGCCGGTCCAGCCGCGGCCGTAGAAGCCGATGCCGAGCAGGAGCTTGCCGGCCGGGACGCCCTTGCTCTTCAGCTTCTGGATGGCGTTGTCGGAGTGGAAGCCCGCGATCGGGATGCCGTTGTAGCTGGTGAGCGGCGAGTGCGGGGCGGTCGGGCCCTGGGCCGCCCACGCGCCGAAGAAGTCGTAGGTCATGACGTTGTACCAGTCGACGTACTGCGCGGCGCCGCCGTAGTCGGCCGCATCGATCTTGCCGCCGCTGGTGCCGTCGGCGGTGATGGCCGCGGTGACCAGGTTGCCCGAGCCGAAGCGGGTGCGCAGGGCGGACATCAGGTTCCTGAACGCCGCGGGCCCGCTGGTGTCGCAGGTGAGGCCGCAGGCGTTCGGGTACTCCCAGTCGATGTCGATGCCGTCGAAGACGTCGGCCCAGCGCGGGTCCTCCACCAGGCGGTAGCAGGACTCGGCGAAGGCGGTGGGGTTCTGCGCGGCCTGGCCGAAGCCGCCGGACCAGGTCCAGCCGCCGAAGGAGAACAGCACCTTGAGGTTCGGGTACTTCTGCTTGAGCTTGCGCAGCTGGTTGAAGTTGCCGCGCAGGGCGCCGGCGTCCCACGTGTCGGCGACGCCGTCGACGCTCTCGCCCGCCTGGTAGAAGCGGTCGTAGTCGGCGTAGCTGTCGCCGATCGTGCACTGGCCGTTCTGGACGTTGCCGAAGGCGTAGTTGATGTGGGTCAGCTTCGCCGCCGAGCCGCTGGTGTCGATGTTCTTGACGTGGTAGGCGCGCTGGTAGACGCCCCACTGGACGAAGTAGCCGAGGACCTTGTTGCCGCCGCCTCCGCCGCCGCCTGTGGTGGTGGCGGTGACGGCGGTGCTGTGGGCGGACTGGTTGCCGGCGGCGTCGCGGGCGCGGACGGTGTAGGTGTAGGCGGTGTTGGCGGTCAGGCCGGTGTCGGTGTGGGTGGTGCTGGTGACGGTGGTGACGAGGGTGCCGCCGCGGTAGATCTCGTAGCCGGTGACGCCGACGTTGTCGGTGGAGGCGTTCCAGGCCAGGGAGACGCTGTTGGAGGTGACGCCGGTGGAGCGCACGTTGCCGGGGACGGACGGCGCGGTGGTGTCGCCTCCGCCGCCGCCTGTGGTGGTGGCGGTGACGGCGGTGCTGTGGGCGGACTGGTTGCCGGCGGCGTCGCGGGCGCGGACGGTGTAGGTGTAGGCGGTGTTGGCGGTCAGGCCGGTGTCGGTGTGGGTGGTGCTGGTGACGGTGGTGACGAGGGTGCCGCCGCGGTAGATCTCGTAGCCGGTGACGCCGACGTTGTCGGTGGAGGCGTTCCAGGCCAGGGAGACGCTGTTGGAGGTGACGCCGGTGGAGCGCACGTTGCCGGGGACGGATGGCGCGGTGGTGTCGCCTCCGCCGCCGCCCGCGACCTTCCACAGGGCGGGGACGTTGGGCGGCTCCCAGCCGGGCTGGGAGGTGTGGCTCTGCAGGCACTCGTACTCGACGCCGTTGTAGGTGACGCGGGTGCCGGCCGTGTAGGCGGTCCACGGTGCCCAGGCGGCGAAGGCGGCCGCCGAGCTGGTGGAGGTGGCGGCGCCGTACGCGCCGGCGGGGACGACGGCTGCCGCGGTGAGCGGCATGAGTAACGCCGCCGCGCCTGCGAGGACCTTGCTGAGGACGGTGTGTCTCATCGATGCTCCGACATCCTGTTGGGGGGTGAACGGGGTGTGGGATGGGAGGCCTGATCAGGAAACTATTAGTAAGGTTTCCTTTTAATTTTGAGATGACGTTAACCTCTACCTGCGGCAGCGTCAATACACTCGCGCACACTCGCCTGAGGAATAGGCCGGGCGCCCGCGGGGTTGGCGAAGGAATGAAGAGCCGATTGAAGGTCGAGCCGACGGCGAAGCGCGTGCGCACCTACCTCGGCGGACGCAAGATCGTCGACACGACGCGGGCGCTCCTGGTCTGGGAGAGCCCCCACTACCCGACCTACTACCTGCCCCTCGCCGACCTCGAGCGGGCGGAGCTCAAGCCGACCGGCGCCACCACCCACTCGCCCAGCCGCGGCGAGGGCGTCGTCCACACCGTCGTCGTGGACGGCAAGGAGGCGGCCGGCGCGGCCCTCACCCACCCCGACTCCCCGATCGAGGAGCTACGGGAGTACGTCCGGCTGGAGTGGTCGGCGATGGACGCCTGGTTCGAGGAGGACGAGGAGGTCTACGTCCACCCTCGCGACCCCTACACACGCGTCGACATCCTGCCCAGCTCCCGCCGGGTCAGGGTCGAGGTCGACGGCGTGACCGTGGCCGACTCGACGCGCCCGGTGATCCTGTTCGAGACGGGGCTGCCGCCGCGGTACTACCTGCCGAAGACGGACGTCCGCTTCGACCTGCTGGAGCCGACCGACACCGCCACCCAGTGCCCGTACAAGGGGACGGCGGAGTACTGGACGGTCAACGGCCGCAGGGATCTGGCCTGGTCGTACCGCACGCCGCTGCCCGAGAGCCAGCGGATCGGCGGGCTGATCGCCTTCTACAACGAGAAGGTGGACATCTACGTCGACGAGCAGCCGCAGGACCGCCCCAGGACCCCGTTCAGCTAGGTCGTTTCCGGCGGCCTGTCGGAGCCGGGCGGTAGGGTGGCGGCCCATGTTACGGCGATCATCAATCGTCCTCTGGGCGGTCGCCCTCGCGCTGGTCGTGGTGCTCTTCGCGGCCGCTTTCCTCGCGGAGTCCGGTCTCGTCATCGTCTCGGGGTGGGGGGTTGCGTGCCCGGGCTTCGATCTCTACGACGAGGTCGGCATGGTGCTCCAGCCGCTGGCCATGGTGCCGCAACCGGTGATCGTCCTCGTCGGGTTCGGTCTCTGGCTGCTTCTGGTGCGCACGGGGTCGCCGCGCTGGGGCCGCGCCGTGGGCTGGCTGACCGGGCTCGGGCTGACGTGGGGCTCCCTCATGACGCTCGGGTTCGCGGCGGTCGATCTGGCGGTAGAGGCGGAGTGCGCGCGGTCATGGGCGCCGTTCTTCGCCCTGGACGGGTTCGCCCTCTGGAACGCGTGCGACGTGCTCGCCGGCGTGCTGATCCTGGTCGCGGTGCGGGTGCCCGGCACGCGGCGGCGGGGCTGGATCTCCCGTACGGCGGCCGCCGCGGTGGCCGTCCTTCTCCTGCTGAGCCTGCAGACCGGTGACGCGGCCCTGGGGAAGGCGACGTGGCCCGGCGACGAGAGCTGCGATCGCTGGCACCTCGGCTACGGCAGCCGACCGGTCAGCAGGGCCGACAGGGAGCAGGCCTTCGTCTGCGTGGTCCGGCGGGAGACGTATGTCCTACCGCGGGCGCTCGGCGACCGGACCGACAGCGAACTGGTCGCCCTCGGCAGGAACCTGTGCCGGGCGAGCATGCGCGCCGACCCCGGCGAGATCGAGCGGCTCCGCGCCCGGACCGGCGTGGACGTCGCCGGCGTCGGCACCACGCAGGCGCTGGCGCTGCTCTGCCCCGAAGTGGACGCCAGGGAACAGGCCGAGCGGCAACGGCAGGACGCGGAGAACGACGCGTTCAACGCGACCGCCAAGGAACGCTGCGCGACCGGCCCGCCGCGCCGGCCGCGGATCAGGCCGGCGGTGCGCGGCACGGCGCCGGTGTGGTCGGACTTCGGCGCGGTGACCGCCGTCGAGAACGAGGACTGGAACGGCGCGTCGCTCGACAAGGCGTTCGGCAACGACCTCGTGGGAGCCGTCGACGGCGAGGTCTCCGTCCTCACCGCGGACGAGGCGATGCACGTCTGCGTCACGGTCGAGGGGTACGG
The DNA here is from genome assembly GCF_040610675.1 of Nonomuraea sp. NPDC003804. Taxonomy (NCBI): domain Bacteria; kingdom Bacillati; phylum Actinomycetota; class Actinomycetes; order Streptosporangiales; family Streptosporangiaceae; genus Nonomuraea; species Nonomuraea sp. NPDC003804. The sequence continues at coordinate 61,680 of NZ_JBEXMT010000026.1, forward strand.
CAGGCGTCCCCCGGTCGAGCGCGCCGGCTGGGAGAAGGTCGTCGAGATCGGCTACACCAGCCCCACGGGCGAGCTGTCCACCTGGGAGGACGAGACCTTCCCCGACCCGCTCGTGAAGGGGCCGGGCCGCTACCGGATCCGCGTGCACGTGCGCGGCAGCGCGGCCGCGCTGGAGGAGGACGGCGACGCTCGCCAGCGGTTCCTCGTCATGGTCTATCCGGGTGAGTCCCGCGGGACGGTGGTGCTGAAGAAGTAGTGGTCAGCCGTCGTCGAGGGTGAGCAGCCCGCGCTGGTAGGCGACCGCGACGGCCGCCGCGCGGTCGTTGACGCCGAGCTTGGTGTAGATGTGCAGCACGTGGGTCTTGACCGTGGCCTCGCTGATGAACAGGCGCGCCGCCGCCTCGCGGTTGGTGGTGCCCTGGGCGATCAGCCGCAGGACCTCCAGCTCCCTGGCGCTCAGCGGGTCGACGGGCGCGCGCACCCGGCCGAGCAGGCGGGTGGCGACCGACGGGGACAGGACGGCCTCGCCGCGGGCCGCCGCGTGGACGGCCCGCATGAGCTCGTCGCGCGGCGCGTCCTTGAGGAGGTAGCCGGTGGCTCCTGCCTCGATGGCGGGCAGCACGTCGCTGTCGGTGTCGTAGGTGGTGAGCACGAGGACGCGGGCCGTGCTGCCGATCTCGGCGAGCTTCTTGATGGCCGTCACGCCGTCCATCCTCGGCATCCGCAGGTCCATGAGGACGACGTCGGGGCGCAGCGCGCGGGCGAGCTCGACGGCCTGCGCGCCGTCGCCCGCCTCGCCGACCACCTCGAAGCGCGGGTCCGCGGTGAACATCCCGCGGATGCCGTCGCGGACGATGGGGTGGTCGTCGGCGATCAGCAGCCTGACGGGGGTCTCAGACATGCGGGGCCTCCCTCGTGACGGCGGGGACACTCGCGGAGATCGCGGTGCCGCCGCCGGGCTCCGACTCGATCTCCAGCGTGCCCGCCAGGCGGCTCACCCGCCGGCGCATGGACGTCAGGCCGAAACCGCCGCCGTCCGCGACGCGCTCGGGGTCGAAGCCCGCGCCGTCGTCGCGCACGTCCAGCGTGACCAGGTCCTCCATGTACGACAGGGTGATCCCGACGCGGGTGGCGCGTGCGTGCTTGGCCACGTTCGCGAGGGCTTCCTGGGCTGTCCGCAGCAGGGTCGTCTCCAGTTCGGGATGCAGGGGGCGGGCCGTACCGGTCGTGGTGACGTCGGCGCGCACGCCGTTGAACTCCGACCAGGCGCCGGCCACCTCGGCCAGCGCGTCGGGGAGCGGGGCCGACTCCAGCTGGCCGGGCCCGACGGCGTGGACGGACCGGCGCGCCTCGGCGAGGCTCTCGCGGGCCAGGCGGGTGGCGTTGTCGACGTGGCGCCGCCACTCGGCGTGGTCCTCGCCCGACTCCTTGGCGTGCGCCGCGGCCTGGAGCTGGGTGATGATGCCGGTCAGCCCCTGGGCGATGGTGTCGTGGATCTCGCCCGCCATGCGCTGCCGTTCGTCGAGCACGCCTGCCTCCCGCGCCTGGATCAGCAGCTGGGTGTGCAGCCCCGCGTTCTCCCGCATCGTCTCCTCGAGCTGGGCCACCATCCGCTTCCGTTCGGCGCTGCGCTCGGCCGTGACCTCGCCGACGAAGCTGAACAGGCTCACGACGGCCACGATCGCGGCGATGAAGAAGAGATGGGTCAGGACGGCGGACGGGGTGGGCGCGGGCAGCCCACCGGTGTAGGCGGTGATGCAGATCGCCGCGGTGGCGGTCACTCCCGCGAACCTCCACTTCCCCTGGAGGTAGTGCCAGGAGTGGAGGTAGCCGGTGAAGGCGAAGAAGCCGGCGAACCACACCCCGCGGGTGCTCAGCACCGCGATCAGGACCACCAGGCCGGTGAGGTAGACGGCCCCCGCGGTGCCGTTCGACCGCCACGAGTGGCGGCGGGCGGTCATCACCCAGATCCAGGAGGCGGCGAGGGCGGCCAGGCCGAGGGTGACCAGGCGGTGGTCCCACGCGGAGTCACCGGTGAGCCAGGCGAGCGTCGTGGAGATCACCAGGAGCAGGTAGGGCGTGGCGGACATGAAGCCGTCCAGGCGCCTCTCCCATCGGTCGAGGCGCTCACCCGCCACCGACATCGTGATCACTCCCAGCGGAAGAACCTGGCCGCGGCCAGGCTGACGATCACCGCGTACGCGGCCATGACGCCCAGTAGCAGGAGGCTCGGCGTACCGCCCGCCCAGACGTCCTGCAGCGCCTGCCTGAAGGCGCCCAGGGGAGTGTACGCGCCGACGCGGGCCAGGAAAACGGGCATCTGGCTCGTCGGCTGCATGAGTCCGGCGAGGTAGGCCATCGGGAAGTACAGCAGGACACCCACACCGTTGGCGGCGCGGCCGTTGGCGGCCACGGCCGCGATGAGCAGGCCGATCGCGAACATCGCGGCCGTGCCCAGCGCGAAGGCGGCGGCCAGCGACAGGACACGGTCGGGCAGGTCGGCGCCGAGGATCGTCCCCGCGACGGCGATCAGCAGGCCGCAGGTGGCCACCACGAGGACCAGCTGCAGGATCAGCTGGACCGCCAGCATGCTCCCCGGCCGGACCGGAGTGGTGGAGAGCCTGCGCAGGATGCCGCGCTCCCGGTAGGTGGCCAGGGTGGTGGGCAGCATGTACAGGCCCACGAGCCCCACGGCGATCGCCAGCGACATGGGCAGCAGCACGGTGTCGCCCGGCTTGATCGAGCTGCCGAAGATCACCAGGATGAAGAGGGGGATGAGGACGGTGAACATCGAGCCGGGCTCGCGGACGAGCAGCTTCAGCTCGACGGTGGTGAGCTTGGTGATCGCGGTCATGGCGGGTCTCCCTGGGGAACGGGTGGTCAGCGGTGGAAGGAGCGGCCGGTCAGGGCCACGAACGCGTCGTCGAGGGTGCGCTTGTCGATGCGCAGGTCGGCGACCAGGACGTGGTTGCGCGCCAGGGTGGCGGTGACGGCCGTGGCGAAGTCGCCCCGTCCGGTGACGACCACCTGACCGCCGTTCCTGGACACGCCCGAGACGCCGGGCAGGCCGCCCAGCAGGACCGCCGGGTCGGTGGCCTCGCCCGCCATGAGCGTGAAGCGCATCTGGTGCTCGGCGTCGGTCGCGTCGATCAGGCCGGCGGGGGTGTCGAGCGCGACGACGGAGCCGCGGTCGACGACCGCCACCCTGTCGCACAGCTCCTCCACCTCGTCCATGAAGTGGCTGACCAGCACCACGGTCACGCCCGACGCCCTGACCTGCTTGATCAGCTCCCAGGTGGCGCGGCGGGCCTGCGGGTCGAGCCCCGTGGTGAGCTCGTCGAGAAAGGCCACCCGGGGGTTGCCCACCAGCGCCAGCGCGATGAACAGCCGCTGCTTCTGGCCGCCCGACAGCTTCCCGAAGCGGGCGTCGCGCTTGTCGGCCAGGCCCCACTCCTCCAGCAGCCGCCGCCAGTCGCGGGGCTCGGCGTAGAAGGCGGCGTAGAGGTCGAGCGCCTCCCACACCTTGATGTTCTCCGGCAGCTGGGTGTGCTGCAGCTGGACGCCGATGCGCTCCCGCAGCCGGCGGCCGTCCTTGACCGGGTCGAGCCCGAGCACCCTGATCGACCCGCCGTCGGGCCGCCGCAGGCCCTCCACGCACTCCACCGTCGTGGTCTTGCCGGCTCCGTTGGGGCCGAGGATGCCGAAGATCTCGCCCTCCTCCACGGAGAACGACATCCTGTCCAGGACCGTCAGGTCCGCGTACTGCTTGGTCAGGTCGCTGACCTCGATGACTGCCATGCGAGAAGCATGATCCGCCGCGCCCGGCGGCGAATCGGCCGCGCGGCCACGATCACCGGCCGATCCTGCTGATCCGCGAATCCACCGAACGGTGGATGGCGGACCGGGCGACCGGCCCGGTAAACGGCCGCGGCCCCCTCCGGGCGGAGGGGGCCGCGGCGTCATGTCACGGCTTGTCGGGCCGCTCCGAGATGCGGACGAAGCTGACGATCGGCGCCCCCTTGCGTGCCGCGAAGCGCACGTTGAGCTGGCCGTCGGTCACCTTCACCGTGTGCTGCCTGGTCACCGCGGTGTACGTGCCGGCCTCCAGCGCCAGGTCGAGCGCCGGGATGGCCAGCTGGCCCTCGACGATCACGTCGAAGACGCGCTTGCCCATCGCCATCGACCTGGTCTCCGCGAAGCCCAGCTCCACGGTGTACGTGCCGGACGGGACGTTGTCGAAGCGGTATTCCAGCATGTTCTCCCTGACCCGGCGGAACAGCTCCTGCTCGGTCGTGCCCTGGATGGTCCTGGTCGTGGAGTGCGTCGAGGAGGAGGTGGCGACGTAGCCGTGGGCGCCCTGGGCGTACTTCCGGTCGGCCGTCCAGGAATCGCCCTCGCCGTCCACCAGCGCCTTGGTGCCGCCCGCGTCCACGGCCACCTGGAGCTTCGGCACCGCGACCGTCACCTTGATCTCGATGACCGGCTGCCGGCCGCTGGCCGAGCGGACGGTCAGCGTGCCGGTCCTGACGCTGCCCGGCTGGAGCCCGTCGCCGGAGGCGGTGATCTTCAGGGCCGCCGACTGCCCCTTGGCCAGCTCGCCCGCGGCCGGGGTGACGGAGAGCCATGCCCCGTCGGCCGTCGTGGCCGTGTAGGCGGTGGGTGAGCCCAGGTTGGTCAGCTCCACCGTGCGGGTCCTGCTCGCCCCCGCGGGCATCACCACGGTCACCTCGGCCACCGAGGCGCTCACCCGCCCGGTGACCAGCGCGGTGTCGATCCTGGTGAGCGTGCCGGGCGCGATGGTGACCTGCTTGGAGAAGGTGCCGTAGTGCTCCCTGGAGACCTCCACCGCGTAGTCGCCGGCAGGGACCTGCCCGTAGAAGGTGCCGTCCGCGCCGGTGGTGAAGGTCGCCACGTCGCCGATCTTCACCTGCGCCCCGGCGAGCGGGTCGCCGTCGTTGGCGTCGGTGACGGTGCCGATCGCCAGGCCGTGCCTGCTCGGCGTCACCGTCAGGCTCTGCCCGTCGGCGAGCGCCGCGGCGTTGTAGGAGTACAGCAGGGCGTCGGTGCCGCCCGCGTTCTCGATGCCGACGGTGGCGCTCGACCCCTGCTCCCGCTCGCTGTCGACGTCCTTGTAGCGGTAGCCGATCGAGCCGTCCTCGCCCAGCACGACGGAGAACGACATCCGCTGGGTGGTGTCGGAGTAGAAGGTGACGTTCCGCCACTCGATGACGAAGGTCCTGCGGGGAGCGGTGCCGCTCGTCGCGGTGTAGACGCCCGCCTGGGCGTCCACCACCAGGTCGTCCCAGAACGGGTAGACCGCCAGGTTGGGCGCCGTGGTCGTCGGGAGGGTGCCGTTGCTGCCCGAGGTGGCCCGGTCGGTGGCGAAGGAGGCGAAGCCGTTGGTGGTCACCCACGCGCGCGACTGGCCCGTGCCGTAGTAGGGGACGGTGAACGGCAGCGTCACCTGCGTCGCCTCGTCGTCGCCGGTGAGCGCGAGCTTCTCGGTGCCGGCCACGTAGGCGTCGGAGCCGCTCCTGCAGGTGTAGCCGAAGTTGTCGCCGCGCAGCGGCAGCTCGATGTCCTTGGTCACGTCGCCCGCGACGGTGACCTCGGCGGTGGCGCCGCTGGAGCAGCGGGAGGCAGGGGTGACGGTGAGCTCGTAGCTGCCGTGCGGCAGCGTCAGCCGGTACCTGCCCGACGCGTCGGTGACCGCGCTGACCGGCGTGCCCCGGGCGGCGACCGTGGCGCCCGGTTCGGGCGTGCCGGCGGTGGTGACCGTACCGGAGACGACGGCCGAGGCGGTCGGCGTCAGCGTCACGTCCGTGGTCGTGCTCTGCTCGGCGACGACCGTGGCGGTCGCGGTGGCCTCGCCGTAGCCGAACTTGGTCACCGTGATCCGGTACTCGCCGGGCACCAGGCGCGGCAGGGTGTAGGCGCCGTCCTGCCCGGTGGTGACCGTACGGCTCAGCGGCCCCGTGACGGCGACCGTGGCGCCCGGGACCGGCGCGCCCTCCGCGGTGATCGTGCCCTTGAGCCCGCCGAGCCCTTCGCGTGGCGCGGCGCTGACCGCGGCGAAGGCGTCGAGCCGGCCCTCGCCCCACACGTTGTTGTCGGCCGCGGTGCCGCCGCAGGTGGTGTCGTTGACGTCGATCGCGGTGCCGTCCAGCAGCGGCCGTGTCGCCGCGATGTCGCCCTGCAGGCGCGGCGAGGCCGACCAGATCAGCGCGACCGTGGCCGCCACGTGCGGCGAGGCCATCGAGGTGCCGGTGAAGCTGCTGTAGCCGCCGCCGGGCACCGACGAGCGGACGTTCACGGCGGGCGCCGAGATGTTCGGCTTGATCTCGCCGTTCTCGCCCTCGCCCCTGCTGGAGCGGCTGTAGACGACGTTGTTCACGTCGAAGCCGCCGGTGCTGTAGCCGGTCACGTACTGGCCGGGCGAGCCACTGGTACGGCAGGCGGGCCCCTCGTTGCCGTTGGCGAACATGGGGAAGATCCCGGCCGCGATCCACGCGTCGACCGTCGCCTTGTACCAGGGGTCGAAGCCGGGCCCGCCCCAGGAGTTGTTGACGATGTCCGGGGCCAGGTCGGGGCGCGGGTTGGCGCCGGTCAGGTCCGTCGGCGCGAGCACCCACTGGCCGGCCGCCAGCAGCGAGGCGTCCGTGCAGGTCTGGCCCTCGCAGCCCTTGGCGGCGATCCACGTGGCGCCGGGCGCGACGCCGATGCCCGAGGCGCCCACCATGGTGCCCATGACGTGGGTGCCGTGGCCGTTGTTGTCACACGGGGCCGGGCTGGGGCAGACCCGCGCGGGGTCGAACCAGTTGTAGTTGTGGTCGTAGCCGCCGCCCGGGATCCTGCCCCGGTACTGCGCGGCGATCTCCGGGTGGTCGAACTGGGCGCCCGTGTCGATGTGCGCGACGACGACACCCTCACCCCTGGTGCCCAGCTCGTTCCAGACGCGGGGGGCGTTGACGCGGTCGACGTTCCACTCGACGGCGTTGACCTTCGCCTCCGCCGTACCGGGGACGGGCTTGGGCAGGGAGAGCGTCCTGACCGGCTCGATGGCCGTGACCTCGGGCAGCTCGGCGATCTCGGCGGCGAGCTTGGCGTCGGCGGTGACGACGACCGCGTTGACGATCCAGAAGGGGGTGAACTCGGCATCGCGGGCCTCGAGCAGCTTGCGGAGGTTCGCCTGGGAGGCCCTGGCGTGCTGCGTCTTGGCGGCGAAGACCTGCCTGGCCTTGTCGACCTTGGTGGTGGCCCGGTGCGCGGCGCTGAGGCCGGCCTCGCCCTTCAACCGCACCCAGAACCTGGCCTTGTCGTCCTGGGACAGGTCGGCGCGGACGGCTTCGCTGATCTTCTGTGGTTCCGGTGCGGCGTGCGCGACGCCGAAGGGGAGAAGGAGGGCGAGCATCGCGAGGATCCCTAACAGGATCGCTCGCCGGTGCCGGGGGGACTGGGTCACGGGCGCTCCTAGGCGATCTTTACCTCCATGTGCACGAAGCGTGACCCCCGTCAGTCAGCTTTTCAAGAGGTCAGTGCGTCATATGTGGGAAATGTGACCTATCGGAGGTGAGGGTCCGCTCAGCCGCCATCGAGGAGGCCGCACTCGTGCGCCAGGATGGCCGCCTGGACGCGGTTGTCCAGGCCGAGCCGGGTGAGGATGCGGTTGACCCTGCTCTTCACCCCAGCCTCCGACAGGTTGAGGCTCTCGGCGATCCGGGCGTTGGACAGGCCCCTGGCGACCAGCATGAGCACCTCCAGCTCCCGCCGGGTGAGGCTGTCCAGCCGTCCCGCGCCCTCGGCCGGCGCCGGCCGGGCCAGCAGGGCGGGCGGGATCGCGGCGAAGGCGCCGATCAGCCGCTGCGTGACGGCGGGCGCCAGCATGGCCTCCCCGGCGGCCACCACCCTGACGGCGTGGGCGAGCTGGTCGGGCGAGGAGTTCTTCAGCAGGAAACCGCTGGCCCCGGCGCGCAGCGCGGCGTGGACGTACTCGTCGAGGTCGAAGGTGGTCAGCACCAGCACCCTCGGGGCCGGACCCTGGTGCGGCCAGGCGCCCAGGATGCGTCCCGTCGCCTCGATCCCCGTCATGCCGGGCATGCGCACGTCCATGAGCACCACGTCAGGCCGCAGCTCGACGGCGGCGGCCACCACCTGCTCGCCGTCGGCCACGTCGCCGACCACCTCCAGACCCGGCCGCCGGTCCAGCATGGCGCGCAGGGCCGCCCGGACCAGATCCTGGTCGTCGGCGATCAGCACCCGGACCGTCGTCACCCCGCCCCCTCCCATCGGAAGGTCGCCAGGATCTGCCAGCCGCCGTCCGGGAGAGGACCGGCGCTGAGTGTGCCGCCGAACAGCGCGACGCGCTCCCGCATGCCGATCAGTCCCAGCCCCGAGCCCGTCATGGGCACGTGCCCCGGCGGACCGGGGGCGTTGGCGACCATCACGACGAGCTCCTCTCCCACCTGCCGCACCTCGACGCGGGCCGAGGTGGGGCCCGCGTGCTTGAGGACGTTCGTCAGCGCCTCCTGCACCACCCGGCAGGCCGACACCTGGACGGCGGGCGGCACCCCGCCTTCCCCGTCGGGACCGATCTCGACGCTCACCTCGACCTCGCCGCCGGCCGCCCGCGCCGCCGACGCGAGCCGGTGGAGGTGCCGCAGCGACGGCTCCGGGCTGAGCGGCCCCGCCGCTCCCGCCTCGTCGTCCGCCAGGAGCTTGAGCATTCTGCGCATCTCCAGCAGCGCCGTGTCGGCGGTCGTCCCGATCCCCGCCATGCCGCGGCCCGCCAGCTCGGGATCGTCGGTCAGCACCTCGGCCGTGACCCGCGCCTGCATGGCGATGGCGCTGACGTGGTGGGCCACCAGGTCGTGCAGGTCCCTGGCGATGCGGGAGCGCTCGGCGGTCACCGCCCTCGCGGCGCTCACCTCCTGCTCGGCGCGCAACCGCGCGGTCAGCTCCAGCAGCGTGGCCGCGTCGGCGCGGATGTGGCGCTGGGAACTGCCCAGCAGCCACACCCCCCACAGCAGCCCGATGACCAGCAGACCCTCCACGAACCCGGGGCGCAGGTCGGGCGGCAGCGGCATGCCCGCCAGCGGTCTGAGCACCACATCGGGCGCGAGCACCACGACCACCCCCGCGCCGACCGCCGCCAGGCTCGCCGGCGGGGACGTGTAGCGGGCGACGGCGTAGACGGCGAACCCCACGGACAGGCCGTCGCGGAACCCGATCATGGGATCGGCCATCTCGAACGCCATGTAGGCGACACTCACCACGGCCATCACGAGCCAGGCCCGCGACCTGCGCCACAGCAGCGGGACGGCCTGCGCGAGCAGCAACGCCCCTACCACGGCCGTCCTGCCGGGATCGTCGGGAATCCCGACGCTCACTCTGACCAGCAGCACCTCCGTGGTCAGCGCGGCGGCGAGCATGACGTCGGCCACGCGCGGGTGCTCGGCGAACCACCGCCGCGCGGCCGGGATCCTCCCCATCACCACGCCACCTTAGAGCGGGGGAGAGCGTCTTCCCGCCATACGCATCCAAAGTTGCCCGTACGGCCCGCAGATCCTCCCTCCGGCCGACGCCGGAACCCCGCTCACGGCCGATCACCTGGCCGTTTCCCTTTTCTAGGGTCGAATCGCGAACCCGCGACGGGGGGCCTTCCCCGGCTCCCCCCTGCGTCCAGGGCCTTCACGGCACCGGCCGTCCCGGGGCCTCCGCGCGATCCCGGGGGCTGCCGCGGGCAGTCCCCGGCTAGATCCGAACACCCAGGAGAACACATGCGTCACACACCCCGCGCCGCGCTGCTGACCGCCGTGGCCGCGGCCGTGCTCGCCACCGCCCTCCCCGCCGGCGCCACCGCCACGCCGCGGTACGGCCAGGCCGACCTCCAACGCGACGTCGACGCGCTCAAGAAGATCGGCACCATCGGCGTGCAGGCCCGGGTGGTCACCCCGACCGGCGCGAACCTGGTAGCCACCAGCGGCACCGCCGTCCACGGGACCCGGCGCCCCGTCCCCGCCAACGGCTACCTGAGGATCGCCAGCACCACCAAGACGTTCGTGGCCGCCGTGATCCTGCAGCTCGCGGCCGAGGGCAAGCTCTCCCTCGACGACACGGTGGAGGAACTGCTGCCCGGAGTCGTCCAGGGCAACGGCAACGACGGCAGCAAGATCACGGTCCGCCAGCTCCTCCAGCACACCAGCGGCATCTACGACGCCTACCCCGCCTACGCCTCGGTCGAGGAGCTCCTGGAGCACCGGTACGACCGGTTCACCGAGGAGGAGATCGTCGCCAAGGCCGTGAAGCACAAGCCGGACTTCGCGCCCGGCACCGCCTGGCGCTACTCCAACACCGGCTACCTGCTGATCAGCATGATCATCAAGAAGGTCACCGGGCGGGCGTGGCACCAGGAGGTCGCCGACCGGATCAGCCGGCCGCTCGGGCTGCGCCGTACCGTGTGGTCGGGGACCTCGAACGACGTCCCGCGCCCGCACGCCAGGGGCTACCTGATCATTCCGCCGGCCGCCCCGCTGGACGTTACCAAGCACTTCGACGGCGACGCCGCCGGCGGCCTCATCTCCACCACCGCCGACACCAACCGGTTCCTGCGCGCCCTGCTGGGCGGCACGCTGGTGCCCGCCGAGCAGCTCGCCGAGATGAAGAAGACCGTCAGGGCCCCCGCCCACGAGGCGGTCTGGCCGGGAGCCCGCTACGGCCTGGGGCTCGGCTCGCGGCCGCTGTCGTGCGGGGGCGTCTACTGGCACCACGGCGGCGACGACTACGGGTACAAGACGCGGACCGGGGTCACGGCGGACGGCCGCCGCAGCGTCGTGGTGTCCATGAGCACGCAGCTGGGCGACCAGCGGTCCATGGCGCAGGAGAAGGCCGTGGGCGACCTGATCGACCGGGCCCTCTGCGACCGCTCGACGGCCTCCTGAGCCCCACCCACCCTTCGCCCGGCCCCCTGCACCCGCCCTCCACCGGAGGCCACCGACCCTCAGCGGAGGCCACCGACCCTCAGTGGGGGTCGCCGGCTCCCCATGGGAGGTTGCTCGCGCTGCGCGGGAGTTCGCCGGTCCTTCCCGGGGGTCGTCGGCCCTCTCAACCGGTGCTCGCCGGCTCCCAGCGGGAGGTCGCCGGTCCTTCACGGGAGGTCGCTCGCGCAGGACGCCGAGATCGCCGACGTGTCTGTCCGCTGGGCGCCCAGCGATCCGGACGGCCGGCGCGCCCACGACGTCGTGCCTCAGTCCGGTGCCCAGTACCTCTCGAGGAGCTGCTCCAGGTTCCGCACGACCGGGCTCCAGCTGGTGGTCAGCGTGTAGCGGCTGGCGCGGTGACCCTTGTAGCTGATCGTGTACTTGATGAAGTCGGCCCCCTGCGGCTGCGCCTCGGAGCGGCCCAGGCGCAGGTGCTTCAGGTGGCCGCGAAGTGCGGCGACCTCCTTCTTGGTCAGGCACTTGTCGACGGTCGGCCCGGTCCTGCGGCTCAGCCGTACGCACCCGTTGGTGTAGACGGTCACCCGGTCGTCGAAGCCCGCGAAACCGCCCTGCTTGCGGAGCGCGACGAGCACCTTCGTCTCGACGTCCGCCGCCTGGGCGGGATGCGCGGAGGAGAGTCCCAGGGACAGCAGGAGCGCCGGGAGAAGCGCGATTCGCCAGATCCTCATGACCGTTTGACGTATGAGATCGGCGAACGGCTCATCCGATCTACGGATTCTCCGCCTCGCCGGCCTGGTTCTGCCGGCGCAACGAGAGGACGACCGCCGCGCTGCTGACGCCGAGAACCAGCGCCACCATCCCCCAGGTGAGCCCCTTGCGCTCGACGCCGAGCATCGCGTCGACCGACAGGCTGCCAGGGCCGTGCACCGCCAGCGCCGTCGCGGCCGTGCCGAGCACGAGCGGGTACTCGAACCCGCCGTGCTGCGCCCACAGCCCCTGCGGCAGGTGGGCGGCGACGATCGCGTTGGTCATCGTGGCGATGAGTCCGGCGGCCGACACCGGTGTGGCCGCGCCCAGGGCGATCCCCGCGCCGGAGCCGAGCTCGCCGAGCCCCGCGACCGTGCCGACGAGCTTGCCGTGCGGGTATCCGAGCGCGGTCATCACCTCGCCGGTCTTGTCGGGGCCGCCGCCGTCGAACCAGCCGAACAGCTTCTGCGCGCCGTGCCCCATGAGCAGCAGTCCGGCGGGCACGCGCAGCAGCAGCACTCCAATGTCCTCGGCCTTCACCTTCATACGGCGTTCTTACCCGGCTGGAGCAGGCATTATGAGTGGACCGAATTCTGGATCAGTTCTTCTTGCCGTCAAGGCGCTCGAGGATCACCAGCGGGATGTCGCGAGCCGATTTCTCCTGGTAGCTGTCGTAGAGCGGAAAGATCTCCGTCATCCGCTCCCACAGCGGCCCCTTCTCCTCGGCGGTGGCGAGACGGGCGCGGGCGGTGAACTTCTCCGCGGCGACCTGGACGTCGACCTCGGGATCCGCGATCAGGTTGAGATACCAGGCGGGATGCTGGGCCGACCCGGCGTTCGAGGCCACCAGCAGGTAGCGGTCGCCGTCCTGGCCGTAGATCAGCGCGGTACGGCGCCGCTTGCCCGACCGGCGGCCCCGGGTGGTGAGCAGCAGCGTCGGCCAGCCCTGGTACAGGTGGCCACGGGCGCCGTCTGACTCGACGTAGGCCTGGATGTGCGCGGCGACCCAGCCGGTCGGGTTGTCCACGACCTCGTCCTGCGCCCCGACCTCATCCTTCGCCCCGACCTCGTCTCGGGTTCCCGTCTCGTCCCGGGTCCCCGGTGCGGGCGTGGACAGGCTGCGCAGCAGGCGGTAGCGGGTGAAGCCGCCGCTCGTCACCCCCGGGAACTCCCTGACCAGCCGCCACCCGGGCGACGACCCCACCGTGCCCTGACCGGAGCCCTCGACGGCGTCGCGGTGCGCCTGCTCGTCGGTCCACTCCGCGTAGGCGAGCGCGCGGGTGCCGTCGGTGCTGATGTGGAAGTAGCCCGAGATCCCGCCCGGCGCGGGTGCCGTCTCGCCGTCCAGCGCGGCCAGCACGGTGTCGACCCAGCGCCGCTGCCGTTCCGGGTCAGGGCCGTCGAACCCGACACCGGCCGCCACGAGGATCCCGGGGGACGGCGGGCGGTCCCCCGAAGGGGACGGCGGGCCGTCCTGCGGGGGAGACGGCACGCCGTTCTTCGGGACGGTGCGGTAGAGCCGGTACTCGACCGGCTCGGCACGGGTGGCGCCGGCCGTGAACTCCCGGTCGGCGCCACCGTCCGCCCATTGGGTGTAGGTGAGCACCTTCTCCCCGTCGGTGCTCGCGAAGGCGCTGAACGAGAGGAGCCCCTCCGGCCAGGGCCCGCGCTCCAGGCCGGCGACGGCCTGCTCCACCGTGGCGCGGTGCTGGGCGGGCGACTCCGTCACCAGGACGGTGCCGGCGTCGGGGCGGGCGATGTCGGGCCACAGGTCGGCGGTCGGCTGTTCCGGCATGGCGATTCCTCCGCGAGTCAGGTTCAGTACGGCGTCGCGAGCGGCGACGGCCTCGCCGGAAGTCTGAAACCTGAAGCGGGGTTCAAGTCAAGCGGTCACGAGTGGTTCGCGGGAAGCTCGGGCGACTCGTCCGTCCAGCCGGTCTCCAGGACGGCGCTCCACCCGGTGGGCCGGAGGTCCGAGCAGCCCTGCGAGCCGGCCGACCTGTTCACCGACAGCAGGCGACCGGCGTCCTTGTCGAACAGGAGCTGCAGGTCGGTGCCGTAGCCGGGCTCGCAGGTCCGCAGGGCGACCCCGTCCGCGGCGCGGCCGAGCGGGTCCCGCACGCCGCCGAGCGAACACACTCCGGGAAGATCGGCCATCATCCGGAACAGCCCCGCCCTGACACCGGCGGGTGCGGGCAGTTCGAGCAGCAGTTCGGCCGCCTGCTCGACGAGAAGCACCGAGCAGAACGGCGGGACCGGGTCGCGTCCCCGGTCCCGCCGCGGTGCCTACGACCGCCGGGAGGCGCCGCCGGGGCAGAACTCCGCCTCCAGCACGTCGGTGAAGATGCCGAGCGGGTCCTTCCACGGGCCGCGGGCCCAGTCGCCGTTGACGTTGGTCGCGAGCACGCGGCTGCCGTCGCGGGTGCCGTACGTGTACGACCACGAGCCGAAGATGGCGCCGCCCATGCCCCAGACGGTCGTGCCGCACGGCAGTTTCATCGAGGAGACGCCGAGGCCGTAGGCGGTGCCGGGGATCCAGTCCTTGGTCGGGACCGTGGTGAACATCTCGCGCTGCTGGGCCGGCGGCAGGAGCCGGCCGCCCAGCAGCGCGCGGAAGAACCGGTTGAGGTCTCCGGCCGTGGAGATCATGCCGCCGGCCGCCCAGAACGGGGAGGTGTTCAACTCGGTCACGTCGTAGATCTTGGCGTCGGGGTCGGGCGAGTTGAGCCTGGTGTAGTGCAGGGAGTGCGGCCCGCGGATCGTCAGGTCGTCGGCGCGCGGCAGGTACGTCCCTGACAGTCCGAGCGGGCCGGTGATCCGCCGGGCGATCTCGTCGGCCAGCGTCCTGCCGGTCGCGCGCTCGACGACCATGCCGGCGAGCACGTAGTTGGTCTGGGAGTACCCCCAGCTCGTGCCGGGCCGGAAGACGGGCGGGTGGGTCACCGCGATGCGGACGAGCTGCTCAGGGGTGGGGTACTCGTGCTGGTTCACCGCCGCCTGATCCTGCAGGTAGTCGTAGATCCCGCTGGTGTTGCCGAGCAACTGCCTGAGGGTGACCGCCGCGCCGTCGTGGCCGTTGCCGCGGACCAGGCCGGGCAGCCACTTCTCCACGGTGTCGTCGAGATCGAGCCTGCCCTCGGCGGCGAGCCGAAGGATCACGGTGGCCACGAACGCCTTGGTGGTGCTGCCGATGCGGAAGCGGTCCTGCGGGCGGCGCTCCCTGCCGGTCGCGGTGTCGGCCACGCCCGCCGTGCCGTACCAGCGCTGCCGGCCGTCGCGGATCTCGGCGAGGATGCCGGGAACGCCGCCCTCGGTCACGGCGCGGTCGAGCACGCGCTGGACCCCGGCGTGGCCGGGCCCGGCGGACGCGGCGTGAGGCATGGCGCCTGCGGCGACCATGGCCCCGGTGATGAGCAGCAGGCGGGCGGTGCGTGTGAGCATGAGGGTGTCCTTCGGGATCGCGCGGGCCGTGCCAGGGCGGCACGGACCCGCTCGTGGATGGGTGTTTTCGAGATGCCGCGCCACGGAACGCGCGGCGGCGCTACTCCGGGGGTACGGCCCGGCGTACGGCCTCGCGCGCCGGGCGATGGGCACGGAGGAGTGCGGTGGCCCGGTGTCCGGGCGTGTCGGCACCGATCGAGAACACCGGCGATGCCGAGGTTCCGAGGTTCCGAGGCTCCGGGCGCCGCGGATGCGCACATGCGGGATGCCGGGACGCCGGGATGCCGGGTGTTGCGCGCGTGCGGGATGCCGGATGCGGGGTGACACGCGCGGGATGGCGGGATGGCGGGATGCCAGGGATGCGGTTGCGGAGATGCGGCTGCCGGGATGCAGGGGATGCAGGGGATGCCGAGAACGGGAAGGCGCCGAGGGCGTGTGGGGGCCGGTTCGGCCAGTAACGCGCCAGGGCGGTGTGGCGGAAGGGCCCGCCGGAGCGGCCGTTCGGCCTCAGCCGCGCCCGCCGGTCAGGTGGTCTCGGTGGTGAGCGTCTGCAGGACGCGGTCTTGCAGGCCGGCGCGGTCGACGCCGGCCATGGCCAGCGCCCTCGGCACGATGCCGACCTCGGCCCGCAGGATCGCGAGCAGCAGGTGCGCCGGTCGCAGGTCCTTCTTGCGGTGCGAGCGGGCGATCCGCTCGAGTGCGAGCTTGGCCGAGGCCCCCAGCTGTGTCGGGCGTTTGGCGGCGGGGCTCGGCCGGGGAAGGTCGAACGACGCCAGGGACACTCCCGCCCCGCCCAGGCTGTGCTCGAACTCCCGGTCGAGCGCGTCGCGGATGGCCTGCCGGTCGAGGCCGGCCTCGGTCAGCGCCTGCCGGGTGGCGCTCTCCGGCTCGCCGGCGATGGCCAGCAGGAGGTGGTGGGCCTCGATCGTGGCCGACCTGTCGGCGTGGGCTTCGGCCGCGCCGTTCTCGATGATGGTTTGAAGGTACTTGTCGAAGGTGGACATCGTCAGCGTCTCCTGAGCGTGACGCCCGCGGCGATGAGCCGCTTGGCGTGCTTCTTGTGGACGGCCTGGCGTGTGACGCCGAGCGCCTCGGCGACCTGCGGCCAGCTCCAGCCGGCGCGCATGGCCTGCTCGACGGCGGCGTCCTCGATCTGGTCGGCCAGGCGCCGCAACGCCGCCACGGCCGCCAGCGCGTCGGCGGGGTCCTGGGATGAGGGAATCTCGGCACCGGACATGTAAGCAACTCTAGTTGACAAAAGTGTGCTAGTCAACGCGAGTTGCTTATCTCGGGTGGGGGTCGCGCCCGCCGCTTCGTGACGCCGCGCGCCGTACCGGGAATGGACTGACGTGGGCCTGCGCTCGCCCGCGCGCCGCCGCGACGGCGGCGGCCTGCTCGCTTCGCCCGGAGGAGGAGCCATGACCGACGGACCGCGGACGAGACCGCATGTCGTGATCTTCGACGTGAACGAGACGCTCACCGACATGGACCCGCTGCGCGCCCGCTTCGAGGACGTCGGGCTGCCGGGGCACCTCGTGGCCACCTGGTTCGCGAGCGTGCTGCGCGACGGGTTCGCGCTCACCGCGGCCGGCGGGTACGCCGAGTTCGCCGCGATCGCCGCCGACGTGCTCAGGGGCCTGCTCGCCGGCCGGGACATCGACGCCGACGCGGCGATCGAGCGGATCCTTCGCGCCTTCACCGAGCTGCGGCTGCATCCGGACGTCCCCGACGGCATGCGGACGCTGCGGGACGGCGGCATCCGGCTGCTCACCATGACCAACGGCGCCGCCGCGACGACCGAGGGGATCCTGGCTCGCGAGGGGGTGCTGGACCTGGTGGAGGCCAGGCTGGACGTGAGCGGCCCCCGGGTCTGGAAGCCGGCGCGCGCCGCCTACGAGTACGCGGTCGGCCGGGCGGGGGTGCGGCCCGAACAGGCGGCCCTGGTCGCGGTGCATCCCTGGGACGTCGACGGGGCCATGCGGGCCGGCCTGGCCGGGGCCTGGCTGGACCGGCGCGGCACGCCGTACCCGAGCGTGATGACCGCCCCCAGCGTGTCGGCCCGTGACCTCATGGCGCTGGCGGCGATGTGGACGGGCGGGTGACCGTTCCGGTCTCCGGCCTGGCGGTGCGGGCGCCGTTCAGCAGATGCCGGATCGCCCGCGAGTACTCGTCCCTGACGCGAGGCTTGTCCGCGTCGGAGGACTCGGCCAGGGCCATCCCCGCGGCGCCGAGAATGTGGAAGCTGATGCGGGTCATCGGCTCCAGCGGCAGCGGCGGGACCTCGCCGCTGTCCATGAGGCCCCGGATGAGCTGCCCGATCAGCCCGTAGGCGTACTTCTCCTCGTACTCCTTCCACCGCTGCAGTCCCAGCGCGCGGGGCGCCTCCTGCCAGACCACGCGCCCGTAGTCGGGGTCGCAGCAGTGGTCGAGGAACGCCTCAACGGCCGCCATCGCCGCCTGCCAGGGGTCGTCGGCCCGCGCGCTCGACTCGATCACGCGGTGGATCATCTCGGTCTCCAGCCTGTCGAGCACCGCCTCGAACAGCGCCGTCTTGTTCGCGAAGTGGTGATAGACCGCGCCGCGGCTGGCCTGGATGTCGGCCGCGACGTCCTCAAGTGCCGTCCCGGCGAAGCCCTGCTCGGCGAAGCGGCGCCGGGCCGCTTCGAGAAGAGCGGACCGGGTCTCCTGCGCGTACTGCTCCCGCCGGCCCTTGACAGATGACATGCGCCGAGCATACGACATACACTGTGTATGTCACCGACACAGAGTAGGTCGAGGCCATGTCATGGGATCGGGTGCGCCGTCGTCATCAGCTGGTCCATGCCGTACTGGCCGAGGTCGCGGCGACGGGGCAGCCGGTCGTGCCCGCCGCGCTGGCGGCGGAGGTGACCGCCGAGTTCGGTGCGATCGAGGAGTTCCTGCGCGAGGTGCAGCGCCGCTGGTACCGGGCCTTCGACGCCCGGCTCGACGCCGTGCTGGAGGAGTGGCCGCGCGACATGCGCGCCGCTCTGTTACAGCTCTGGCGCGAGATCGCCGCCGCCATGCCGGAGGCGAGATTCCTGCTGGACGCGCACGCGGGGCATCCGGCGCTCGCCGTCCTGGACGCCCAGCACCGCCGCCGGCTGCGCGCCGCGACCGGCGTCGACCTGGACCTGGGCCGGCCCGCACCGCCACCCCGGCGGTGCGCGCGGTGGTCCCCCTTCGCCGCCAGCCGATGAGCCCCGTTTCTAGAGGCACCACCAGCAGTAGATGAGCTGCCCGTCCGCCTGCGCTCGCCGGGCGAGCTCCCGCAGCTCCCCGATCAGCGTGACCAGGTAGCCGGTGTCGGGCGGCGTGAAGAACTCCTCGATCCGTCCCCACCGCTCGGCGAGGTCCGCCAGGCGGGCGTCGGGAACGCCGGCCAGCGTGTCACGCACGTCGGCGGGGGATCAGGTGTCGTCGGTGGTCCGGGAGTGGTGGGCGATCAGGCGGGTGAGGAGGTCGGCCAGTTGCTCGCGCTCGGCGGCGTCCAGGGGGGCGAGCAGGTCGTCCTGGAGGCTGGCGAGCAGGGTGTCGAGGTGGTTCAGCTGGTCGCGGCCCTTGCCGGTCAGGGTGATGACGTTGCGGCGCCGGTCGGTCGCGTCGGGGGCGCGTTCGACGTGGCCCCGCTCGGCGAGTTCGTTGATGACGGCGACCAGGTCGCTGCGGTAGATGCCGGTGCGGCGGCTCAGCGTGGCCTGGCTGGCCGGGCCTGACTCCTGGAGGGCGGCCAGGACGGCGTAGTGCCACTTGCGGGCGTCCGCGGTGGCCAGCCCGGCGCCCACCAGCCGGTCGGCGTGCGCCGCCGCCAGTGACAGCAGCCGGCTCGGTGTCCGCCGCAGCCGGGCGGGGGTGGCCGGGTCGTCGCCGTGGTGCCGCATGTCGCTGGTGGTCATGCCGACGATCGTAGCCTCTTGCGTTAGTCGCCCTAACGATATACGTTCGTTCGTGTCATAAACGTTTGTCCCACTAACGATTGGTGCGATCGTGCCTTCCATCGACGTCCTGGACTCGACCATCCACTACGAGGACACCGGCAGCGGCCCCGTGATCGTCTTCCTGCACGGCAACCCGTCCTCGTCCCACTCCTGGCGCAACGTCCTGCCGGCGATCGGCGGGCCCGCCCGTCTGCTGGCCCCCGACCTGATCGGCATGGGCCGGTCCGGCAAGCCCGACATCGCCTACACCTTCGACGACCACGCGCGGTACCTGGACGCCTGGTTCGACGCCCTCGGCCTGCGGGACGTCGTGCTCGTCGGACACGACTGGGGCGGCGCCCTGGCCTTCGACCACGCCACACGCCACCCCGAGCGCGTGCGCGGCGTCGCCTTCTTCGAGACCATCGTCCGCCCCATGTCCTGGAGCGAACTGGGCGACGGCCCCCGCGACCGCGCCGAGGCCATGCGCTCACCCAAGGGCGAGGACCTGGTCCTCGATCGCAACTTCTTCATCGAGACCGCCTACACCGGTGGCGTCCTCACCCCGCTGAGCCCGGAGGGGCTGGCCCCCTACCTGGCCCCCTACCCCACCCGCGAGAGCCGCCGGCCGGTGCTGCGGTGGGCCCGCTCGCTCCCGCTCGACGGCGAACCCGCCGACGTGGCGGAGCGCGTCACCGCCTACGACGCCTGGCTGGCCGCCAGCCCCGAGGTGCCCAAGCTGCTGCTCACCTTCGACTCCTCGCCCACCCTTCTCATCACTCCGGAGGTGGCCGCCTGGTGCAAAGACAACATCGCCGGCCTGGAGATCGAGCACATCGGGCCGTCCGGCCACCACGCCACAGAGGACCAGCCCGAGGCGATCGCGGCCGCGATCACCCGATGGGCGCTCCGCTAGGCGAGTCCGGGCGAGTGCCCCGTACGGCCGGCGCCCGCCTGTCCGGGCGGACTCCCGATCCGTGGAAGTCCGCCCATACGGCACGCGGGATCAGCCGGTGACCACGTTGTCCTTCACACGCAGCCGCTCGCCCAGGAACCCGCCGAGCGCCGTGATCAGGGACAGGCCCGCCAGCAGCAGGGCCACCGGCCACGAGGCGCCGCCGCTGGTCTTCAGCAGCCCGGTCGCGATGAAGGGCAGGAAGCCGGTCAGCGCGCCCGCCAGGTTGTAGGCCAGGGCCACCCCGCTGTAGCGCAGGCGGGCCGGGAACAGCTCGGTGAGCAGCGCGCCGGAGACCGCGTAGGCGATGGAGACCACGCCGATGCCGGCCGTCACCGCCAGCACGATCACCGCCGGGTTCCTGGTGTCGATCAGCCAGAAGAGCGGGAAGGCGCACACGGCCCCGAGCAGACCGCCCCACAGCGTCACCCGGCCGGGGCCGATACGCTCGGCGACCCGCCCCATGACGAGGATGACCACGATCTCGACGGCGGCCGCCGCCAGGGTGGCGTTGACCATGAGGCCGGGGGACATGCCCAGCTGGCTGGTGCCGTAGCTGATCACGAAGGTGGTCAGGATGTAGAAGCCGCCGATGCCCAGGAGCGCCGAGGCGATCGCCACCAGCAGCCGCCGCCACCCCGTGCGGAGGACCTCCAGCGCCGGGATCTTGGCCCGCTCGTCCTGCTTGAGAAGCTGGTCGAACAGCGGCGACTCCTCGACCTTGCGGCGGATGTAGAAGGCGATCGCCAGCAGCGGGAAGGCCGCGAGGAACGGCAGGCGCCAGCCCCAGGAGTCGAACTGCTGCTCCGGCACGAGCAGCGCCAGAGCGAACGCGCCGGACGAGAGCAGGGTGCCGACGGGTGAGCCGATCTGCGGCATGGCGGCGTAGCGGCCGCGCTTCTCCGGCGGCGCGTGCTCCACGGCCAGGGTGACGGCGCCGCCCCATTCACCGCCGACCGCGATGCCCTGGAGCAGCCGGAGCAGGACCAGCAGCGCGGGCGCCCAGACGCCGACGGCCGCGAAGGTGGGCAGCAGGCCGATGCAGCCGGTCGCCACGCCGATCATCACCACGGTGATCAGCAGGGCGGGGCGCCGTCCGATGCGGTCGCCCAGCCAGCCGAAGATGAGGGCGCCGAACGGCCTGGCCACGAAGCCGACGCCGAAGGTCGCGAACGCGGCCATGGTGGCGGCCGTCGCGTCGAGCGTGGTGAAGTACAGCCGGTTGAAGACGATGGCCGCGGCGGTGCCGAAGAGGAAGTAGTCGTACCACTCCAGGGCCGTGCCGACGAAGGCGGCGAAGGCGACGCGGGCCGCGTCCTTGCCGGTCACGACGACAGAGGTGCCCGGCGGAGGTCCGGCGGCGGCATGGCGGGGTGTGTTCATGGGTGACTCCTTGCGGGCGGGAGTGTCGTAGTCGTGCCGGCCGCGATGGCGTCGGCACCGTGGACGCAGGCACCGTCCACGAAGGTCGCGATGACCTCGATGGCGCCGATCCGGTCGCTGTCCACCTCGACGGGGTCGTCGGACAGCAGCACGAAGTCCGCGCACTTGCCTGGGCTGATGCTGCCGCGCCTGGCCTCGTCGTGGCTGGCCCACGCGGCGTCGAGGGTGTAGGCGCGCAACGCCTGCTCCGCGGTCACCCGTTCGTCGGGGGCGAGCACGACGCCGGTGTTGCTGAGACGCTCGACCATGGACTGCATGCCGAGCAGGGGCGCTCCCGGCGCGACCGGCCGGTCGGAGCTGCCCGGGACCCGGATGCCCCGCTCGAGGAAGGAGCGGTGCCGGTACATCCACGGGGTGCGGTCGGGGCCGAGCGCCTGGGCCATGGTGTCGCCGACGGCGTGCAGGAAGCGGGCCTGCGGGACGGGGACCACGCCGAGTTCGGCGTAGCGGTCGAGCTGGTCGGGCCGGACGACGCCGGAGTGCTCGACGCGGTGCCGTACGTCGGCGCGCGGCGCCGCGCGCTGGGCCTCGGCGAACGCGTCGAGAGCGAGGTCGACGGCGCTGTCGCCGATCGCGTGGGCGGCGACCCGCCAGCCGGCCCGGTGCGCCGCGACGATCAGCCGGCGCATGTCGTCGGGGTTGTCCTGGTAGACGCCTGCGGCGTGGTCGTGGCCGCAGAAGGGCTCGGACACGGCGGCGGTCCTGCCGATGAGCGAGCCGTCCAGCCAGATCTTCATCGGGCCGAGCCGCAGCCGGTCGTCGCCGAAGCCCGTGCGCAGACCGAGGTCGAGCCCGGTGGTGATGGCGTCGTCGGTGTGCGCGCGCAGCGCGTGCATGTTGTCGGCGGCCACCATGAGCTCCACCCGCGTGCGCAGGCCGCCGCGTTCGCGGGCGATCTGGTAGGCGACGGCCTCGACCGGGCTGCGGCCGATGAGGCCGAGGCCGATCCCCGCCTCCACGACGTGGGTGAGGCCCTCGGCGGCGTAGACGGCGCTCGCCCGGGAGATCGCCTCCGCGAGCTCGGCCACGGGGTACGGCATGACGAGGGCGGACACCAGGCTCTGGGCGCGTTCCTGCAGCAGCCCCGTCGGCGCGCCGCCGGGATCGCGGACCACCACGCCGCCGTCGGGTTCCCGCGCGCTGCCGTCGAGCACGCCGGCCATCCGCAGCACCTCGCTGCTGACCGCGCACATGTGGCCGGAGCGGTGCTTCAGCCATACCGGCCGGCCACCGGCCGCCCGGTCCAGCCCGTGGCGGTGGGGGTGGGCGCCCATGACCGTGTCGTCGTAGCCGGAGCCGACGATCCAGGCGCCGGCGGGCAGTCCCGCCGCGCGGCGGGCGACGGCGTCGTACACCTGGTCGAGCGTGGCCGCGCCGGCGAGGTCGAGCTCGCCGAGGGACTGGCCGAACCAGGCCATGTGGTTGTGGGCGTCACCGAACCCGGGGACGACGACGGCTCCCGAGCAGTCGAGCGTGGTGCGGGCGGGAAGGTCCTCCACCGCGTCGTCGAGGCCGACGACGCGCCCCGCGAACACCCCGAGGGTGCGGGCGCGTGGCCGCAGGTCGTCGACGGTACGGATGCGGGCGTTGCGCAGTTTGAGATCGAGCATGTCAGGCCAGGTTCTGCAGGCGGGTCAGCGGCAGGTCGGCGGCGTGGTGGATGTCCACCGGGCGGCCGTCCACCAGCACGGGGTCGGGTGTCGTCGGGACGCGCACGTCGGGCACGGCGCTGTTGGCGACCATGTCGTCGCAGGTGAGCCCCCGGCTGTCGCGCAGGGCGGTGTAGCGGATGCCGGAGGGCAGGGCCGCGCGGGCGGCGCGGTCGTCGAGGCAGGCCCCGGAGACGAAGACGGTCGACAGCCGGCGCGGGGCCGCGCCGAGCCCGCCGAAGTACGGCTTCATCACGCGGGGCTGGGTGAGCCGTGTGGAGCCCGAGCCGGAGCCGGACAGCCCCCAGGCCACGAAGCCCGACTTGAGCACCAGCTCCGGCTGGGCGCCGAACGTGACGGGCCGCCACAGCACGATGTCGGCGATGCTCCCGGGCCGCAGCGACCCCACGTCGGGGGTCATGCCGTGGGCGATGGCCGGATTGAGCGTGATCTTGGCCAGGTACCGCAGCACCCGGGCGTTGTTGACGACGCCGGGGCCGGTCTCTCCGGCCAGCGTGGCCTGCACGTGGGCCACCTGCCAGGTACGGCGTGCCGTCTCGGCGATCCGGCCCATGCCCATCGAGTCGGAGTTGACGATGCTGATCGCGCCGAGGTCGTGCAGGGCGTTCTCGGCGGCGATGGCGTGCTCGCGCACCCGGCCGGCCGCGATGGACAGATCGCTGTCCACGCCGTGGTGGCCGCGGTGGACCGTGAGCGTCATGGGCAGCAGCTCGGCGACGGTAGCGGCGGTCAGGGGCAGCGTGGGCGTGGTGGAGGAGGTCAGGACGTGCGGCTGGGAGACGATCTCCAGGAGATCGGGGTGCCCGCCGCCGCCCTCGACGTGGTAGGCGTGGACGGTCCGCCCCCGCGTGGCGTCGAGGGTGTCGGCGAGGTTGCCCGACTCGTTGAGCGTGTCGGTGTGCAGCGCGACGGGCAGGTCCGCCGCCTCCGCGACGCCCAGGCAGGTGTCGACGATCCGGGGGGTGGCCCCCCAGTCCTCGTGGATCTTGAATCCGCCGGCTCCGGCGAGCACCGCCCGTTCCAGCAGGTCCTGCGAGGACGACGAGCCGCGGGCCAGGAACGCGACGTTGACCGGCGTGTCACGCCAGGCCTCGATGAGGGTGTGCAGGTTGTAGGCGGGGTTGGCGCCCACGTCCCACACGCCGCCGATCCCCATGCCCACCAGGGAGGTGACGCCGGCCGACAGCGCGGCGGGCACGACCTCGGGGCTGGACAGGTGCACGTGGGAGTCGACCATGCCGGGCGTGGCGATGAGCCCCTCGCCGGTGATCATCGCGGTGTGCGAGTCGACGACCAGTTCCACACCGTCGGTGGCCTCCGGGTTTCCCGCGCGTCCGATGCCGACGATCCGGCCGTCCTTGATGCCGATGTTGGTCTTGCGGACGCCGATCAGCGGGTCCATGACCACGACGCCGAGGATGACCATGTCCAGGGCGCTGTCGCGGGGCGCGCGGCCGGTGACGAGCAGCCCGTCCCTGGCGGTCTTGCCGCAGCCGCCCAGGAGCTCCTCGCCCGGCTCGGTGTCGTCGGCCTCGACCTCCACCCACAGGCCGGTGTCGGCGAGCCGGATCCGGTCGCCGGTGGTCGGGCCGTACAGGGACGCGTACGCGCCCCGGGACATCCGGGTCATCGGGTCCCTCCCCGGGCCACGACGGTGACGGTACGGCTCTCGCCGGGCGCGAAGCGCTCGGCGGTTCCCGCGGGAATGTCCAGCCGGTGGCCGCGGGCGGCGTCGCGGTCGAAGGCGAGCGCGGCGTTCGCCTTCTCCAGCGGGAAGTGCGAGGAGACCCAGATCGGCCGGTCGCCGGTGTTGGCGATCTCCAGGGCGGCGCGCGGGCGGCCGGGGGCCAGCTCGACGTGGTCCCCGGCGGCCAGCACCGCGCCGGGCCCCGTGGGGTCGGCGGGGCCGAACGGCTCGGCGACGTGCACCAGGCTGGAGCCGTGCGGGAAGAGCGCTTCCACCTGGAGGCTCGGGACGGCCTCGGCCACGCCCGGCAGCAGCCGGTCGTGCGGGATGATGCCCGGCACGCGCTTGAGGATGGTCTCCAGCGGCGTGCCGTCCCAGGCCATTTCCAGGATCTCGTCGCACACCAGGGCGATGGACTCGGTCGCGCCGAGGAGCGCGCCGCGAGCCAGCCGCCGTCGGGCGAGCTCGGCGGCCGCGAAGAGCGTCAGCCTTTCCTGCTCGCGTGGAGTGAGATGCATGGATGGTCCCCCGAAATCGTGGCCGGCGGAGCGGCCGGCTTAGGGCATGCACAACACAATGCGCGATGAACCATGCACGAACAATGACGAAACGCTCCGTCATGCGGCGCCGCAGGTGTGCATCTGCACAACCGGAGGTCAGGGGGCGCGGTGGCGCGCGCAGTGCAGGGCGAACAGCACGGTCGCCGCGTCGACCGGGCTGGTCGGCTGGTAGCCGGTCAGCTCGGCGAACCGGTTCAGCCGGTTCAGCACCGTGTTGCGATGGCAGTACAGCTCGCGGGTGGTCGCCGCGATCGAGCCCGACCGGCAGTACGCGGTCACCGTCTCCAGCAGCCGGTCACGCTCGTACGGCGGCAGCGGGTCCAGGCCGGACAGCACCGACTCGGCCAGCAGCCCGGCGATCGGGCCCAGCCGGGCCGCCGCGACCGGCATCCACGCGTCGCCCAGCGCGACGGCGCCGGTCGCGCCGCCGTCCATCGTCGCGGCGATCGCCTCGGCCACCCGCACCATGTCCGGCACGCCGGACAGCCCGGCCGCCACCGGCGCGAGCGCGCACGGCACGTCGTGCAGCCATCGGGACGGCACCGCGCGAGCCGCGCGCGGCAGCTCGGCGATCAGGACGAGGAAGCCGTTGTGGTCCTGCAGGTGGGTGACGCCGGCGGTGAGCCGCGACGCCACGGCGCCGCGCAGGTCCTGCTGGAATTCCTGCGGCGCCATCGCGACCGCGAACCCCGACGTCGCGCGGACCTGGAGCAGGGTCGCCACCTGTGCCACGAGCTGCGGATCGCGGCCGTCGGACGACAGCAGCCTGCCGACGAGCGCGGTGCGCTCGCGCTCCTGGCGGCGGGCGAGGACGGCGACCTCGTCGAGGTAGGCGGCGTGCACGTTCACGGTGTGGAACTCCACGGCGTTCCAGACCCGTACGGCCGAGCGGGTCAGCTCGGGCAGGTCCGCCGGTGAGATGCGCTCCAGGAAAGCGGTCCACAGCACCCGGAAGTCCATGCGCACCGCCTGCAACAGCCGCTCGAGCGGCACACCCTGGTGGGCGCGGTGGCGGCCGAGCCGGGCCGGCACCTCGCGCAGGTCGTCGCTCACCGGAAGGCCGCCGATCAGCCGCAGCAACAGCTCGAAACAGGCGCGGGCGGTGTCCCGCAGCTCCTCGGCCGAGACCGTCCCCTCGTAGCCGTCGAGCGTGGCGACGTTCGGGATGTAGCGGCTGACCAGCTCGTCCACGTCGTCCAGGCAGTCGCGGACGAGCGCGCGCAGTTCCTCGGAGGCCGGTGCGCCGGTGTCGTCCCGCCCGTCGACGTTCGGGGGGTTGTGCATGCGCCCATTACAGCACCGCCATATGGAGTTTTGTCCTAATTTGTCATGCAATGCGGCAAACATCGGGCGGGGTGTCGGGATTCGGACCTGAGGGGAGATTTGTTGTAGCCGACCGGAAACTAGAATTCCCGAGATCATCGGTGTCGCTCCCCGGAGCGCCGCGGAAAGGTGGCCACGTGACGCCCCGGTTCGGTATCCAGCTCGCGCCCGACGCCGCGAGCATCAACGCCATCCGCGACCTGGCCCGGCTCGCCGACCAGGAAGGACTCGACCTGCTCGGCGTCCAGGACCACCCGTACGCCGCCGCGCACGCCGACGCCTTCGCGCTGATGGCCACCGTCCTGGCCGAGACCGAACGGCTGCGGGTCTTCCCCGACGTGGCCAGCCTGCCCCTGCGCGGTCCCGCGATGCTCGGTAAGACCGCCGCGACCCTCGACCTGCTGAGCGGCGGCCGGTTCGAACTCGGGCTGGGTTCGGGCGCCTTCTGGCCCGCGATCACCGCCATGGGCGGGCCGTCCCGTACCTCTCCCGAGGCGTTGCGGGCCCTGGAGGAGAGCATCGAGATCATCCGCGCCATGTGGCGGCCGGGCGAGAACGTGCGGGTGAAGGGCGAGTACTACACCGTCAACGGCGTGCACGCGGGCCCCGCCCCCGCCCACCAGGTCGGCATCTGGGTGGGCAGCGTCGGGCCGCGCGCCCACGCCCTGACCGGACGGCTGGCCGACGGCTGGGCCGCGCCGATCCCGCACTACCTGCCCTACGAGAAGTGGCGCTCCTCCCAGGACCTCATCGACAACGCCGCCCGCGAGGCGGGGCGCGACCCGGCGTCGATCACGCGGATGGCGCAGCTGGTCGGCGACATCACCGAGACCCGGGGCGCCGCCGTACGGTTGGAGGGCGAGACCCCGATCCGTGCCACCGCGAAGGAATGGGCACAGGTGCTCGCCGACCTGGCCACCGAGACCGGTTTCGACACCTTCGTCTACTGGCCGGAGAACCCCGACGCCACCCAGCTCCTGCGGTGGGCTCGGGAGGTCGTCCCCGCCACGCGCGCCCTGCTCGCCTGAAACGCGGCACTCCGCCGCATCCCCGGCAGCAAGAGGATCACGTCGGCCGTCACCCCGGGACCAGCCGCCCGGCCTCCGCCGCGTCGATCACGTCGGCGACCATCCTGAGGTAGTCCACGAGGATGTCGTGCCATTGGAGGTAGGCGGCGAAGTCGTGCGCGTGGCTCAGGAAGCGCACCGTCGCGCTCCTGCCCACGGCGGCCAGGTCCAGGGGGGCGGCGTACCCGTCCAGCACGCGGCGGATGAGGGCGTCGTGGTCCAGCGCGCCGTTGCCGAACCGGTCGGTCAGCTCGCGGAACTCCACCAGTTCCCCGACGAGCCAGCCGACGTCGGACTCCGGCGCGCCGGCGCTCAGGTTCTCCCCTGTCAGCAGGGCGCCGTCGTGGTCCGGCGTCAGCGGCAGGAGAACGCCGAGGCTGGGGGCGCCGTGCAGCAGCGCGCGCGGCCGTTCCGGCACGCACCACCCCGCGACCGTGGCGGTCCGGTTCGGGCCGAGGATCTCGGCCGCGTGCCGGCGCAGTTCGGGCGCGGCGCGGGGCCCTTCCCCGTTCCGCAACCAGGACAGCAAACGCCGCGGGCCCTCAGGGGGCCGCAGGTCGGCCGGTGGCAGGGGTGCCGCGTGCAGCCTGGCGAGGGTCGCGCCGGTCTCCGCGAGGGTGTCGGCGGCGATCCGCGCCACGTCCGGGTGTCCCTTGCGGAAGACACCCGCGAGGGTGGTGGCCTGATCGGTCCGGTAGGCCATCCCGGCGCCGTCGCCGCGCACGGGGAGAGTGAGCCTGACCCGTCCTGGCGGCACCCCCCGGACGGCCGCCAGCACGGCGGGATCGGGCATCCGCATCGCGTCACGCCGATCGGGTCCTGGCCGCCGGGTCCACACGTAGCCGTCCTCGCCGTTCCCGACGATCGTGGTGCGCAGGAAGCCCGAGCCGAAGGACTCGACGGTCTCGCTCATGAACCCCTCTCCTCGCGTAGCCGTTCCACCTGCTCGATCAGGGTGAAGAGCGGGGCGGCGCCCAGGCCGTCCCGCTTCCTGGTGTGGGTGCTCAGCGTCGGGACGGGGTCGGCGACCACGACGTTGGGCCGGGCCTCGAGCGCCGCGAGGTTCCGCCGGTAGGCGTACGAGCCGGTGGCGCCGGGCGGCAGGGCAGGCGCGATCCCGATCAGCGCGGAGGTGCACTGGAGCGCCAGCAGCACCGGTGTGTCGCCGAGGCCGTTGGCGAACCGGCTCAGGAAGTGGTAGGTCGCCGGGTAGACCAGCACGGTGTCCGGCCAGGTCGCGTACTCCACGTGCGGCGAGCTCGGCTCCGCGGTGTCCGGCCAGACGTCGAGCGGCACCTCCTTGCCGCTGATGGCGGCGACCGCCTGCCGGGTCACGAAGCGCTCCGCGCTTCGGGTCAGCACCACCCGGACGTCCAGCTGCCCGTAGCCGTGCCTCAGCCAGTTCAGCCAGTACGGCAGGAACGCGGCGCCGAGCGACCCGGTGGCGAGCACGAGCAGGCGTTCGGCGCGGAAGGGCGGCACGCTAATCATCGGCGCCCGCCATCGCGCCGAGGATCAGCTCGGCGTCGGCCAGCGCGGCCTGGTACCCCTCGGTCCGCATGACGCCCGCCGGGTTGAGCACGATCTCGTCGACGCCCGCCTCGTGGTAGTCCCGCAGGCGCTCGGCGACCTCCTCCGGCGTGCCGTACACGTAGACCCCAGACTCCACCAGGGCGGCGGCGCCGGCGTCGGGGTCGTCCGGGTCGGCGGGCACCCCGGCCCGCCTCAGCATGTCGGTGTAGTGGGGGGCCCGCAGGTGGGGCCCCGCGCCGGCCAGCGCGAGCCTGCGCGGGTCGCGGCCGGCGTCGGCCAGCGCCACGTGCACGACGGCCGCGACGCGGGGCACCGGGCCGCGCCCCGCCGCGCCCTCCGACAGGGCGGGGATCAGCGTGTCCCGCACGTAGGAGGGCGGCGTCATCCAGGTGATGGCCACGTCCGCGACGGCGCCGGCCTTGCGCGCCATGCCGGGGCGCAGCACGCCCAGACCCACCTCGACGGGCGCGTGCTTCATCGGGGGAAGCGCCCCGCCGGCCACGCATGCCTCGCAGGCGTGCCGGGAGACCCCGCCGTCGAGAACGCCGCGCATGGCCTCGGCGTACCCGGCCGCGGCCGTCGCGGGCCGCTCGTACGGCGCGCCGCGCAGCGCCCTGACCAGCTCGGGGGTGGCGGCGCCGTACCCGGCGACCACCGGCCGGCCGGTGAGCACCGCGAGGCTGCGCGCCTGCGCCGCCGCCTCCATCGGGTGGCGCAACGGCATCAGCGTCACGCTCAGCCCGGACGCCACCTTGATCCCCCGGCCCGCCAGGTAGGCGATCGTCTGGTGGGACTCGGCCATCACGGACTGCCCCATCCAGAGCCGGCTCGCCAGGCCGCCGGCCACCAGCTCCCCGAAGGGCACGACCACGTCGGGATGCGCGGGCTGGAACGGGAACAGCAGCGCGGGAGCCATGAAACCTCCTCGGTGAATGTCACTCCCCATCCGGGGCGGTGTCGCGGGCCCACGACACCGCCACGGCGATCACGTCAGCAATTACCGTCGAGGCTCAGTGTGCAGATGCTGTAGATGATGGTGTTGATGTCACTGCCGTCGCCGCTCGGGAGCGCCGCGACCTCGGCCAGCGAGGTGTAGGCGTCGGCACCCCTCATGAGGGTCTCGATCGACATGTCGTTCACCTCCTTTCCTGGATCTCGTGGGATCCGGGCCCGGGTTCGGGCCCGGAGGTCTCGAAGGGGAGCACCGGCGAGCCGAGGTTGCGGTGGACCGCGCCGGGCACGACCCCCGCGTCCCGCAGCGCCTCGCTCACCGCGTGCTCCCGGTCGCCGCCCCGCTCGGCGTGGGCCAGCAGCCCGGCGGCGACGGCGTGGGAGCGGTGCTCGCCGAAGCTCAGCCCGCGCATCCCCGGCCGGGGATCGCGCGGCTCCCAGGCCCAGCCGACGCCGCGGCCGAGCTCGGCGACGTAGACGGACAGGTCCCGGCGCAGCCCTCCGGCCGCGGCCGCGGCCCGCGCGACGTCCGGTACGGCATGCCACGAACGCCGCCCCAGGTAGACGACGATGCTGTCGCGGCGCGGGTAGTGGGCGCGGGCCGAGAGCACCTTGGCCCGGTAGGGCAGCCGGAGCTCCTCCAGCCGGGTCAGCATCGCGCCCCACAGCCCGGGTGCCGCGTCGGGCGAGTCGGCTCCGGCGTACACCCGCACGAACACGCCCTCCTCCATGCCGTGGCCCAGCGATCCGTTGACCAGCAGGAAGCCGGGCGACAGCGCCGGCATGACGGCCGGCAGGGTGACCCAGCGCGACGGCCCGCCGTCGGCCGCGGCATCGAGCCGCGCCTCCGGGACCAGCACGCGCACGCCGTTCAGGCGGACCACTCCGGGTGATCCGGGCTCCACGGGGGCCAGGACGCGGGTGCCGCTGTGCGGCACCATCGCGCGGAGCGCCTGCTCGAAGCCGGGGTCGCGGGACAGCCGGCGCGGCCGGCCCTCCCTGGGGTCGCCGCCGGTGTGGAAGGCCTCGTACAGCGCGTCGGCCAGGGCCGTGCGCAGCGCCTTGGGGCTGCCTGCGGTGACGTCCCGGCCGTCCACGGTGGCCGAGGTCAGGTCCGCGCCGACGCGCACCCTGTCGAGCGCCCGCATCATCGCCCGCCTCCCAGGCCCAGGGTGGTGACGAACCCGGCGGGGTCGAGCAGGAGCCCGCGCCCGACCCCGGCCGCGGCACGCTCCAGCGGCGACAGCCGTCCGCGCTGGTGGCCGGCGGCGATGACCCGGTCGATCAGGTGCCAGCCGGCGAAGCCCGCCGCCCTGGCCGCCAGCTCGCGGTCGGCCCGCGCCTCCGGCCGGGCCTGGAGATAGCCCGACCAGAAGGACTCGACGGACGGCCGCAGCGCCTCGAAGCGGCGGGCGCCGTTGGCGACGACCTCGCGGTCGCTCACGATGTCGTCACTGCCGGCCATGCCGAGCACGCCCCGGTGGAGCCACTCGCCGGCGAAGGCGCCCACGTCGCGCGCGGCGTCGGCCTGCCTGGTCTCCTCCCAGTCGGTCAGGTAGAGGGTGCCGTCGTGGTGGAGGAACTGGTCGAGCCGGATGTCGCAGTGCGCCAGGACGCGGGGGGCGCGCTTCTCCCACCGGGACAGTTCGTTGATCGCCTCGACGACCGCGGGGTCGTTGTGCAGGATCGCCCACGCCTCCAGCTCCGCCCCGCTCGCGGCCGCGTAGACGCTCAGCGGGAGCGCCGACAGGCGGCCGAGCGGCGGCAGCGGCGGCTCCGAGGTGTCCTCGGCCACCGCCGGCGGGGCCTGGAGGGTGTGGAGCGTTCCGATCTGGACACCGGCCGCGCGGGCGAGCTCCCAGGTGAAGGCGTCCTCGGCGGCGAGGTCGGCTCCGCTGCGGGCGTCCTCCAGCAGGGCGAAGGCCATCAGGCCGGACGCGGCGTCGCCGCCCAGGAGCCTGGGCGCGTTGATCGCCGCATGCCCGTCGAGCAGCGTGCTCATCGCGCTGGACCGCGTCACCTTCCGGCGGACCAGGTCCGCCTGGCCGAGGGTCTTCTTCACGAAGACCGGGACACCGGCGTCGGTCACGCCGGCCCAGCTGTCGTTGCGGCCGAGGAACGCGGTGACCGCGTCCTGCCGCAGCGTTCCCAGACCGAGCCGCCGGAGGAACACCGTGACCTCGGGCACCTGGTCGAGCGGCACCGGCGGCCGCGTCAGCCGCTCACGCACCGCCATCGCGGGCTCCCGGGACAGGGGCCGAGGGCGCAACCCTTACGCGTTTCCTGTGCATGGTTCCGTCTCCCCGTCATCGGAAGGGACGTCTGCGATCGACCCGACGGAACATGACCTCATCACGGTCTCCTGACGGCCATCAAGGCATCGAGATGGCGACTTCATGCCGTGCTTGGAGCGACCGCAGTCGCGGGTGGCTGGGACGAAGGCAGGCGTTCTACGGGGGTTTTCGCAGGTCACGTCGGATGAAGCGGCTGGGAGGCGCGCGAGCCCGTTGTGCCGGGGCACAAGCGGTTCGGTGCCGGTTGACGCCCTTCGGTGATGAATGCATACTTTAGTTATAACTTCTAACTAAAGAAAGGGGCTGTCGCCATGGTGCCTTCGGCGCCGGGCGGCGGCCCCCACCTCCTGGCGGCGACCGTCGCCCGCTGAAAGGACGCACCTGGTGAACACGCCCTACCTGACCGGTCACTACGCCCCCCACGTCGACGAGATCACCGCCCGTGACCTGGTGGTCGAGGGCAGCCTGCCGGTCGAGCTGAACGGCCGGCTGGTCCGCAACAGCCACAACCCCAAGCCCGGCGTGACCCCGACCCACTGGTGGAAGGGCAGCGGCATGGTCCACGGCATCCGGCTGCGCGACGGCAGGGCGGAGTGGTACCGCAACCGCTGGGTGCGGACCCCCGCCCTGGACGGCGCGCCGTACATGACCGAGAGCGGCCCGGACCTGACCGCCAGCACGGCCGGCACGCACGTGATCGAGCACGCGGGCAAGCTGCTGGCGCTGTGCGAGGCGAACTACCCGTTCGAGCTGACCGCCGAGTTGGAGACCGTCGGCGCCTACGACTTCGCCGGCAAGCTGACCACGGTGATGACCGCGCACCCCAAGAGCGACCCGGTCACCGGTGAGCTGCACTTCTTCGGCTCCTCGCCGTTCCCGCCCTACCTGACCTACCACGTGGCCTCGGCGGCGGGCGAGATCGTGCTCAGCGAGGAGGTGCCGGGGGCGACGGCCTCCCTCAAGCACGACTTCGCCATCACCGAGCACTTCGTGGTGTTCGTCGAGGGGTCGGTGACCTTCGACCACACCGAGACCTCCGGCATCCCGTACGCGTGGAGCGACGCCCAGGCCACGCGCATCGGCGTGATGCCGCGCGGCAAGGGCGGAGCCGCGAAGGTGCGGTGGTTCGACGTCGAGCCGGGCAACCTGCTGCACACCGCCAACGCCTACGAGGACGCCCAGGGGCGGATCGTGGTCGAGGGCCCGGCGATGGACCGCGCGGGTTTCGAGCAGTCATGGAAGTGGTGGGCGGGCCTGCCCGGACGTGGCGTCGTGCCGAACTCGCGGTCGCTGACCCGGCGGTGGACCGTGGACATGCGCGCGGGCACGGTCGCCGAGGAGGTCGTCGACGACCTGGTGGTGGAGTTCCCGACGATCAACGACGACCTGCTCGGCCGCGAGCACCGCTACCACTACGCCGTCTCCTTCCCTGACGAGCGGGGTGTGGGCGGCTACGGGGTGGTCAAGTACGACCGGGTCACCGGTGGCCGCCAGATCCTGCCGGTCGGCGACGGGCGCCTGCCCAGCGAGGCGGTCTTCGTGCCCGCCCAGGGCGCGACCCGCGAGGACGACGGCTACCTGTTGACCGTCGTCAGCGACCTGCACGCCGACGCCTCCCAGCTGCTGGTGCTGGACGCCACCGACCTGAGCGGGGCGCCGGTGGCGACCGTGCACCTGCCCCGCCGGGTGGTGGCGGGCATCCACGGCTCCTGGATCGCCGACAACTGACACCCCGCCATCACCGACAGCGAAGGATCCCCCATGGACATCGACCTCCACGCCCCCGTCATCGTCGAGCACCAGACCCTCGTGCGCGCCCCGCTCGACCAGGTCTGGCGGCTGCACACCGACATCGACGCCTGGCCCACCTGGAACGCCGGCATCGACACCGCGGCCCTGCGCCAGGAACTCGCGGTCGGCGCGGTCTTCGACTGGGAGACCCACGGCCTGGGCATCAGCTCCACCGTCGCCGAACTCGTCCCGCGGCGCCGCATCGTCTGGGGCGGCCCGGCCCACGGCATCGACGGGGTCCACGTCTGGACGTTCGAGCCGGTGGACGGCGGGGTGCTGGTGCGCACCCGCGAGTCCTGGGCGGGCGCCCCCGTCGAGGCCGACCCCGAGGGCATGCGCGCGGCGCTCGACGCCTCGATCCGTGCCTGGCTGGCCGACCTCAAGAGGACGGCGGAGCTGGGCACCGAACTCAAGAGGACGGCGGAGCTGGGCACCGACGAGCCGCGACTGTGACCGGCCGTCACCGCCAGGAGGCCGGGTAGCGGTGGCCCGGCAGGATCCGGCCGAGCACCACGCCGCCCGCGATCACGACGGCGCTGGCCGTGACCACCGGGCTCAGCAGGAACAGCGGCGCGGGGGCGGTGAGACCGACGAGCGCCGCGGTGGCGCCGGCCGGCGGGTGCGGAGCGCGCAGCAGCATCATCGGCGCCGTGGACAGCGCCGCCGCGACCGCGGCCGTCCACACCGACGGGCCGGCCAGCGCGGTGAGCACGAGCGCGACGACCGTCGCGCTGACGTGGCCGAGCACGATGCTGCGCGGCTGCGCGAACGGCGCGCTCGGCGCCAGCGCCACGATCCCGGCGGTGGCCGCGAACGGCAGCGCGAACAGCGCCAGCCCGGTGAAGCTGGTGACGGCGGCCAGCAGCAGTAACCCGGCCAGGGCGGCCACGGTCGCCGTCAGCACGCTCTTCAGCTGGACCCCGTTCATAGCGAGGTTCGCAGCGAGCGGAGGAAGTCGCGGATCAGGGCGGCGCTCTGCTCCAGTTCGGTCGTGAGCGGGAAGTGGCCGGCGTCCAGCAGGTGGATGCGCGCCTGCTGGAGATCGCGGGCGAAGGCGCGCGCGCCGTCAGGACCGAAGATCTCGTCGTTGCGTCCCCAGACGGCCAGCAGCGGCGGCTGGTGGGTGCGCAGGTAGTCCTGCCATTCCCGGTAGCGGGGCGGGTTGGTGCCGTAGTCCAGGAACAGGGCGAGCTGGATCTCCTGGTTGCCGGGCCGGTCGAGGAGCGCCTGGTCGAAGGCCTCCTTGTCGGGGTTGACCAGCGAGGTGTCGGGCACGCCGTGGGTGTACTGCCAGTGCGTGGCGTCCCGGGTGAGCAGGCCGCGCAGGGCGTCGCCGTTCTCCTTGGACGGCTCGGCCCAGTAGGCCCTGATCGGCTCCCAGAAGGGGGTCAGGCCCTCCTCGTAGGCGTTGCCGTTCTGGGTGACGATGCCGGTGATCCGCTCGGGGTGGCGCACCGCGAGACGGAAGCCCACGGGGGCGCCGTAGTCGTGCACGTAGACGGCGTAGCGGGTCACGCCGATCGAGTCGAGCAGCCGGTCGACCACGTCGGCGAGGTGGTCGAAGGTGTACTCCCAGTCCTGCGCGGAGGGCGCCGAGCTGTGCCCGTAGCCGGGGTAGTCGGGCGCGATCAGATGGAACTCGTCGGCCAGCTCGGCGATCAGCTCCTGGTAGGCGATCGACGAGGTCGGGAAGCCGTGCAACAGGACAAGCGTGGGCGCCGAGGGGTCGCCGGCCTCACGGTAGAAGACGTCAAGCCCGTCGATCACCGCGGTGCGGTACGCGATCGTCATCATTAACTCCCTAAACGAGGTTTGGTGGTTAAGTGATAGCATGGCCGACATTAACCGGTCAACTCATCTTGAGGGGTTAGTTTTGAGGATCCGGCCGCTCCGCGACGAGCCCCTGGGGCTGGACCTGGTCGACACCGTCTGGGTGGAGAACGGGGCGCTCGTCGACCAGTTCGACACGCCCGAAGGGGTGCTGGCCTGGCTGGCCGACCACGACCTGCCCGGCGGCGACGACCTCGAGCGGGTCCGCGACCGCCTGACACAGGCCAGGGCCGCCATGCGCGACCAGCTCGAAGGGCGCGGCTCCGCGCCGCTCAACGCCGTGCTCTCCCACGGCGGCCGGCGGCCCCAGATCGGCGACGGCGGGCCGTACGAGAAGCTGGTGCTGGACGACCCGTCCTGGCACGCCGCGTGGACGGCGGCCGCCGACCTGGTGCGCGAGCTGGGCGAGCGCCCCGAGCGGGTACGGCCGTGCGGCAACCCGCGGTGCGTGCTGTGGTTCCTCGACGTGAGCAAGAACCGCAGCCGCCGCTGGTGCCGGATGGACGTGTGCGGCAACCGGGCCAAGGTCGGCCGCTACAACCAGCGCCAGCGGGCTTCCGGAAAGGCCTGACGCGAACATCAGGGGGCCGGTGTCACTAAGGTGTGCCGCATGTCGCTCCTGATCGATGTCCGGCGCAGCGCCGGGCCTGACTCCTTATCGCAGACGCCTGCGCCCGAGTCCGCCGCCGGGGCCCGCGGCGCCCGCCCGGAAGGCGTCACGCCCCGATGAGCGTGCTGCGCCTCCACGCGGAGGGCCCCAGGGTCGCCCCCTTCGAGCTCTTCTTCGACCTGGTCTTCGTCTTCGCCGTCACCCAGCTGTCCCACCTCCTGCTCGAACACCCGACAGCCGGGGGCGCGCTGCAGACGCTGTTCCTGATGCTGGCCGTGTGGTGGGCGTGGATGTACACCGCGTGGACCACCAACTTCTGTGATCCCAACCACCCGGTGATCAGACTCACGCTGGCCGGGCTCATGCTGGCCAGCCTGGTCATGGCGGCCGCGGTGCCCGAGGCGTTCGGCGACCGGGCGATCTGGTTCGCGTGCGCCTACGTGGCGATCCAGATCGGCCGTACCATCGTGGTCGCCCTGCTCACCCGCGGTCACGCGCTGCAACGGGTGTTCCTGGGGGTCGGGTTCTGGTTCGCCCTCTCCGCGGTGTTCTGGATCGCGGGCGCGATCCTCGGCGGCACCGCGCAGGCGGCGCTCTGGGTGGTCGCGCTGCTGATCGACTACGGCGCGCCGGCGGCCGGCTTCCGCACCCCCGGGCTCGGACGTTCCACCACCACCGAGTGGACGATCGACGGCGGGCACATGGCGGAGCGCTGCCAGCTGTTCGTCATCATCGCGCTCGGCGAGTCGATCCTGGTCACCGGCACCACGCTGGCCGACGCCAAGACCGACGCGCTGACGTTCGTCGCCTTCGCCGTCTGCCTGCTCGGCAGCATCGCCATGTGGTGGGTCTACTTCGACCTCACCGCCGACCTCGCCGCGGAACGCATCGAGAGCTCCGACGACCCCGGACGCCTCGGACGCTCCGCCTACACCTACATGCACATCCCGATGGTGGCCGGCATCATCGTCTCGGCGGTCGGCGACGAACTGGTGATCGCGCACCCCGGCGGGCACTCCAGCCCCTGGACCGTGCTGATGGCGCTCGGCGGGCCCGTGCTCTACCTGGCCGGGCACACGATGTTCAAGCGGGCCGTGTTCGGCGCCCTGTCGACCGGCCGGATCGTCGCGATCGGCGTGCTGTGCGCGATGGTCGTCGTGGGGCTGCTGGTGCCCGCCGTCCCGCCGCTCGCGCTGACCGTCGTCGGGCTGCTGGTGCTGGCGGGCGTCGCCGTCTGGGACACGCGCGTCTTCCGCCACTCACAGGCGGAGCCGGTGACCTGACCCATCTCCTCGCCGCCGCCCCGGCCGGGCGCGGCGGCGAGGGCTCTCGGGCGCCCCGCTTCCCCGTGCACGGCGTGCGTCTTCGACGCGGTCGCGTCGACGAACGGGCGAGCACGGCGGCAGAGGACATGTGGGGCGGATGCGGTGTATGCGGAATTTAGGGTGATATGTCCTTTCTGGCTAGACTCCGCCCCTTGTGGAGATCTACCTGACCCAGGCGAAAATCGCCTTGCTGCTCGCCCCGCTGGCCATCGCGTTGCTGCTGCTGCCCTTCGTGTCCCGGCAGTACGGCCGTTTCGGGCGCATCGGGCGATGGTCGGGGTTCGTCACGGCGATGCTCGTCCTGTACGCCTGCGGCGTGGTGGCCTTCACCCTGTTCCCGCTGCCCGAGGTGACGCCGGACTTCTGCGCGATCCGGCAGAGCCTCGCGACGCCGCGCTGGCAGCCGCTGTCGAGCGTCCAGGACGTGATCAGGGAGAACGCCGGACAGGGCCTGTTCGCCGCGCTGTACAGCAGGTCGATGCTGCAGATCGTGTTCAACGTCGCCCTGTTCGTGCCAATGGGCTTCCTGCTGCGCTACCGGCAGCGGCTCGGCCTGCCGCGCACCCTGCTGATCTCCTTCGCCGGTTCGCTGGCGATCGAGCTGACCCAGCTCACCGGCCTGTGGGGCCTCTACCCCTGCGCGTATCGGCTGTTCGACCTGGACGATCTGATCATCAACACGGCCGGCGCGGGACTCGGCTGGGCACTGGGGGTCCCGGCCGCCCGGCTGCTGCCGGATCCGTGGCCGGCACCCGTCCCGGACCTCGCGCCGCCCACCATCGGACGGCTGACACTCGCCATGCTGCTCGACGGCGTGGTGTGGTTCTTCGCCTCCCCGCTGTTCGGGCTGCTCGCCGTCCAGGCCCACCGGCTCCTCACCGGCGGCCCGATGCCCGCCGACGCCCTCCTGCGAGACCTCCTGCCCGGCCTGTCGTACGCGGTGACGGGGCTGGTCATCTTCATCCTCATCCCGGCCGCGCGTGAGGACGGCGCCACACCGGGCCGGGCGTCCGTACACGTCACGTTCCGCGACGCGGAGACCGGACGGCCCGCCCCGGCGCTCCGGCGCCTCGCCCGCTCCGGCGCGCCGTACCTCGCCCTCCTCGCGGGCGCGGTCGTCGGCGGCGCCGTACCGGCCCTCGGCCTCCTCGTCGTCCTGGAACTGGAACGCCGCGGCGCCATGGCCCGGTGGACCCGCACGCGCATCGTCACCCGAGCCGCCGCCCGCACACCCGCCGCCGCCCCGCGCTGATCCTCGTGCCCAGCTTCGGATCGCACCAGGCGGCGGTGGCAGTACCCGTTTCCGGCTCCCGCCTCACTGCCCCGGCCGTTCTCGAGCCACACCTCGCCGCGGCTGGCCGAAATGCTCCCGCGCCGGTCGTTTGGGGTCGCCCTTCGCAGTGGACGTCCGGGGCGCGGCTGCCCTGGCGGTTTCCTGGCCGCGCCTCGCGATGGTTGTGCGCCGGTGGTCTCAATGTTCGTGGAATCGCGCCTCCATGACCGCGAGAGCGCACTCCTCAGGAGTCAGCCAGCGCAGCACGACGTCGTCGAACAGGTCGGTGTCGATGCTGCTCAGACTGTCCTCGTCTGAGTCGTCAAGTCGCCGCCAGAGCACCTGGGGCAGGACTGTGACACCCGGTTCGGCGATGCGCGTGACAACACAACGCGCGGGGCGGATGCCGTTCTGGGGGTCCATCTCGTACTCCAAGGCATGTTCGAACCACATGCCCTGCTGCGGGATCACGCTCTCGGCCACGTCGTCATCCTCCTTCGGGCGAGGGCGCACGCGCGGGGAAAACGATCGGCCGGTGCGCAGAAAGTTGGGTCCACCCGTCCTGTTGGTCCGCCTTACCCGATCCAAAGCACTCAAAGATCGAGAAACCGGGTGACAGGGCACTCGAGCCCCCGTACGCTCCCGGACGTGACCGACGCATGAAGCACGTCGACCTCGACGCGTCGATGACCCTGCCCGGCGGCGTGGTTCACGGTTTGCGATCTGCCGGGACCTGACCGCCACATGGCTGGACTCCAACTGCCCGGAAGCCCTGAGCAGGTCGCCACGTGTCGGCCGCGTCGGCACGCCCTTGGTGTGGAAGAACGGTTACCTTGGCGATATGGCCGATCACGAGCGCACGCTGTCCGAGGAGGAGCAAGCCGTCATCCTGGCCCTTCTCGCTCAGGACCTTCCTGGCGTGGACGAGCTGCGAGCGCAGGTTCCTGAGGTGATCGTCCTGCGTCGATGCGGCTGTGGTTGCGCGACGCGGGATCTCGGTCCAGGAACTGCTCGCCGTTCGGACGCGTCCCCGGTGCGGGACGGCGTGCTGGTCTCCGCCAGCGTGACGGGTCGTGGTGACGGTGTACTGCTGTTCGTCAAGGACGGCTACCTGTCGTGCCTTGAGGTCTACTCCCTCGACGATGATCCGGCTCCGCTTCCCCGCGTTCAGGACCTCGTCATTGATCCCGTCGACACCCACGAGTAACCGCTGCAAGCCGGACGCGGCCCTTAAGGATGTTCCCAGGTCAGTGCTGACCAGCGAGGGGCGTCACCGGTAGGGGTCGAGGTGGTCGGTGGGGCCGACCAAGGCGGGGCCGGCGTAGCGGACGGGCGACAGATGGACCGCGTCCGTCACCAGCGCAGCGTGGGGCTGAGGACTTCGCCGATGAACGCCGGGCCGTTCTCGATCTTCCAGGAGCTTCTCGCGGCGTAGTCCCGCCCGGAGAGGGTCCGGACCGCGAAGTACCCGCACGACTGCACCTGCCCCTCTACCGTGATGTACATCTGGTGGCACTTGAGCTGCTGGGAGACCGGCAGCTCGGTCATCGGGTCGTACAGCTGGACGGCCATGTCGGTCTTGATCCCGACGGGTCCCCGCAGCCGCGTCCTTACCATGAGGGTCTCGTCGCTGACCTTGATGCAGGGCTGCAGCTGCACGCCCTGGCCGGCGTGCGTCCACGCGCCGCAGCGTTCGGTGCCCTCGCCCGCGCGGCGGTCGGTGCCGCCGACGAGGGTGCCGCCGTAGAACGCCAGCCCCGCCAGGACGACGGCGGCCAGCGCGGCGTGTGTCACCGGGACCGTCCGTGGGGTCCTGCCCCGGCCCCCGGTTCCGCCGCCGTGGTTGCGCTCCGGGTCGGCCAGGACCCCGACGTCTCGCGTGTCCACGGGTACGGCACGCGCATCCCTGACGTCTGGCTGCGACGTTCCGGCAGCGCGCGGCGGTGCGGCGGCGATGGATGCCGTCACGGACACCGGAGCGCCGCCGGACGAGGCCACAACGGATGGCGGCGCCGCGGAGAGCGCCCCCGCAACGGGCGGCGACGTGGGGGAGCCGGCCATCGAGCCCACGGTGGCCGCCGTGGAGCCGACCACGGGTCCCACCGCGGCTGCCGTGGCGTCGACCGCCGATCCCATGGCGGCTGTCGTGAAGTCGATCGTCGATCCCACCGGGGCTGCCGTGACATCGACCGTCGATCCCACCGCGGCGGTCGTGGCGTCGACCGCCGGTCTCACCGTGGCGGTCAGGGGGTCCGGCGAGACGGCGGACGGCGGCGGTGCGTCAGGAGACCCCGTTGCGGCGGAGGCGATACGGCCGGCAGCGTTCTGGCGCCATCCACGTCCGGTCTTCTCCAGGGTGCCGCGAAGGTCGTCGATCCGTTCGCCGACGGCCAGCAGCCGGTCGGCACGATCGCCGGACACCTCGAGGGCGGTGACGATGTCGCGCATGTCCTCGACACCCGGCAGCCTGGTGCCCTTGGTGAGCTGGCGCTGACCGGACAACCAGTTCGACACCATCGAGGCCGTGGCGTTTCTCACGCGATGCACCAGGTACTTCTGCTGTTTCCCTGCGGATTCCAGCGCTTCGCGTAAGCCCGCGGCGGCCTCGTCCAGTGCATGGCCGAGCGCGTCGGCCGTTTCATCCACGTTCATGCGATCCCCCGTGTAACCGTTGCCGGGCCGCTGAAACAGCAGGTCAGAGCGCTGTATGGGCGGTGGGACAGTTCAAGTTCCAAAATCCTTCCACCGATGTCGTTTCCTGGCCAACCTGTCTGGCATGCCAACGACACGAGGAGAACTCATGCGTGCCGCGTTCATAGGTTTGCTCACAGCCGGACTGCTGGTCTCACCGGCGGCGGCCTCGGCCCAGCCGGCGCAGTCGGCCCAGTCGGCGAGCTGCGAAGGCGTGCGCATCCTGCACACGCCGGTGCGGATCCAGAGCGGGGACACCGCCGCGTACGTCCACGTCTTCTACGACTCGCGGACGGCCGTCGCCTGCGCGTACCTCAATTCCAGCAACCAGACCTGGGGCTATTCCAAGCACATGACCATCCAGCTCAAGCACTGCCAACGGCCCAGCCAGACGCGCGGGGTGTGCAACGGTCAGCTGCAGTCGACGGCGGTCGGCGGGTGGAGCAGCGGACGCAGTAACGCGGTCACCCTGCGGATCACGGACGGCTACATCATGGGCGTCGGCCGGATCTGGTGGAACGACAACTACGGGATCAACCAGTCACGGGCGATCGCCAGGGTGAGCAGCGCCCGTGTCGCCCAGCGCGACGTCGAAGAGGCCGTCAGGGAAAGCAGCGAAGCCACCCGCTGACCCCCGCCGCTGCCCGCCTCCGACGACGTCGATACGGCGGGCGGCACCGAGGACGACGAGGCGCGCGGCGCACGGCGCCGCGCGAACCCGGAGCAAGCCCACCCGACCCCCGACCGGCAGACACGACTGCCGGAACACCCTGAAGAGGACCACCATGTACGGACCCGGCTGGCGCCAGGACCCCCAGGGCAAGACCCGGTGGAGCGAGAACGGCCAATGGGGTGACCAGGTACGCGACTCGTCCGGTGGCGTGTACCGCGACCACCACGTCCCCAGCACCCCGCCCCGCATGTCGGCCCCCAGGCTGTCTCATGCAGACCCGCCGCCTGGTGGCGGGTCGAGCGTCATCGACGAGCTGGCGGCCAAGAACCGCCAGGTCTGGGGCGATCAGGGTCCCGGGGCGGTGCAGCAGGCGCTGGGCGGGATGGGAACGGGCGGGTTCGCCGCGATCCTGGTCGGGCTGGCCGTCATGGTGT
This sequence comes from Nonomuraea sp. NPDC003804, assembly GCF_040610675.1. Taxonomy (NCBI): domain Bacteria; kingdom Bacillati; phylum Actinomycetota; class Actinomycetes; order Streptosporangiales; family Streptosporangiaceae; genus Nonomuraea; species Nonomuraea sp. NPDC003804. Next base: position 104,850 of record NZ_JBEXMT010000026.1, read on the forward strand.
TCCTGTTCACCGTCGTCAGCTTCGTCGGAGTCGTTGCCCTGCCGATCGTCGGGTTCGTCCTCTACCGGAAGGGGAGGCTGCGCGGGGTCAAGCCGGCGGTCCTGGGGGTCGCCTGGTTCCTGTGTCTGGCCACGACGCTGACCACCGTGGACCGGTTCTCCGGAAGCGGGCTGCCGGAGGAGGTCGAGCAGGCGCAGGCGTTCCTCAGCCTGATGGGCAGCGACTCCATCTCGCGCATCTGCACCGAGCCTTACATGACCGAGCAGGCCAGGGCCGCGATGGCGGCCAAGGAGGGGGTGTCCGGCTGTGCGGAGGCCGTGGGGAGGATCAGGCAGCGGCTCGACGAGTCGGCCTTCGAGGATCTGGGCCGTCTGGACATGACGAGGACCGATCGCGGCACCTACCTGCTGGAGGACAATCCGCTGGGCTGGCGGGAGATCACCATCAGTACCCAGGAGACCTACGGCATCCTGTTTCACGCGATCAGCTGACCCGCCCGCGGTTTCGGGGCCGCCGGGACGAGGAGCGAAGGGGCGCGGGCGCCGGCCGCGAGGACCTGCGGAATCCACCCGTCAGGACTGGTCGCGGGTGATCGCAGCGGAGGCGTCATGGCCGACCAGCGCCGCGTATCGGCCTCTCCGGCTCATGAGATGGTCGTGGTCGCCGACCTCCGCGACGCTGCCCTTGTCGATGACGAAGATCCGCGCGGCGTCCCGTACCGTGCTCAGCCGGTGGGCGATCACGATGCGGGTGATCGGCAGGTGGCTCAGGTTGTGCTCGATGATGGCCTCGGTCCTGGTGTCCAGATGGCTGGTCGCCTCGTCCAGCAGCAGCACCGCAGGCTCGGTGAGCAGGGCGCGGGCAAGGGCGATGCGCTGGCGCTGGCCTCCGGAGATCAGCCCGCCGTCGGTGAGCATGGTCTCGTACTTCATCGGCATGGCGTCGATGGTGTCGTGGATGTGGGCCAGCCGGGCCGCTCGCACCATGCGCTCGTAGGAGGCGTCAGGGTCGTTGAGGCAGATGTTCTCCCTGATGGATCCGCTGAACAGGACGGGCTCCTGGTTGACGATGCCGAAACGGGTGCGCAGGTGCCTGATGTCGATCTGGGAGGCGGGCTGCCCGTTGTAGAAGATCTCGCCTTCGTCCGGCTGGTAGAGGCCCAGCAGCAGCCGGGCGAGCGTGCTCTTGCCCGATCCGGAGCTGCCGACCAGGGCGATCTTCTCTCCGGGGCTGATGCTCAGGTAGATGTTGCGCAGGATCCACGGGGACCGCTGGTCGTAGCGGAAGCTGACGTCGCGCAGCCGGATGAAGCCCACGGCCGACGGCCGTTCCGCCTGGACGGGAAACGTCTCGCGCGGGGTGGCGGCGATGTCGTCGAGCCGCTCCACGTGCGCACCCACGGTCTGGAGCTGGTGCAGGCTGCCCATCAGCGACCCCAGCGGGGTGAGCGCCGCCACGGCGATCGCGTTCAGCGCCAGGACCTGTCCCAGGCTCAGGTCCCCGGACAGGACCTGCCAGGCCCCCATCCAGAAGAACGCGGCCGGGGCCGCGAACCGCACGGTCGCCGTCGCCGAGGTGACCGAGCCCGCTGTCAGCCCGCCGAGCTGCGCGGCGGCCAGCTGACGACCGAACGCTTCCCGCCAGCGGCTCAACGCGCGCTGCTCGGCGCCCGCCGCCTTGAGGTTCTCCATGCCCTTGATGGACTCGATCAGCTTGGTCTGCGCGTCGGCCTGGGCGATCTGCTCGCGGGTGATGAGCTCGCCGACCCTGCGCTGGGTGAGCAACAGCGCGAGGATCTCCAGGCCCGCGATCATGATCAGGCCGAGTCCGAAGCTCGGCTCGATGGCCAGCAGGAGGACGAGATAGCCGGCGGCCATCGGCCCGTCCAGCATCGCCGCGACGATCTGCCCGCTGAGCAGGGCACGTACCTGGGCCAGGCTGGCGGTCCGCGTCACCAGGTCCCCCGCTCCCCGGAGGGCGAAGAACCGGTACGGCAGCGCCATCAGATGGGCGACGATCCCTTCGGTCATCTCCCCGTCGACGCGTGTGCGCAACATCGCCAGCAGCAGCGTCCTCAGCTGCCCCACCGCCAGGTGGGTGAGCACCCCGACCGCGAGCATGATCCCGAGAAACGCCAGCAACCCCTCATCGCCTCCCGGCAGCACCCGATCGGTGATCACGCCGGAGGCCGCGGGAAGCAGCAACCCCATCACCTGCAGCAGCGCCGACGCGGCGATGATCTGCGCGAACAGCGCCTTCTTGTCGCGTACGGCGGCGCGCACCACCGGCGAGTGCCACCACCCGCGAGCCCGGGGCTGCCGGGTGAAACCGGGTCCCGGTTCGAAGGTCAGCAGCACGCCGGTGAAGTCCCTGGCGAACTCCCTCCTGCTGAGCGTCATCCTTCCTGCCGCCGGGTCCACGATGGTCACCTGGCGGGGGGTCCACGCTTCCACCACCACGAAGTGCTCGAACCGCCAGTGCGCGATGGCCGGAAGTGGCTTGCCGGCCATCGCCTGCGGTTCCAGCGAGAAGGCCCGCGTCTTGAGCCCGTATCCTCGGGCGGCGCGCATGATGTCACGCGCCGACAGGCCGTCCCTCCCGACCCCCGTCCTGTCCCGCACGTCGCGCAGCGACACCCCGTGGCCGTGGTGGTTGAGGACCATGGCCAGGCAGGCGGCCGCGCAGTCCACCGCCGTGCTCTGCTGGACCAGCCGAACCTTCCTCACAGCTTCCCCGCCACCCGCAGGCTCATGACGACCAGGGCGAGGATCAGCGCGGCGACCACCGCCCACAGGGTGCCGATCCACCCCCGGGGAATCTCGCTGGACGAAGGAACCTGAGCTTGCGCTCGCCGGTGATGTCGTAGCGCTTCCTTGCGGTACACCTGCCGCATCAACTGACTCCTCACATGACGAGCGCCGCCGGGTTGTCCCGGCGGCGCTCTTTCCAGCCCTTGCCGTCAAACGGGGCGCGAGCCTCTCAACACTGATCCGAGCCCCTCAGACGCGGGCCCGGGTCCCCTCGGACAGGCCCGAACCGCTAGTACAGGTTCGGCCGGCCCGGGCAGAGGCAGCCCCTGCCGTGGCCGATCTCGATGTAGTCCGGCAGGCTGAAGTCCAGATCCGGCCACACACCGCCGACGACGGACGCGAGTTCGGCGTCGGTCAACTCGATCTCGTTGCTCATCAGTTCTCCTTGAGCGTGTTCTCAACGGACGAGCTGGAGCCTCACAGGGCGGCATTGACAGGCGATAACCGGTCCCATTGCCGCGATCTGTCCCGGCATTTATCCCCGCCCTGCCGGAGTTGCCGGACTCGTCGTATGCCGCAACCTACGATGTGATCTGTGCGTTTCGAGGTGCTTGGGCCGGTTCGTGGCTGGCGGGGCGAGGAGGAACTCCAGCTCGGCTCCCCGCAGCAGCGGTTGACCCTGGCGGCCCTGCTGCTGGCCGAGGGCCGATCCTTGACCGTCGACCAGCTCGTGGACATCGTGTGGGCGGACGAACCGCCGCGGACCGGGGCGGCCACCGTGCGCACGTACCTGTCCCGCCTGCGGGCCGTGCTGGGTGAGGGAGCCATCCGGTCGGTCGGCGGAGCGTATGGCTGCTCCGCCTCCCTGGACGCCTCCGACTTCACCACGTTGGTCCGGCAGGCTCGGCAGGCCCCACCGGCCGAGGCCGGCGACACGCTCGCGAGCGCGCTGCGACTCTGGCACGGGGAGGCGCTGGCCGGACTGCCCGGCGCGTGGGCCGAAGGACAGCGGGCCCGCTTCGCCGAGCTGCGGCTGTCCGCTCTCGAGGCCAGGATCGAGGCTGATCTGACGCTCGGCCGCCATCAGTACCTCGTGGCCGAACTGACGGAGCTGACCCGCGCCCACCCGGCCAGGGAACGCCTGGTGGGGCAACTGATGCTCGCCCTGTACCGCTCCGGCCGCCAGAGCGAGGCCATCGGCGTCTACACCGACACCACGCGGTTCCTGGCCCGCGAGCTCGGCGTCGCCCCTTCGACGGACCTCGCCGCCCGTTACCAGCAGATCATCTCGGGTGACCCGGCCCTGGCCGCTTCCCATCGCCATGCCGGTGAGCGGCGACCGGCCCCGCCTGTTCCCTGCCGGCTACCGCCCGACATCCCTGACTTCACCGGCCGCGCGGCGCAGACGTACAGCCTCCTCGGCGCGTTGCGGGCAACCGGAAGGCAGGCGCCCCCGGTGGTCGCCGTCTCCGGGATCGGTGGGGTGGGCAAGACCACGCTTGCCGTGCGCCTGGCCCACGCTCTGCGGCAGGACTACCCCGACGGGCAGCTGTACGTGGATCTGCGGGGCGCGGATCCGGCTCCGCTGGACCCCTCCTCGGTGCTGGCGTCGTTCCTGCACGCCCTGGGCGTGGGCGACGAGCGGATTCCCGAGGGCGTGCAGGAGCGTTCCGCGTTGTTCCGCTCGCTGCTGTCCGACCGGCGGATGCTCCTGGTGCTGGACAACGCCCGGGCCGCCGCTCAGGTGACCCCGCTGATCCCCGGCAGTCCCGGTTGCGCGGTGCTGGTCACCAGCCGGCCCAAGCTGCCGGGCCTGGGTGGCGCCCACGGGGTCGATCTGGCCACGCTCACGCCCGGGGAGGCCGTCGATCTGCTCTCCCGGATCGTCGGTCATGAGCGGGTGGCGGCCGAGCGGGCCGCGGCCGAACGGCTGGTGGCCCTGTGCGCGCATCTGCCGCTGGCCATCCGCGTGGTGGGCGCCCGGCTGGCGCTCAGCAGCCTCAGGACCGTCGAGTCCATGCTCGCCGAACTCCTCGACGAGCGCGGCCGGCTTGACGCGCTCCGCGCCGGAGAACTGGATGTCCAGAGCACCTTCGAGATGTCCTACCGCCAGCTCACCCCCGCGCAGGCACGGGCCTTCCGGCTGGCGGCCGCGCCGGACTGCGACGATCTGCCGCTGGCCGCGGCGGCGGACCTGCTCGACCTGGACGAGGACGAGAGCGAGCATCTCCTGGAGTCGCTCGTCGACCTCAGCCTGCTGGAGTCGCCCGTTCCTGGCCGCTACCGCTACCACGACCTGCTCAAGGTGTACGCCCGCCGGCAACCCGATCCCGAGCGGGAGGAAGCGGTCGACCGGCTGGCCGGTCACCTGCTGGCCACCCTGCAGAACGCCTGCACGGCATGGGGGCTCGGGCGATCCTGGTCCGGCTCGAGCCCCCGGCCCGGCCTGAGCTTCTCCGGCGAGGAGGAGGCCTCCGCCTGGCTGGAGACCGAGCTGGCGGGCATCTGGCCGCTGCTCGGGCAGGCCGCCGACATCCATCTGGCGGTCCGCCTCCTGCGCCTGCTGGAGGAACGGGTGGACCGGGTCGTCCACCACCGCGAGTTCAGCGGCGCGGCGGAACGGCTCCGCCAGGCGGCCAAGGACCGGGGAGACCGCGAGACCGGAGCCGGCGCCGCGTGCGTACTGGCGAGCGTGCTGTACTCGATGGGGCGCAGAGCCGACGCCGAGCCGCTCCTGCGCGAAGCGGTCGGGCAGGCGGCCGACGGGATCCTCCTCGCCGAGAGCGGCACGCTGCTCGCCCTCACCATCGCCACGCGGCAGGACTGGCCGGAAGCGGTCCGCGTGGCACGGCGCGCCGTGGCGACGGCCCGCCGGTCCGGCGACCCGCGCGTGGAAGCCAGGACGCTGACGTACCTCTCCCAGATCCTTCTCCGTATCGGGCAGGCGGAAGAAGCCCTCGCCCATACCGAGGCCGCCATCGCGCTGGCGGCCTCGGTGGGCGTCGCGGCCTTCGAGATCTCGATCAAAGGCGTCGTGCTCACCGCCCTGGGGCGATACGAGGAAGCGATCCCCTGCTACGCCGAGGCTCTGGCCGCGTACCGCAAGCAGGGCCTGATGCAGATGGCGCTGGAGAACGCCTCCAGGCTCGCCGCCGCGTACCGCCAGGCCGGCCACCCCGATCTGGCGCGGAAGTACGAGGAGGAGGCCCGCGCGCTGTCCCAGGAGATCGCCGACTCGGCTCTCCTGGATCCCGGCCCCGACGGCCGTTGACGACCTGGTGCGTCGCCGGGCACCGGCCCATGGCCGGTGTCTACTGACTGTCAATGCCTGACCGGCAGGGTTTCCCGCATGACCCTGAAGATCAGAGAAATCGCCGTCGCGGCGTGCCTGGCCGGGACGATGCTCACGGCGTGCGGCGCCGAGCCGACGGCCGCCCGGCAGAAGAGCCCCGCGGCGTCCGACAGCCACAGCGGAGCGAAAGGCGCGTTCTCCGTTGTCGTGGCGGATGCCGAGGACGAGGTGAACCAGGCGATGGCCAAGAATTTCAAGGACGAGAAAATGCTGGAGGAGGCGGCCGACCTGTTCAATGACGTGCTGAAGCTGCCGGAAGGCGACTACACCCTCGCGGCCGAGGAATGCAAGCAGGCCAACGCCTTCTGGAGCCCCGACGAGAAGAAGATCACCATCTGTTACGAGCTGCTCACCGACGCTGTCGCCAAGGCCCAGGAGAACTTCAGCACCGACCAGGAGAAGGAGGACTACATCGCCGGTGTCCTGATGGACACGCTCTTCCACGAGCTCGGCCACGCCGTCATCAGCATCTTCGACCTTCCCACGGTCGGCAAGGAGGACGACGCCGTCGACCAGCTGTCCGCGATCTTCATGATCCAGGCCGGCGAGGAGGGGGAGAACTTCGCGCTGCAGGCCGCCCAGTCGTACTTCATCGCCGCGGCCGACACCGACCGCGACTCCCTGCCGTTCTACGACGAGCACTCCATGGACGAGCAGCGGGGCTACAACTACGCCTGCCTCGTCTACGGCTCCGACCCCGAGAAGTTCGCCGATCTGGTGGGCGAGGCGGACGACTCCTTCCTGCCGGCGGCCAGGGCGGAGCGCTGCCCGCAGGAGTGGGAGAAGGTCAGCGCCGCCTGGGCGAAGCTCCTGGAGCCGCATCTGAAGGCCTCATGACAACCTGACGAGGCCGTCCCTGATCATCAGGGACGGCCTCGTCAGGTTGTCACCTGTCGGCCACCACGACGACCTGGTCGCCGGGCCGGAACGCCAGGTGCTCGGACTTGGGCGGGTTGAGCCGCACGCCGTAACGGGGCGCTGTGCCGCTGTCCGACGACAGCCGGTACCCGAGTGCCGTCTCGCCGCGCCGGCGGGCCGCCTCGATCACGGTCGCGAAAGTCGAGGACGCGCCGAGCGTGATGTAGTTCTCCGCCGGCTCGAGGTAGATGTCCGGCCCGTCGTGCGCCAGCAGCGCGTCGAAGACCTGGCCGAGGTGCCTGTTCTCGGCCAGCTGGGCGAGCAGCATGCTGACCAGCCGACCGCCCACCACGAAATCGTCGGCCTCGGCGACCTGGGCCAGCAGCCGGTTCCGCTCGTCGTTCATCTCGCTGACGATCGCCGCCCCCGTGTCCATGTCACGCAGGTGCAGCAACGTCACCATCGTGCGGGCGTCGGCCTTCTGGGGCTCGTACGCGTCACACGACAGCACGATCACCTGGTCGTAGATCCCGGGATTGAGCGCTTCGAGGGTGGCGCGGTCGGTGATGTCTCCCTGCTTCGCCGTGACGAGGACGTCTCTCGGCAGCGGGACGTCCTCGGCGACCGGGCCGACCAGGTGGATCTCCGAACCGGGCAGCAGGTGATGCCCGAGCTCCCGCAGGATGCGCCGTCGGCGGCGGTTGTCCCCCAGGATCAGCGTCCTGGCCGGTTCCGCCCGGGGGACCGGTGGTAGCCCGATGGTGTTCGGCAGGACGGCGGGCGGCGCGGTGGCCGGCCGGATCTCCGAATCGTCGGCGGCGATGAGGATGAGCTGGTCGCCCTCGCCGATGACGGTGTCGCTGCGCGGGTTGAGGACCACCCGGCCGCCGCCCAGCCGCAGCCCGACGACCGTGGCGGTGTCGAAGGCGAACAGCGCCTCGCCGTACATCCGGCCCACGAGCATCCGCTCGGTCCACATGTAGATCTCGTCCCCGTCGAAGTCCAGCAGCTCGGTGTAAACCGCCGACAGGCCGGACTGCCGGCAGGACTGGACGACCAGCCGTGCGGCGAGGTTCTGCGAGTCCACCACTTCGGCGTGGGGGCCGGCGGCGATGCGGGCGGCCGTGAGGTTGCCGCTGTCGGTGACGGCGGCGACGACCGACGGACCCGATGCCGTCCGCCGCCTGCTGCCCAGCGCCAGGAGCGTCTTGACGAGCTCGGCGTCGTCCGACGAGAGGATCAGGATCGAGTGCGCCGCGTCCGGGCTGACCAGGGCCAGCGCGGACGGCTCGGCCGGATCGCCGGACCTGACCACCAGGCGGGTTCTGCCGATCTCGCCCAGCCGGGCACGGAGCTCCTCCTCCATCTCGACCTTGTCGCGGTCGGCCAGGACGGCGATGACCGGCCTGCGCTCGCTCTTCTTGGCCTTGACCAGCTCGGACACGACCGCGAAGATCTCCTCCGACCAGCCGAGGACGACGGTGTGCTCCCGCTCGACCACGCGGGAGCGCCCCTTGCGCAGCTCGTCGAGCTTGGTGTCCAGGCCGGCGCTGAGCACGCCGACCAGGGCGCTGACGATGAAGATGCCGCCGAGCGTGACCACGAGCATCATGAAGACGAAGAACCAGTTGCCGTCGTCGCCTCCCATGGTGCCCGGATCGAGCGTCCGCAGCAGGCCCATCCAGGCCACCCGCCACAGGCTCAGCCCGTCGGCGAACGGCCAGGCGGCCAGGGTGACGACGGCGACGAGCAGCGCCGAGGCCACCGCCAGCCAGCCGATGAGGGCAGGGGTGCCCTTCGACATGGTGGAGTCGAACCAGTAGCGCAGGCGCTCCCTGGTCACTGCTGCTCCGTCAGGTACCCGCAGGCCGTGGGCTCCTCGGTACCGCCGTTGGTGAAATCAGGGTCGATCTCGAACTCGCCGAGGACGGTCGCCTCGACCGGGCGGCGGTAGGTGACCTGGTCACCGCAGTTGTAGTAGACGTAGGCACCCTCCTTCTCGCCCAGGATCAGCACGCGATCGTCGTCCTTGACGACCGGCTTGCCGTCGCCGTCATGGACGGTGGCCCACTGGTTCTTGAACCCGACCATGTCGAGGAAGCCGTTGCCGTTGCCGTTGACGTAGATGTCCACCGCTCCCATCACCATCTGGATGACGAGGAGGAAGCCGAGGCCGACGCCGACGAGCGCACCCGTGATGACCTTCATGCCGGCCCGGGTGGACCCGCGCTGGCGCATGATCCGGTACGGCGCGAGCAGGCCGAGGAAGGCGATGGCGATCGCCGGCAGGACGGCGGAGCCGTAGTCGATGTCCAGCTCTTCGGACACGCCGTTGGTGGTCGTCAGGAAGGCCCAGTAGCCGACCGCCGAGAGCAGCGCCGCGATGGTCGCGGCGACCCATGACTTCTCGCGGACCCAGGTGAGCGCCCGCCCGGCCGCGCCCTTGGTCAGGAGGTTGACCAGCCAGAAGAGCGTGACGATGACGCCGACGACGGGGAGCAGGTAGAGGAAGATCTCCACCAGGGTGCCGACGAGCCTGGCGAAGACGGTGGCCTGGTCCAGGCCGGCCTGCTCGGGCGTGATGCCGAAGATCGCGTAGACCTGCTGGAGGCCCAGGTAGAGCATCGCGTACAGGGCCACCGCGATCGGCACGGCCACCGACCCGATTTTCTCGAAGACGGCCAGGATGCTGCCGCGATCCGGCTGCGGAAGATCCTGGGGCGGAGCGACCTGCTCGACAGGGTTGTATGTCTGGGTGTGCATGGTTAGAAGGGTGTTCGGCCGATATAGATGGCACATTGCGAAGCGATAAGCGCCTCGTCGAGGACGGTCCGCTGGACCACCGGGTGCACGAAGCGCAGCGGCGAGCCGTCTTGCAGCAGGCCCATCTGCACCAGGACGGACAGCACGGCCGGGAACCGGGCGCAGCTCAGCTCGGCCATCCCGGCCACGGCGTCCGGCGTGGCCTGCTCGCCCAGGACGGCGACGGCCCGTGCGAGCTCGGCGGCCCCCGGGCCGGCCGCCCGCAGCAGGCCGGACACCCATCGGGCGATCGTCTCCGGACGCTCGCCGCGGTCCAGCGTCCTGACGTGCTCGGCGAGCAGGAAGGCGTTCCCTCTGGTCTCCGCGATGCAGCGGGAGACGAACGCCGGGTCGGGTTCGGCGCCCGTCTGCTCCGTGACCAGCGCGCTCGCCGCCTCCTGAGGCAACGCGCCCAGGCGTACCGACGGCATCATCGAGCACGTCGTCTCGAGCGTGTCCGGCCAGTCCGAGGGCACGCCGGCCGCGCGGGAGACGACCAACGCCACCGGTACGCCGTGCAGCCGCCGCAGCGTGTAGGCGAACCATCGCAGCGACTCCGGATCGCACCACTGCACGTCGTCGAGCACGATGAGCAGCGGGGTTCGCCGCGCCAGCCGTACGGTCACCCAATAGAGCCCGTGCAGCACCTCCGCGAGATCGCCCCCGCGCCTGTTGCGCCAGATCACGTCGGCGGCCGGGAGCGTCACTCCCTCCAGCACCCGCGCGCGTTCCTCCTCGGGCAGTGCCGCCAGCATCGGCTCGAACAGCTGCCGGGCGATGCCGAAGGCGTAGCCGCTCTCCAGAGGGCACGCCGTCGCCCAGGCGACCTGCAGGCCGCGCAGCCGTGCCAACGCCTCGACACTCCGCAGCAGCTGGGTCCGGCCGGTGCCCGGCTCGCCCGCCACCAACAGCGCACCGCCGTCACCCGATTCGGCCGCGCCCAGCACGTCGCTGGCGGAGTCCAGCAGATGGTCGCGGCCGAGGCAGCGGATCCGCACCGGCGCGGCCGGTTCACGGACCGGCGCGGCCTGTTCACGGACCGGCGGGAGCGGTGGCGCGCCCAGGCCGGGCACCTGGGCGAGGATGTCGGCCTCCATCTGCCGCAGCGCAGGGCCGGGATCCAGGCCCAGCTCCTCCGCCAGGTGCCCGCGTGCGCGGCGCAGCACGGACAGCGCGTCGCCCTGGCGGGCGGAGCGGTACAGCGCCAGAGCGAGCAGCCGCCACCCCTCCTCCCGCATCGGATGGGTTCGCGTGAACGCCTCCAGGTCCGGGATGGCCTGCGCGTGCCGTCCCAGCGCCAGCAGCGTCGCCAGCCGCCGCTCGACCGCCGCCAGTTTCAGCTCCTCCAGTCTGGCGATCTCCACCTGGGCCCACGTCGAGTGGGCGAACTCCGCGTAGGCCGGCCCGCGCCACAGCTCCAGTGCCGGATCCAGCAGCTCGAGCGCGGCCGCCGGATCACGCTGCGGATCGGCCTGCCTCACCAGCCTCTCGAAGACGTCCGCGTCGAACTGGTCCGCCGAGGCGTCGAGCCGGTAGCCGCGCGGCTCGGTCAGCAGCACCGTGGGCTTGTCCGCCGGCTCCAGCACCCGCCGCAGCCGGCAGACGAACGTCCGCAGCGAGGCCAGCGCCTGGCGTGGCGGCTCCGCTTCCCACAGATCCTCGATCAGCCTGTCCAGTGGCACCACCCGGCCCCGCGAGAGCAGCAGTCGCGCGAGTACCGCCCTGCTGCTCGGCGAGCCCAGGTCGAGTTGCCCCTCGTCACGGTGGACTTCCACCGTCCCCAAGACGCCGAACCTCATCATTGACCCCCCATGTACAAACATGCGGCATCACTTTCAGGGAACCCGATCTACGTCCTGTATACGATTCGTCAACGCTTTCATTAGGCGGCCGCACCAGGTTGACGCCATGCAGATCGACATCAGCTTCCCTGGATCACGCGTCGCCTCCCGCCGCCGTCCCGCAGGCGGCGACATCGTTCCCGAGCACGATGCCGTCCGCCGGTGAACCACATGCCACTCACGGAGACGCGCTTCGAGCTTCTCGGCCCGGTGCGTGGCTGGCGGGCGGACACGGAGCTCGACCTGGGATCGCCGCAGCAGCGGTTGACGCTGGCGGCCCTGCTGCTGGCCGAGGGGCGGATGCTGAGCGTCCAGCAGCTGGTGAACGTCCTGTGGGCCGAAGCCCCGCCGCCGACGGCCGCGAGTACGGTGCGCAACTACGTGTCACGCCTGCGGGGAGTGCTGGGCGACGGCGCGATCCGCTCGTTGCGGAGCGGCTACAGTTCCACGGCCAGGCTGGACGTGCGGGAGTTCGTGGCGCTGGTGTCACGCGCGCGAGACGCGCCGCCGGCCGAGGCCAGGGACCTGCTGGAGCGGGCGGTGCGGTTGTGGCGCGGCGAGCCGCTGGCGGGGTTGCCGGGGGCGTGGGCCCGGCGGCAGCGCTCCCGTCTCGTCGAGATGCGGTTGTCGGCGCTGGAGGCGCGCGCGGAGTGCGACCTGGCGCTGGGGCGGCACCACGAGTCGGTGGCGGAGCTGACGTCGCTGATGACCGCGCACCCGGCACGGGAGCGGGTGTGCAGGCTCCTGATGCTGGCGCTGTACCGGTCCGGACGGCAGGCGGAGGCGATCGGGCTCTTCACCGACACGCGGCGGCTGCTGGCCGAGGAGTTCGGGGTGGATCCCTCGCCGGAGCTGGCCTGCCTCTACCAGCGGATCATCACCGGCGACCCGACGCTCCACGTGGGCAGGGTGGCCGCCGAGCCCGCGGCGGTGACCTTGCCGGTACCCCGCCAGCTGCCGCTGGACGTGGCCGACTTCACCGGCCGGGACGCCGAGGTGGCGAAGATGGTCGGATCGCTGCGCTCGGGCGACGTGCGGACGCTGCTGATCTGGGCGGTGTCCGGCCAGGGCGGGGTGGGGAAGACCACGCTGGCGCTCCACGTGGCGCACGCCGTGAAGGACCTCTTCCCTGACGGCCAGCTCTTCGTGGATCTGCAGGGGGCCGGCCCGGATCCGGTACCTCCGGCGACCGCGCTGGCCGGGTTCGTGCGGTCGCTGGGCCAGGGCGACCTCCCGGACGGGCTCGCCGAACGCGCCGCGCTCTACCGGTCCCTGCTCGCCGGCCGCCGCATGCTGGTCGTGCTGGACAACGCCCGCGACGTGGCCCAGATGACCCCGTTGCTGCCGGGATCGGCCGGCTGCGCGGTGCTGGCGACCAGCCATGCCAAGCCGATCGGCCTCGATGGAGCGTTCCAGGTGGGGTTGGAGGTGCTCAGCGCCGACGAGTCGATCCGGCTGCTCGGGACGATCCTCGGACAGGAACGGGCGGCGGCGGAGCCGGAGTCCGCGCTGGAGCTGGTGACCGCCTGCGGGTTCCTGCCGCTGGCGATCCGGATCGCCGCCGCCCGCCTGGTGACCCGGCCCATGTGGTCGATCGCCCAATTGTGCGCCCGCCTGGCCGACGAGCGCAGGCGGCTGGCCGAACTCCAGGTCGGCAACCTGGCTGTGGAGGTGAGCTTCTCCCTCGGTTACGAACAGCTCCGCCCTGAGCTGGCGCGCGCGTTCCGGCTGCTGGCCGTTCCCGACGCGGCCGAGCTCACCACCGGGATGGCCGCGCGCCTGCTGGACCTGGCCGAACCCGAGGCCGAGCGGCTGGGCGAGGAACTGGTCGACCTCAGTCTCCTGCAGTCACCCGCGATGGGCCGCTACCGGCAGCATGACCTGCTGAAGTTCTTCGCTCGGGCCCGGCTGGAGGAAGAAGAGGAGGACGACGCCCGGCGGGCGGCCCTCGTCCGGCTCCACCGCTACTTCGAAGCCTGCATGGCAGGCGCCCTCCGGCTCGGCTCCCCCGGAAACCCGCTCGCCGACCGGCTCGAACAGCAGGCGGGGGAGACGATCGCTTTCGCGGATCTGGCGGACGTCGGCGCATGGCTGGACACCGGCTGCGACATCCTGCTGAACTGCGTGAGCCAGGTCACCGACCTGCCCGGCAGCGACCTGTACGGGCTGGCCCGGCTGATGAACGCGCTGGGGGAGCTCCGCACCCTCGGCCGGCCGTACGTCGAGCGCCTCGACCAGTTGCTCGCCGCGGCGACGAGCAGGGGAGACCGCGCGGCGGAGGGCTACATCCACCTCATGCAGGGCCTGGAACACATGGACGGCTCGCGGTCGGCCACCGGCCTGGACGCCGACGGGCACGGGCGGCTCGCCGTGACGCTCGCCGAGGACGCAGGAGACCTGGGCGTGCAGGCCCACGGATGGGCCCTGCTGGGCTACCAGGCCGGTTTCCGGCGGGACAGCGCCCGTGCCGCGGAGTACTTCGAGCGCGGCATGACACTGGCGCGCGCGGCGGGGGACCGCCGTCTCGAGGCCGCGCTGCTCGGCCGCATGGGCACGACCTGGTCGGCGATGGGCCGGAGGGAGGACGCCCTGGCCGCGGCACGGCGGGGCTTCGACCTCCAGATCGAGATCGGCGACGGCAAGGTCGAGCCGATCACGCCTTACCTTCTCGGCTTCGTGCTGGCCAGGGCCGGTGAGTACGAGGAGGCGCTGGAGCATCTGGAGTCCGCGCTGAGCCTCGCCACCGCGCTGGGCTACCTGTTCTGGACAGCGACCGCCCAGATCGCGATCGCGCGCGTGAAGACCCACCTCCACCAGCCGGAAGAGGCGCTGGCGTACGCCGAGGCGGGCCTGGCGGGGCTGGCGACCTACCCGAACGAGCGGGGCATGGCCGAGGCGCTGACGGAGATCGGCCGGGCCCTGTCCACGCTCGGCCGGCACGGGCGTGCCAAGGCCGCGCTGACCGGCGCCATCGCGATCTTCGACCGGCTGGGCGTCACCGACGCGTACGACACCGGACAGCTCCTGGACGCCCTGCCGGAGGAGGCGTAGCCGGCCCCCGCCCGGCACGGGGTGCGCCCTCCTGGTCGACACCTTCCTGGAACTTCTTCAGCTCCGCGCAGACCGGGTCGGGCCGCGCGGGCGCGGTCGAGGCGGACTTCCCCACCCTCCAACGGCCGGCGCCTCACCACGTGTCCCGCCGGCGTGAGCCCACCCTCGACCTCAGGCAGCAGGGCCGCTTCCTCGGCGAGACGACCTGGAGCGGGCGGCTCCGTGTCCGCCCGCGCTCCTACAGGAGCGGAAGGCGGCGCACCCCCGTCATGGTCGGCGCGGGGATGAACTGCACCGGGTCCTCCGGATCGGTGCGCAGGGGATCGAACCGGTCGAGCAGGATGTCCAGCGCGACCCGCCCCTCCAACCGGGCCAGGGGCGCGCCCAGGCAGAAGTGGATGCCGCGGCCGAAGGCGAGATGCGGGTTCGGGTCGCGATCGGGATCGAACGCCTCGGGGTCGGGGAACTGCCGGGGATCCCGGTTGGCCGCCGCGAGCCAGCACATGACCATCTGATCGGCTGGTATCACCACGCCGCCGAGCTCGATCTCGCGCGTCGTGGCACGGCCGAGGGCGGCGAACGGGGTGAGGAGCCGCAGCGACTCCTCGATGACGGCCGGGATCGAGGCGCGGTCGGCGCGTACCCTGTCCTGCTGGGCGGGGAAGGCGTCCAGGCACAACACCGTGTTGCCGAGCAGCATCGTCGTGGTGATGTGCCCGGCCAGCAGGAGCACGATCGCGAAGTTGACCACCTGCCCGTCGGGCAGGCGCTCGCCGTCCACCTCGGCCGCGACCAGCCTGGTGAGCAGGTCGGCGCGCGGCTGCCGGCGGCGTTCGGCGGCGTGGCCGGCGAGATAGGCGCTCATCTCCCGCCACGGCTTCATCGTGGCTTCGAAGGCGGCGTTCCGTTCTTCGGCGGACTGGTTGAGGGAGACCTTGGCGTCACGTTGGAACAGCGCGTCCGCCCACCGCTTGAACAGGGCACGATCACTGCTGGGCACCCCCAGCAGCTCGGCGATGACGATGACCGGCAGCGGATAGGCCAGATCGCGCACCAGCTCGAACCGCTCGCGCTCCCGCGCCGCGTCGAGCAGTTCGTGGGTGATCGCGGCGATCCGCGGCTCGAGATCCGCGACGACCTTGCGGGTGAACGCGCTGCTGACCAGCTTGCGCAGCTTGCCGTGCTCCGGCGGGTCGATCTGGGTGATGAAGCCCTCCAGCGAGAAGTCCTCGTCCGGCATCATGCCCTTGGGGACCACGCGCATCGTGTCGGAGGAGAAGGTCGCGGGGTCGCCGAGGACCTCCTGCGTCTCCGGGTAACCGTAGACGTTCCACATCCCGGCCTGGGCGTCGAACTCGACGGGCGGGCCCGATCGGGGCCCGTGCAGCCAGAAGTGTTGCTTCGGGATGTCGTACCGCTCGACGAAGTCGGCCATCGCCTCTCCTTGGTTGAGGATCTCTCTGCCGAGATGTACGTCAGGACGACTTCTCGCGGTGTTCCTCCCAGCGCTGGAGCATCCCGTCGGCGTCCCGCAGGACGAAGGCGAAGAACTCCCGGGTTTCCGCCATCCGGGCGCGCCGTTCGGGCAGGTCCTCGCCGCCGAGGACCGACAGCCCGAAGTCCAGCGTGTCCAGGCTCATCCGGACGCCGGCGAGCTGGACCCGCATGACCTGTGTCCACCCGCCGACGGTCATCTGGTAGCGGTGCTCGCGGGAGGCCGTGGGCACGCGCTCGATCATCCCGCCCGCCTCCAGTTGCCTGGCGACCGTGCTGACCGCTGTCTTGCTCACGCCGAGCTCCGCTGCCAGGTCGGTGAGGGACCGGTCGGGCGGATCACAGATCATGAGCCACGCGTACAAGCGGCCCATCGTGCGCGTCCCGCCCAGACGCTCCATGTCCAGCCCCATCCGATTGACGAACTCGATCTCCGGAGGCTCCACTGGCGCCAACTCCGCGATTGTCGTCAAGCACGTACTTCATGAAGTGTACGTCGCGGTGCCGCCGGACGACGGTGGTTGGTTGCGACTTCATGTGTGCTCAGTGACAACTTCGTTAACAGCGGGGCAAACGGTGTGAGTCATCGGGATCTTGGGGGAAAAGTAACTTAAGATGCGATTTGGCAGTGGACGTACGGAAGGTACCTCTGTGGCGGATGCGTTCGAGGCGGAGATCGGGGAGCTCGCGGGCGAGATCAATCAGCAGATGGCCCGCATTCGCGAAGCGTACGGAGAGCTTTCCGATCTGGAGCACACGGCCCGTTCAGCCGACGGGCTGGTGAGCGTGACCGTCGGCCGCCACGGTCAGATGCTCGACCTCGAGCTGAACCCCAGGGTGTACCGCACCCTGTCCCCCTCGCAGCTGGCCGACGCGATCATGCACGAGGTCGACAAGGCCACCGCCGCGGTCTCCGAGCAGAGCAAGGAGCTCCTGGAGCCCCTGATGCCGGAGAGCGTGCCGTACGAGGAGGTCTTCGGAGAGCGAGCCGTGCTCGACGCGTTCTTCCCCAGGCCCGTGGAGCCGGCCCCATGACCGGCTTCTCCGTGTGGTGGGAGTCGCTGCACCGACAGGCCAGGGTCTACGACGAGCTCGCGCACAACGCGGAGGAGGTGCGTGCCGAGCTCCGCGCCGCCTTCGACCGGGACAGGAACACGCTCGGCGACGACATGTACGGCGCCGAACTGGCCAAGAAGATGCCCGAAATGGAAGGAGGCATCTTCGACGCCCTGAAGGCGCACATCGACGAGCTCGAGCGTGTCGCCTCACGCCTGAACACCACCGCTCGCAACTACGAGGGGGCGGAGCATCCCCCGGTCGAGCGCGGCTGATCGTCCATGGGGTTCGACGGGTTCCTCGTGCCCGACTTCGCCAAGCCGTACGTCGGCTGGGTGGTCGGCATGGACTGGCCGGAAGGCGACGAGTCCGGCTGCTTCCGGTTGGCCGACGCCTGCGTGAAGGCCGCGCACCGGCTCGTCGAGGGCACGGGGGCCGACCAGCCGGGAAGCGCGACCAAGATCGGCGCCGACTGGGACGGGGAGGCCCATCTCGCCTTCGCCGCCCATGTCGACCGGGTCGCCGGCGGTCAGGTCGCCGCTGTGGTCAAGCGGCTCGTGGAGACCGCTGTCGCGCTCAACGGCGTGGGCGTGCAGATCCAGTACACCAAGTACATGATCGAGGTCACCGTCTGGCTGCTGGTCGCCCAGCTGGTGTATCTGCTGGGCGCGGCCCTGGCCAGTGGCGGGGCGAGTCTGGCGCTCATCCCGGTACGTGTCCAGCTTGCCCGGCTGACGGTCAGGCAGATCGCCAAGCAGTGCCGGCGCAACATCCTGCTGTTCGCCGGGATCGTCGCCGGCATGGACCTGGGCCTCCAGATCCTGCAGATGGCGAAGGGCCGCAGGGACGAGGTCGACTGGCGGCAGCTGGGGACCTCGGCACTGACCGGTGGTGCCATGGGCGGGCTCATGGGGCTGCTCTCCGTCGGGCTGAACGGGCTGGCCAACTCGGCCCTGCGGGCCGGCCTGACCAGGGCCGAGATGACCATGGCCGAGAAGCTGCTGGCCGCGGCCACGTCGTCGTTGTACGGGCAGGCCGCGCAGTATGCCGTGGCCGGCGGGATCACGACCGCGGGAACCTTGGCGGTCCAAGGGGACTTCAGCTGGGACATGCTGGCCAAGGGCATCATGTCCAGCGCGCTCGGGGCGGACGGGCAGCACGGGGCCACGGCCCTGCTCCATGGTGCCGACGGTTCGCCTTCGCCCCACCCGACCTCTTCGTCCGAACGTCCTCCGTCCCGCCCGGACGCCGTCCCCGAGCGCGGGCCCGAGCCCAGCGCCGAAACGACGCTGGCGGCGATGAGACATAACCAGGAGGCCATCAAGTCGCCTGCCTGGAACAGCCCCGACATGCTGGTCCCGCAGGCGTCCCGGCCGGCTTCCGGCACGGAGACGCCGCAGCCGGTGACGTACGCCTCCGCGCCGTTCCGGCCTGACGGTTCGCCGGCGTGGCGGGTCGACGGGTCGCGGTCGGCGGCGGTGAACGCCGGGCAGCCCGCGGGTGGGCCGATGCCGCGGCCTGATGGTTCGCCGACCTGGAAGCAGCTTGACACGTCGGTCAAGCCCGTGATCCATCCGCCGCGCACCGTCGAGATCGGCGCCTTGGGCGAAACGGCCGTCCACGACGTCAAGGTCCCGGAGAACGTGACGACGGCGGCTCGGGCGCTGACCGACGGCATCACGGGTGTCACCCCGCGGGAACGGCGCGCGATCCGCGAATGGCTCGAGGAGGCGCTTTCCGACAGCAACCGCGACACCTGGACCGACCATCTCCAAAGAGGCGTCGCGCTCAGCGTCAAAGACACCGTGATCTACCTCAAGCTGAAGCCGAGCGAGCTCACGCACGTGGAGCACCCGAGCCTGGCGCCCGAGAAGCCGGTCGCGTTCGGCGGGGACGGGGTGGAAGGCAAGTCCTCGCGCGCCTCGTCGCTGGACCGGAGCGCGGGTCTGATGCGAGGGCTGTACCACTCGCCGGACGAGGCCGAGGCGAGCGCCCTGCCCCGTATCGGCGTCAGCAGTACGTCGCGCACGACCCACACGAACGGCATCGAGGTCATCAGCGGTCACAAGGCCGTTTCCCCGACGCACGACTACTTCGCCGCGGACATCGCCCTTGACGTCTACCGCAACGGTGAAAGGGTCACGGAAACCGCGGCGGTCCCCGACCTGTCCCTGACCCTCCCCTTCCCCCAGCAGTTCACCCGGGAAGGGCCGCTGCTGTCCGCCGACCACCCCCCGTCGCTGCCCCGCCACGAGGTCCCGGTCGGAGCCGAGCACAAGTTCCGCGATCACGGAATCGCCATCACCGGGATGGACGTCACGCCTCTGGTGCTGGAGGTGCAACGTCGGGCGTTGTCGGCAGGCGTGCCCGCGGGCGAGGTGGTCAAGATCGTTGAGCACCTCACGTCCACCGTGCTCAGCGAGCAGGGAATGAAGAACCGCAGCCAGTCGATGCTGTCGAGCGGGACCGCCTCCGAGGCGGTCCGGTACAAGAGTTCCGCGCTGGGATCAGCGGAGGAATCCGTCAAGGTCACCGGCCGGATCACGCGGATCGAGCCCGTCGACGGAAGCGCGCGGCCACCGATCGAGACGATGTTCCGGGACGACATGGGGCGGCGCGAGAGCGAGGGGACGTCACATCGGCAGGGCACGAGCGTCAATGTCCACGCGGGTGGCAAGCTCGGCGTGACCCTGGGAGAGAACGTGGAGGTCGTCGCACGGGCCATCGGCGGGTTCGGCTTCGGCACGGACCATGTGACGTCCGGCAACCGGGCGCACGGCAACCACACCGTCCTGACCAGGATCGACGACGTCACGATGTACGACGCCCACATGCTGCTGCAGGTCGAGACCGAGCGGATGGGCACGTTCGAGGTCGAGGTGAAGGCCGAACTGGTCGTACCGGCCCGCGACGCGCCCCGGATGGAGCAGGACGTCTTCGGGCACGATCTCCAGCCGCCGGGGGAATTCAACGACATCCGGCGGAAACTCGCCGATCTCCACCGGGAGATGGACGACGTACGCGCGGAGTACGTGCGGAGCCAGCCGCTCGCCGAATACCCGCCCAGCGGCGAGCATCCGAACGGCGGCTACGACCCTCACGTGCTGGAGCCGGAGACGCTCGCGGCCGGGCGGGGAACAGGACTGGGCAGCGGCGTCCGCGTCCACTCCGACACGCTCCTCAGCACGGAGATCAGCCAGGCCGTCGACCAGGCACTGCCCGGCCTCCCGCCGGAGATCAGACGGCAGATCATGAGGGACATCGACAGCCGCTTCGGCGGCCCGGCCCTGGAAGCCGACCTGACGCATGCTCTGCACGGCATCAGGTACGAGAAGACGATCGGCGGCTACACCTTCGAGATCGCGGCCGAGGGCGCTCTCGGCCGGCGGCACGAGGTCAGCTCGACCGAAATGACGGTGAACGAGCGCAGGATCACGTCGCAGACCAACACCAGCCAGCGGGAGACCTCTGTCTCAGGCCGTGGGGAGGTGCGTGGTGTCGCGCGCCTCGAGGTGAACGACGGGCTCAAGATCGACCCGGTGAACCTGGCTCTCACCGGCAGCGGCACGAAGACGGAGGGCACCGCCTTCTTGGCCGGTCACACGAGGTACGACCGCACGGAGACCAAGGGCGGCATCACCATTACCCGGGATCTCTCCTTCGACGTCAGGATGAGGATCTCGCGAAACGGCACAGAGGCGACGAACACCAGGTGGGAGGTGCACGGAAGCAAGGCGGAGGTCCTCGTACCGAATGTCCACCTGCCGAAGTCGCCCGTGCTCGCGCAGGACGTCGCGCATGTGGGACGCATCGAGTCGTCGACGGAGCCGCCCGGCGACGTGTGGCGGCCTCGTGAGGGCGAACTGTCCGCCATCGTCCGTCTGGGCGCCATGCCTGACCTGCCCAGGGCGCTGGCCGAGGCTTACGCCAGATGGGCGGGACTGCCGGTGCCCGCGGAGCGTCTGGACGTACCGCATGCGTTCGAGACCGCGACTGATGTGATCAAGCTGGAAACCATGGTCACCTCTCACCCCGACGGCCTGTACTACACCGTGTCCGATCGCGGGGGGACGCGGCACGACGTGCATGTGAAGGTCCACGTGGCCGACATGAAGCACGTCAAGTCGGAGACCGGGGTGGAGCACGAAAGCTACTCGAACAGCAACTCGAAGGCGACGGACGGCGAGCGCAGCAGACAGTCCCTGGGCGGGCACGCCCGGACCGGTCTGCGCGCCACACTCGGCGGCGACGGCGAGCAGGCAGGTCACGCGCGAGGAAGCGAGGAAGGCGGCGGAACCGAGCGCAAGGTCGTCGCGCGAGCGGGCGTGCACGGCACCGCGAAGCGGATGACCCAGGAAAGCTCCTACCTGGGCGGCAGCGACGTGGCCCGGGTCACCTACTCGGACGGGAGCACCTCGCACTGGTACCGCGGGGACCTGGTCGTGGAGGTGACACCGACCAAGACCGAAGGGGCGACGGTCGAACGGGGCCCGACCACGTACGTCCGGGTGAAGGACATCATGGACCTCGTCCTTCCGGACGAGGTGGCACGCCGTAACGGACTGGAAGGTCCGAAGCCCGTGGAGCCCGTGGAGCCCGCCCAGCAGGCGGGGGACACGACCCGCGCCTACGCCGCGTCCGAGGCGGCGATGAGCGCCGCCTCCGTTCAGCATCTCGATGCGCAGGCCGTACTCCCGAAGATCTTCGAGATGCTCCGCGACGAAAAGCTCATCTTTCCTGACCAGGAGTTCACGAACCACCCCGTGGCCGAGCACCTGCGTGGCCTCTACGGCCAGGACGCGCTCAGCACGAGACTGGGGGAACTCCGCGGGAACGGAGTGTCCTCCTGGCTGTTCGTCACCGACGAACACGGCCGGGTCACCGAACGCGTGGGCATCCGGGTCAAGGCCCAGCCCGGCGAGGGCGTACACGTCGGTGAGCGTTCCGACACCGCCCTCATGCTCCGCAGCGAGCGCCTCAGCGGCGACCTGAAGGTGCACGAAAGGGGCTCGGACCACGGCACGGAGCTGCTCGGGCGCTACCTGGAGTCTTCGGACGACGTCAGGGGAGCCGAAGCGGGGTACGCGAACTACCGCGACTCCCACACCGTGGACGCGCACGGAACGATCGGGAAAGCGATCAACCGTTACCAAACGCGCGAAGCTCCGCACGAGTTCAGGCATCCGGTCGCGTACGAGATCACGCTCGAGCGCGTCCCGGTCCGCCCTGTCCTGGAACCCGTGCAGGGCGCTGCCCGCAAGGTGCTGCTCAAGGTGGGCGAGGTGACCGGACACGACGGAGCCGGGAGGTTCTTCGACCGGCATGTCGGGGTCACCTCGACGTCCAGGGCGGTCGTGAGCGGCGAACTCGGCGTCCTGGTGCCGGGGCACCTCACCACGGAGGTGCCGCAGGGAACCCCGGTCACGGCGCACACGCCGGTCGTCGCCGCGGACCCGCGATGGGCGGAGACGGCAGGGCCCAACAGCATGTCCAGCACGCTCGGGAAGGGCGTCCCCAAGGGAGACGTCAGCCAGGTCGCGTTCCCGGCCGCCGGCCTGGTGGAGGAATGGGCACCGATGGCCGCGGTACCGCCGAAGCTCCGGGCGGAGGTGCCCTCGCTGGCCGACCGGCCCAACGGATACGAACTCTCTCGCCCGGCCGGCATGTCCGTCGCCGAGGCCACCAAGGAAAGGACCATGCGCGCCCATCTCGAGCAGTTGCTCGCGCATGAGTACGAGATCCCCGGGATCGGCAAGGTGGGGATCGACGTCACCGGGGCCCATGAGGTCGCCAGCGCGATGGTCAAGCAACGCGTCTACGAGCAGACCATGAGCACGAGCGGGCACGGCCAGGAGCAGGGCCGGGGCCAGTCGGTCCGAGGTGGCGGGTCCGCCGGATCGACCGGCGACGGGACTCTGGGCTTCGGCGGCATCGGCGGCAGCGTGAAGACGGCGGACGAAGCCGCCTCGCGGAACGCCAACATCGTCGAACGCAACTTCCTGGAGAAGCAGCACGAGAACACCTACCTCGCGTTGGACGTCTCCGTCGTGGTCTATGGCAAGGGCAAGCCTCTGGTGGTGGACGTTCCCGGCGGCCTCTACCTGAGGCTCACCCCTGAGGGGCTCGCCGAGTTCGACGCCGCACATCCCGGGGTGATCAGGCGCTGAGCCTAGGGCCGGTCCGGGGTACGGCGCCGGCGAACCCTCGGGAACGAGGCCACGCCCCGGAACACCGGCAAGGCCGTCCCGGTGGCCCTACGCGTCCCGGTGGCCCGCGCGATCCGGTGGCCCCGCGCGATCCGGTGGCCCTGCGCGATCCGGTGGCCTCGCGCGATCCGGTGGACCGCCGGGGCCGCCCTCGACCTGGTATTGGTGACGTCACAGATCGTTGTACATGGTGTCAACGATCTTGTTGGTGTAGTGTTCCGGGATCATCGCCGCTGGTTGCCGAGGATGGAGCGGACGAGGGCGGGAGAATCCGGCCACGAGCGTGGAACCCCGCCGAGCGAGCTGCGTCCTGCGGCGGGTGGGTCAGGAAAAGTCACCTGTAACCTCCGGTGGCCTCGGAGCACTTCCTGGTGTCGAGGGAACCTCTGGGCTGAAGGAGGCGGGTCCTCCCGGACCGCTCAGGGGCCTCGACCCGCTGGTAACGCTCACAACCGACTGCACCGGAGTACAAGATCAAGAGATTATCCAGCCGAGGCACGTATGACCGCCTCCGCTCTCCGCTCGCCCGCGCGTTCACCCGCAGCGGCCTCGCCGCCGTCGCCGCTCTCGCGTTCCTCGTGCCCGCCCTGCCGGCGAGCGCCGTCGCGCCTGCTCTGCCCGCGAGCGCCGTCGCGCCCTCCCCGTCGGCAAGCGCCGTCACGCCGACTCCGTCCGCGAGCGCCGTCACGCCCACGCCGTCCGCGAGCTCGGTCGCGAACGGCGGGCCGGCGAAGCCGGTTCCGGGCTTCGGCGCCCGGCCCAACGACGGTTCCGGGGTCTGGCCCGACTTCTCGAACACCGGTTACGCCAACACGCCGGCCAACGCCGGAGGCCTGGGCCTGGGCAAGTACCCCGGCAAGCTCACCGACCACGCGCCGAAGATGAGCGACACCAAACCGCTGACGCTCAGGTTCCCCGACAACAGCGTCATCTCCTTCAAGCGTTTCCGCGCGTTGAAGATCTATATCTACGGCGACAATCTCACGTTCGTCGGCTGTCTTTTCGAGGGCACCAACCCCAACGACAACCTCGTCCAGATCTACTCGGACACCGGCATCAAGTTCCTGTACTCGACGTTCAAGCCGAGTTCCTACTCGAGGCCGCCGGGCAACAACGGCACCGTCTCGTCGGCCCACTCCAAGCCCGGTACTCCTTTCAAGAAGTCCTGGCAGCTCGCCACGACGATGAAGGAAGCCGTGGCCGTCATGGACCACAACGACATCTGGGGCAACGCGGGCATGGAAATGGTGACGGGCTTCCCCGGCCGCCCGTCGACCTGGACGAACAACTACATCCATGACATGGCCGACACGGCTCGCGACGTCTACCATCACGACGGCATCGGCCCGCAGAGCGAAGGCAACGGCGGTCCCATGATCGTCCACCACAACACCCTGGCCTCGGTGGGCAACACCAACGCCCTGGCCCTGCAGGGCAACGGCGTCTACCAGAACATCAAGGTCACCAACAACTACGTCTCCGGCTGGGGATACGCCCTCAGCATCGGTGTCACCAACAACGCCAGGAACATCACCGTCACCGACAACGTGTTCTCAGCGGAACTCGAGCAGTTGTACGGCTTCCTCTACGGCAATTTCTGGAGCGGATCGGCCCGCGGCTCCACCTGGCGCCGCAATCTCATCCAGGTCCGTCCGGGAGACGGCAACAGCAACTATTCGACCGCGGACCACGGCAGATATCTGTGGCCGACCGGCTCCGAGACCCACACCACCGACTACAAAGGCTGAACCCGTCACCCGGTGACGGCGCCGCAGCACACGCGCCGCTCTTCACGCGCCATGCCGCGCAAAGAGCGGCGCCCCCTCCTCCAGCGCGTGCTCCTGGCGCAGGCGCTCGAGTAGGCGCGTCGCGTCTTCTGTTCGGTCATCTAGCCGGCGCAGGGGCAGGCGGGCCCGAGAGTGGGGTCGGGGTCGAGCTGGTCGGCGGCGCGGCGCAGAGCGCGGGCCACGCGGATCCTGACGCGCTCCACGTCGCCGCCCGGTCGCCGCGGAGCTCCGGGCTGGGCGCAGCGCAGCCCGTCGGAGAACCCCATCGCGGTCTGGTGTGCGAGCACCTGCATGGCATCCATGTTCCCTCCTTAATCCATTAAGACCTTAACTGATTAAGAAGCGGGCGCGCCAGCTCTGAAGCGGCACCAGGGGGCGGTGGCCGGCTTCTCCCGCGCGTCGGAGCCGGATCAACCGCACTGCAAGTCGGCGACTCTACGCTGCCGCCATGCGCCTGACCGCCTCGCTCGCCCTGTTATCCCTGGCCCTCACCGGCCTGCTGTGCGCCGGCCCGCTGACCGGCACCGCCCATGCCGGCACCTGCTCGCGCGGCAGCGGCCCCGACCTGTCGGGGCGCGACCTCAGCCGCGCCACCCTCCCGCAGGATCTGAGCTGCGCGAACCTACGCGGCGCGAAGCTGGCCGGCGTGCGCCTGCCGTACGACCTCTACCGGGCCGACCTGCGCGGCGCCGACCTCACCGAGGCGGACCTGTCCGGCGCCGACGCCCGCTCCGCGCTCTTCACCAAGGCGCGGTTGCAGGATGCCAAGCTGTACGGCGCGCGCCTGGAGGGCGCCGACTTCCGCGAGGCTGAGATGGACCGGGCCACCCTCCACTCCGCCCAGCTCGACGGCGCCCGCCTGAACGGGGCGAGCCTGGTCTCGGCCACGCTCTACGGCATGGACGCCAGGAAGGCGGACTTCAGCAAGGCCAAGCTGAGCCGGGCCATCATGTACGACAGCCTGCTCATCGGCACGGTCATGCGCGGCGCCGACCTGAGCGAGGTCATGCTCTACACCTCCACGATGACCGGGACGGTCTTCGACGGTGCTGTGCTGACCCATTCCCGGCTGGACGGCTCCGACCTGACCGGAGCCACCTTCACCGGGGCCAAGATCAGCCGGGTGGACCTGCGTCGCTCGCGTGGGATCAACCTGGCTGGGAGCAAGGGCATGCCCGCCGACCTGCCGGAACCGGCCGAGGACTGCGCGCCGGGCAGCGGCCCCGACTTCTCCGGGCAGGATTTCACGCAGGTCACCGAATTCCCTGACGACCTGAGCTGCGCCAACCTTACCGGCGCCCGGCTGGACGGCGTCGACCTGTCCTCGGTCAAGCTGCGCAAGGCGGTCCTGCGGCGCGTCTCGGCCGACGGCGCCGCGCTGCGCTACCTGACCGGCGCCGACCTCACCGGAGCCCAGCTCAGCGGCGTCCAGTTCACCAGCGGCAAGCTGGAGGGCGCCCGGCTGGTCGACGCCGACCTCACCGATGCCCGCTTCACCAGCGCGGACGCGCGCAAAGCCGACTTCCGCGGCGCCACGCTGATCCGCGCGGACTTCCAGAGCGCGATGCTCGCCGGAGCCCGCTTCGCCGGGGCCGACGTCACCGACCTCGACCTCGGTTACGGCGACACCGGCGCCGACCTGTCCGGCTCGCACGCCACCCTCGCGCTCGGCTGGAAGATCTTCTGGGGGATCCTCGCCGGACTGCTGCTCCTGATCGCCTACGGCGTCGCGAGAGGCTCGGTCAAGCGCCGCCGGGCTCGCCGTGAGCATGGGGTCCGTACCGCCGCCCGGCTGGCTGAGGTCAGGGCCGAGCTGGCCGAGGAGGTGACGCGCTTCGGCGAGGAGATCGACGCCGCAGACGACCGCGCGCGGGAGGCGAGCGCCACGGACTGGCACCGCGTCCTGGACGCCTACGAGCAGGCCAGGGAGCAGGTGGACAAGGCGACCGTGATCGGAGACCTCAACCAGGCGCGCGACACGCTGACCCGGGGACGCAAGGCGCTGAAGCGGATCACCGGCAGATGACGGAACGCGCACGGCTCCCGGCGCGTACGTCTACCAGCTCGTCGACCATCGGACCGGCGGCATCCCGATGACCCTGCCTTCACGCAAGGCAGAAGGGCCCGGCGAACCTACCGGGCCTCCGGAATGGCGGCCGCGGGTACGTCGCCGGCCGGATTCCGCTTCGCCGACGGTTTGCGATGAACAGCCGTCCTCTTTGTTTTTTGCGGCGACCGGTGCGGGCATGACAATCAACGGGCTTATTCGGTCCGATCGCAATCTCAATGGGAGGTATAAATGGCTGTCGGCGCTGTTGCCCGCAAGTCAGACCACTGGTTCAACCTGGTTGACGTCAACGGCGATAACAGGATCGAGCGCAGCGATCTCCAGGCCCTCGGGGAGAGGATGCTGAAGCGCTTCAACCTGGACAAGACGTCCGTCAAGGGAAGGCGGATCGCCGAGGCGTACGACCGGTGCTGGACGATCATGGTTGAGGCCATGGACACGGACAGGAACCACTCCATCTCCAGGGAGGAGTTCCGCTCCTACATGGAGAGCAACGCCAAGAGGGAGAACGCCGACGAGTTGCTGCGCCCCATCACCGACGCCGAGTTCGAGGTGGCCGACGTCGACGACGACGGCTACCTGTCCCGGTCCGAGTACGGGGCGCTGCTGGCCGCCATGGGGCTGTCCGAGAATGACGCCCAGGTCGGTTCGCAGAGCATCGACACCGACGGTGACGGTCGCATCAGCCCCGAAGAATACTTCCGGGCCTGCCGTGACTTCTTCGTCGGCAGCGAAAACCTCGGAGCGCGCACCAGCAAGACTTTCGGCGCGGTGTGACATCTGCTAGATAGTCGGAATCGGCGGCCACGGAACGACGTGGCCGCCGATTTCATGTTTCACTTCTTCCTATTTTCGCCGAACAAGTCCAGGCCTATTTTTGGCCCTGTGAATTGATCACCAGGTGACAGGCAAGGACTCCAGGCGCCGGATCAGGAGATCCGACCGCCACGCCAGCAGTTCCTCCGGTACGGCGAGGCGCATGGACGGATGCTGCGTGAGGGAGGAGGCCATGACCCTCATCAGCATGCGCACCAGGGGGGGACCCATGCAGTGATGCGTACCGTGCCCGAAGGACAGATGCGGGTTGGTCGTGCGGTGGAAGTCGATCTCTCCGGGATCGGGGAACGCGGACGGATCGTGATTCCCCGCGGGAAGGGCGGGCAGGACCTGCTCTCCTGCCCGTACCAGGGTTCCTCCCACCTCGATGTCCTCCGTGGCGTAACGGGAGAAGGTGGCGTGGGAGGGGAACGGCGCGTAGCGCAGGAGTTCCTCGACCGCCTGAGGGATCAGTCCCGGATCGGCCTGCAGTTCCCGCAGGTGAACCGGCGAGGTGATCAGCAGGTAGGCGGCGTTCGTCAGTTGCGTCGTGACGTTGTCGATCGCCAGGAGGATGTCGTTGACCAGTTCCTTGATCTCCGGCTCGGTGAGTTGTTTCTCCCGATAGGCGGCGCCGGTGAGAGCGCTGACCAGATCGTTGCGAGGGCGGTTCCGCCGCTCGGCGATGAGACGGTCGGTGTAGTCGGAGATCTCTTCGACCCTGGCCGCCACGACGTCGGCGGGGAGCGCGGTGCTCGCGAACCCCTCGAACCAGTTCAGGAAGATCGACAGGTCCTGCTGGGGGATGCCGATGACGGGACACAGGATCTCCACGACCAGCGGCTTGATGTAGGCGTCGACCAGGTCGAGCGGAGGCGACTCGGCCAGAAGCACGGTCATGAATCTTCGGGAGTGTCGCTCCGCCAGCGCCTGGAGTGCATGGACGCGCTCGGTGTTGAACCCCAGTCCGCCGGCCACGGCTTTACGCAGTCGGGTCTGCTGGGGCGGGTCGGTGTTGAGGATGCTGTCCTGGAGGGGGAGGACGGTCAGGCGGGCCTCGTCGCCCCCGGGAGGGGGCGTTCGGACGAAACGTCGGTCGCGCAGCACGAAGCGGATGTCATGGAAGCGGGTCACCAGCCAGGCGTCGTCGCCGTAGGGCGGGCGGATCTTGACCAGCCCCGGCCGTTTGCGGCACCGCGCGTATTCCGGATGGACGTCGAGGCGGACGGGTTCCCCGAAAGGATAGTCGGCAGGTTCAGAAACAGTGTCCATATTCTCTCCGGTCTTGGAATCGTTCGTCGGCGACACGCGAGGGGCGGTATCCCGGCCCGTCGGCCGCTCATCGCTTCCGGAGCGTCGGCTCGGGACTCCCGAACGGGCTATACCCTTCTGAGGATCTGTGACCGACTGCCTGCGCCTTTCGTTGCACGTCGGCGGGATAATTGATTATCGGTTACGCACTCCGGCCCGGATCGAGCAAGTTTTCCATCCGTTTCCTGTACCGCCGCGGATATTAGCTTGACGGTATCGGGTCCCGGCCTGCGTGATCGTTTCCTGGAGCCCGCCACCGGCGGACCCGTATCGATGGTCGGCGTCCGATGCCGCGTCGGCGATGGATCTTCCTCTCCTTGGGTTTGACGACGTGCGCGGAGTGGGAGATACCAGGGGCGATGGCACCGGCTGTTCCACCGTGAGCACCGGGTTCGCCACTCCGGCCCATGGGTTCGTCGCCATTCTTGGGTGACTGCCGTTTTTCATGGACCTACGGTCACGGAATCAATTTCCGGTGAAAGTGGCTCCCTGGGCGCGCCGACCCGATGCAATACGCTGTCAAAACTTCACCTGCGTGACGGAGTGTCGCCGCCCGGGCCGGATCAGTCGATGGGCGATGATTCACATCGTTGTTCTCGGAAAAGGCTGTCATGTCAAGCCCTGAACGGATATGAGAAGCATCTCGCATGAGCATGGAAAGTGACCGGTTGATTTCGCGCGCACGCTCGGAGACCGAGGCGGCGTACAACGGAATCGCGGCCTTGGTGGACGCGGCCGCCGGACCTGATCGCCATTACGGTTTCTGGGCCGGATCGCACGACGGAGCCTCGATCGAGGAGGCCACCGAGCGGCTGACCGACCTCGTGGCGTCCAAGCTGCATGTGGGGCCCGGGTCTCATGTGCTGGACGTGGGCTGCGGAAACGGCCGCCCGGCGGTACGGATCGCACAGACTTCGGGGGCGCGGGTCACCGCGATCGACGTCGACCGGCAGGCACTGCGCAACGGTGCCGAGCACGCTCGATCGCGGCAGGTGGACGCTCTGGTGGAGTTCCGGCGGATCGACGCGTCGGACCTTCCGTTCCCTCCCGCTTCGTTCGACGCGGTGCTGGCGTTCGAGAGCACCCCGCATTTCGAGATCGCCCCGCTCTACCAGCGCATCTCCCGGGTCCTGCGCCCCGGAGGCCGCCTGGTGGTCGAGACCCCGTACGTTCGCACGCCGATGACCGAGGAGACCTGGCGGCGGATCGGCCCCTATCTGACCATGCTGAACGCGGTATCGCTCGACTCGCCCGAGCAGCACCTCTCGGCGGCGCGCGCGGCCGGAATGGCCGCCGTGGAGCTCGTCGACATCACCGACAACGTCCGCCACTCCTTCCCCCGCCTGGTGCGAGGGCTCCGGGAACACAGGACCGACCTGGAGGCTGTCGGCGGTACGGCCGAGGCTGACCGGCTGCTGGACACCTTCTCCGCGTGGGCGGACGCCACCGAGATCGGCGGCGTGATCATGACTTTCACCAGGATGGAGCTCTGATATGACGGACGTCACGGTCATCGGGACCGGAGTGATCGGTTCGGCGGTCGCGCGGGCCTGTGCGCGTTCCGGACTGGAGGTCTCGGTCTGGAACCGTACGCGCGAGCGGTCGGACGTGCTCGTCGAGGAGGGGATCCACTCCCACGCGACGGCGGCCGACGCTGTCGCGGCCTCACCGATCGTGCTGATGTGCCTGCTCAACTACGACATCACCCATCAGGTCATCGACGAGGCGGCTCCGAACTTCTCCGGCAGGCTCGTCGTCCAGAACGCCAGCGGCACCCCCGAGAACGTCACCCCGCTGCGCGGGCGGGTGGAGGCCGGGGGAGGGGCGTACATGGAGGCCGCGATCCTCAACTACCCCGACGCCATCGGGACCGAGGATTGCTTCACGGTCTACGGCGGGGCCGTCGAGGACTTCGAGCGGTTGAAGAGCGTGACGTCCGCGCTGGGCGGCAGGCAGGCCTATCTCGGCGCCGATCCCGCTTACGTGAAGGCGTACCACGTCGTCTCCAGCGCCTTCTACTACGCGTTCATCAACGGCTTCCTCGAATGCTCGGCCATCGCGGAGGCCATGGGCGTCCCGCTGGCGGATTTCGCCGAATCCGTGCCGCTCTACGACCCCGGTTTCCAGAACACGATCGAGGTCGGCCTCGACCTCATCGATCGCGGGGACTACACCTACGAACAGGCTCCGCTCACCTCCCACCTGGACGTTCTCGACAACCTGACCCGCATCGCGGAGCAGGCCGGGATCGACCGCTCCTATCTCGGCGTGATGCGCGAGCGCGTGCGCGAAGCGATGGACCGGGGCTACCGGCGCGAGCACATCGCGGTGCTCACCACGTGGTTCCGCGACCGCCGCGAATCGTCGGCCGGCCGAGTGCCCGTCGGCGGCGGGTGAGGCGGAAACATGCGCGGTATCGATCCGAGCGGTGAGAAGGTCGGCGCGCACCATCTCTTCGCGACATGGGCGCGGACCGTGCCCGACCGTGACGCCCTCGTCCACCGGGGCGGCCGGATGACCTACGCGGAGCTGGAGGAGCGCGCCACCATCCTGTCCGAGGAACTCGTCGCAGCGGGGGCGGGCGCGGGTGACGTGGTGGGCGTCCTCACGGAGCACTCCTACCTGCTGCCCGTCGTGGTACTGGCTGTCTGGAAGGCCGGTGCCGCCTATGTGCCCCTGCCTCCCGCACACCTGTCCAGGCGCACCGAACTGGTGCTGGCCGACACGGGTGCCCGGCTTGTCGTCTCCGAGCTCGACCCGCACAGCGTCCTGCCCGGGCGCGGTGTGCGAACCGTACGACCGGACGCACCCCGCCGTGCGGGAACAGGCGCCGCCGGGCGTAAGGATCCGGACGGCGGCGCCGCCGTACCTGATGGGGAAGACCTCGCCTACCTCCTCTACACCTCGGGATCGACGGGCGCCCCGAAGGGGGTGATGGTGGAGCACGGTGGCGTGACCAACCTGGCTGAGGGGCTGCGGGACCTGTTCGGCGACCTGGAGGGGGCCAGGGTCCTGCAGTTCGCGCCGTTCACGTTCGACGCCTGGGTGTGGGAGTTCTCCATGAGCCTGCTCAACGGGGGAACCTTGTGCGTCCCCTCGGCAAGGTCACCGCTGTGCGGCCCGGAGCTGAGCCGGGTCCTGCGCGAGTTCGGCGTCACCCACCTGTCCGGCGCGCCGTCGCTCCTGGCGACCTTGCCGGACGATGAGTCGATACCGGTCACCACCATGACGTCGGGCGGCGAACCACTGCCGGAGTTCCTGGTGGAGCGGTGGGGGAGGCGGTTGCGGGTGTTCAACGCCTACGGCCCGACGGAGGCGACCGTGTCCGCGACGGCGGGACGCTGCCTGCCGGGAGAGGGCAAGCCCTCCATCGGCCATCCGATGAGGGGAGTCGAGATCCACATCCTCGGCCCGGCGGGTGACCCCGTACCGGACGGTGAGACCGGTGAGTTGTGCGTCGCAGGACGCGGGGTGGCGCGGGGATACGCGAACCGGCCGGACCTGACCCGGGAGAAGTTCGTTCCCGACCCGTTCTCCGGTCGCGCCGGGGCACGTCTGTACCGGACAGGTGACCTGGCCCGGCGGCTGCCCGGAGGCGTCATCGACTTCATGGGGCGGATCGACGGGCAACTCAACATCCGGGGGTACCGCATCGAGCCGGGCGAGGTCGAAGCGGCGCTGATGTGCCATCCTCGCGTCACCGGGGCTGTGGTGACCGCGACCGGG
Source organism: Nonomuraea sp. NPDC003804 (assembly GCF_040610675.1). Taxonomy (NCBI): domain Bacteria; kingdom Bacillati; phylum Actinomycetota; class Actinomycetes; order Streptosporangiales; family Streptosporangiaceae; genus Nonomuraea; species Nonomuraea sp. NPDC003804. The sequence continues at coordinate 137,968 of NZ_JBEXMT010000026.1, forward strand.
GAGGCCGAAGCCGTCAGGCTCACCGCCCATGTGCAGCTCACGGCAGGGCTGCCGCTCTCCTCGGGAGAGTATCGGGACTTCCTGGCCGATCTCCTTCCGGCGTACATGATCCCGTCGGTCTTCGTCACGATGGACCGGCTTCCGTTGACGTCCCACGGCAAGGTCGACCGCGGTGCGCTGCCCCGCCCGGAGGTCCGGCCACGGACAGCGGGCGGGGACACGGTCCCCGCGTCGGTGCGCGAAAGGGAGCTGGCCGAGGTTGTGGGACGGCTCCTGCACCTGGACGACGTCGCTGTCGAGGAGAACTTCTTCGATCTCGGGGGCACCTCGGCCGATCTCGTCAAGCTCCAGGCCGACATCAAGAAGCGCTGGGGGGTGCTGGTGGCGATCGCCGACCTCATGGCGACTCACAACGTGCGGCTGCTGGCGGCGTTGCTCGACGAGCACGACGAGCACGACGGACACGGTGAAAGCAGGGCCGAGAGGCCCGCCGGGAGCAGGAGGAGACTGCACGACGGCGGGCGCCGGCTCGGGGAGCGTCTCGGAAAGGAGCAGACGAGGTGAGCCCGACGAGCACCCGTGGGCCGGAGACGGCGGAGCGTGATCCCGCGGGCACCGACATCGCCGTTGTCGGCATCGCCTGCAGGTACCCCGGCGCCCGCGGCCCCGCCGAGTACTGGCGGCTCATCCGCGACGGTGACCGGGGGATCCGCGAGCTCACCCGCGAGGAGCTCGCGGCAGGCGGCGCGGGTCGGGAGCGGATCGCCGATCCCGCCCTCGTCCCCGCGGCCGGAGTGCTGTGGGACGCCGAACGCTTCGACGCGGTCTTCTTCGGCTATCCGGCGCGCGAGGCAGCCCTCATCGACCCACAGCAGCGCATGTTCCTCGAAGAGGCGTGGCATGCCATGGAGGACGCCGGTCACACACCCGAGCGGTTCGCCGGCACCGTCGGAGTCTACGCGGGCCAGACACTCGGCACCCACCGCGCGAGGAACCACCAGACCTTCCTCGGTACGTCCGCGGACCTGCTCATGGCGGCCGACGACAAGGACTTCCTGCCCACCCGGGTTTCCTACAAGCTGGGCCTGACCGGGCCGAGCATCGCTGTGCAGACCGCCTGCTCCACGTCCCTGGTCGCGATCCATCTGGCCTGCCGGGCGCTCATCACCCATGACTGCGACATGGCTCTGGCCGGTGGGGTCTCCTGGACCCCTCTGCGCCGTCAGGGCTACCTTCATCAGGAAGGCGGCGTCTGGTCCGCCGACGGCCAGGTCCGCTCCTTCGACCGTGACGCCTCGGGCTTCGTCCCCGCCGACGGCCTCGGCATCGTGGTCCTGCGCAGGCTCGACGACGCGCTCGCCGACGGGGACCGCATCTACGCCGTGGTCAAGGGGAGCGCCGTCAACAATGACGGCTCGGACAAGCTCAGCTATGCGGCGCCGGGCGTGCGCGGCCAGCAGGCGGTGGTGGAGACGGCGCTCGCGGTCGCCGCGGTCCGCCCGGACACCGTCTCCTATGTCGAGGCCCACGGGACGGCCACCGCGATCGGAGACGCCGTGGAGGTCGCCGCGCTGACCCGGGCGTACCGGGCCGCCGCCGCGGTAGGCCGGGGGTACTGCCGGGTGGGTTCGGTGAAGTCCAACATCGGGCATACCGATGCGGCGGCCGGGGTGGCGGGTTTCATCAAGGTCGCGTTGATGCTGTACCACGGCCGGATCCCACCGAGCCCCGTCACGCCCCTGCGCCCCAACCCCGAGATCGACTTCGAGACGAGCCCGTTTCGCCCCGCGGTCGAGGCGGCGAACTGGCCGGAGACCGGCGCCCCGCGCAGGGCGGCCGTCAGCGCCTTCGGCATCGGAGGCACCAATGCCCACGCGATCCTCGAACAGCCACCGGCCCTCCCGGCCCGGCCACCCGCCGAGCCGTGGCAGCTCGTGGCCCTGTCGGCGCGTGACGACGCGGCCTTGGCCGAGCTGACCCGATCCTGCGCCGACGCGCTCCAGGACGCCTCCGACACCGAGTTCGCCGATCTCGCCTACACCCTGGCAGCCGGACGCCGCCACTTTCCCCACCGGTACGCGGGAGTCTTTCGCGACCCATCCGCCGCCGTGGCGGCCCCGCGGGAGTGGGCGACCGCAGGGCGGTTCTCACGCGCCTGGGCGACCCGAGACGACGTGGTGTTCATGTTCCCTGGAGGGGGGACGCAGTATCCCTCGATGGGGCGGGAGCTCTACCGCGACGAACCGGTCTTCCGCATGGCCGTGGACGAGTGCCTGGGCCTGCTGCCCGACCGTCCCACCGCCGAGCGGCTGCACGCCCTGTGGGCCGCGCCGGACGCGAGGAGCGCGGCCGAGGAGACCGACCCTTCACTGGCGCTACCGGCCGTGTTCATCATGGAGATCGCGCTGACCCGGCTCATCGGATCCTTCGGGGTCAGACCCGCCCTGCTGATCGGGCACAGCCTCGGGGAGTACACCGCGGCCTGCGTCGCCGGCGCGCTGTCGCTGCGCGACGCCCTCGCGATCGTGGCCAAACGCGGTGAGCTCCTGTCCCGGCTGCACGACGGTGCGATGCTCGCGGTCTCGGCCCCGGTACGGCAGGTCGAGCCGTTCCTCGGCAAAGAGGTCTGCCTGTCGGCGGTCAACGGGCCGGGAGCGTGCGTGCTGGCCGGCCGGTCCGCTCGGATCGCCGATGTCGGCCGGTCGCTGGACCGGCAGGGGATCGCCTGGCGCCTGCTCCCGCTCAGCACCGCCGCCCACTCCCACCTGGTCGATCCCGTCCTCGACGAGTTCCGCGACTTCCTGAACGGCATCGAACTGCACGCCCCGTCGGTGCCCGTGGTCTCCAACGTGACAGGGGATGACGAGGCCGATCTCAGTGACCCCGAGTACTGGGTCTCCCACCTGCGCCGGACGGTCCGGTTCGACGCGGGGCTCGATCACGTCCTGGCACGGGGTCCGAAGGTCCTCATCGAGGTGGGGCCCGGCACCACGCTGACCACGCTGGCCGGAACACGGGCTGGTCGGGACTCCGTCGTCATCAACACCACCCGCCATCCGCTGGACGAGCGCCCCGACAGAGAGGTCCTGCTGCGCGCGCTGGCCCGGTTGTGGGAGGCCGGAGTCGACGTCGACCTGCCCGCGCTCTGGCCGCAGCCGCGCCGAAGGCACCCCGCGGTGCCCTATCCATTCGCGTCCACCCTGCACCTGCCCGAACCGGCACACGCCCCGGAACCCGCGCCCGCTCTGCGCTCGTCTGAAGGGCTCTACGGGGTCACCTGGAAACGCGCCGTGGAAACGGATCCGGCGGATCCCGGGCCGGCCCCGGACGAGACGGGATGGATCCTGTTCTCCGATGTCTCGCCCCTCGCCGAGGCGATCACCGCCGAGCTGGAGGAACGGAGAGCGTCCGTCACCGTCGTCACCCCGGGACGAGAGTTCCGGTGCGGGTCCTCGCCCCGGGCCACGACCATCCCGCGGCACTCCGAACACTACGAGATCGACCCTCAGCGTCCTGAGCACTACGAACGGCTGCTGCAAGCGACCGAACAGGGACCGGATAGACCGCTGCGGATCATCAGCCTGTGGGGGGCGACGCTCCCCGCGGACGTGGGCGGGCCACTGAGCGAGATCGTCGGCCTGGCCCATGCGCTGGGCGGCCGACTCGGGAAGACGGATCTCTGCCTGGTCACGACAGGAGCCCTGGAGATCTCCGGAGGCGAGCTGCTCGATCCTCGGGCAGCTCTCACGATCGGAGCCGCCGGACCGCTCCGCTGCGAACTGACCGACGTGCCCGTCCGGCTCGTGGACGTGGAGGTGGACGACAGCGCAGACCACAGGCGACGGGCCAGGCAGATCCTCGGCGAGTTCTCCCGCCCTCCGCGGCAGGACCCCGTCGGTCTGCGGGCAGGCCACCGATGGCTGCGCGGATTCGAGGCGCTGGAGACACCGCCAGGAGCGGGTCCCTCGTTCCGCCCCGGCGGAACCTACGTGATCACCGGCGGGACGAGCGGGATCGGCCTGCGGCTGGCCGAACATCTGGCACGCCGCCATTCGGCGCGGCTCGCCCTCATCGGGCGGGGCACGCGTGACGCGTCTCCCGCAGGCGAGTCCGGTGTGGATGTGCGAGCACTGCTCGCGGGGCGTGAGAACGACATCCTGCTCCGCCACGCGGACGTCGCCGACCCGGCGGCCCTCGGCGAGATCCTGCGCGAAGTCCAGGTGAGGTTCGGCACGATCCACGGCGTGATCCACGCCGCCGGAGTGCCAGGCGGCGGCATGGCGCAGTTCCTGGACCGGGAGAGCATCGACGCCGCACTGCGGGCGAAGACCGTGGGAACCGCCACCCTGGTCTCCGCCCTCGCCGAGACAGGCGCGCGCCCCGAATTCATCCTGTTGTGCTCCTCGCTCGCGTCCTTCTCCGGCGCTCCCGGCCTGTCCTGCTACGGCGCGGCCAACGCCTTCCAGGACACCTTCGCCCTGCACGCGCGCCGCGACGGAACACCGATCCTGTCGGTCAACTGGGACCGCTGGAACGGCGTCGGGATGGCCCGCGACGTGGAACGCCACCATCACGCCCTCACCGGCGAGTCGCTGACCGGCGGGCTGAGCCCCGACGAAGGGATCGCGGCCTTCGAAAGGTGCCTGGCGGCCGTCGGCCTGGGACAGGTCATCGTGTCCTCCAGCCCTCCCGGAGCCGCCCACGTCCCCAGCCCGGAGTCCGTCACCGAGCCCCGGCCTGCGCGCTGGTCCGCTCCCGCCGTACCCGCGGCCGACACGTCCGGCCGGTCCGGCGACACCGGTGACTGGAATCCCCACGAGCTCGAACTCCTGACGGTGTGGCAGGAAGTGCTCGGTGCCGGCGCCATCGGCAGACATGACGACTTCTTCAGCCTGGGCGGACATTCGCTCAGCGCACTCCAAGTCGTCCAGCGCTGCAGGGAACGGTTCGGGGCGCGGCTTTCGGTGAAGGCGCTCTTCAGCGCCCCGACGATCGAGGGCTTGGCCAGAACGCTCGCCGAGGCCCCGGCGGCCGGCGACGACACGCCAGGCGAAGGGCGGCTCCTGATGGATCTCGAAGGAAGTGACGTCCCATGACCGAAACGATCCCGGGCGTCTCCCGGCTCTGGCTCCGCCGGCAGCGGACGCTCCCCGAGCCACGGCTGCGACTCGTCTGCCTGCCCCACGCCGGCGGAACCCCGGCCTTCTACCGGGGCTGGCAGGCCCGGATCCCCGCTGACGTCGAGTTCGTCGCCGTGTGCTACCCAGGCCGGCAGGACAGGTTCAACGAACATCCGATCACCCGCATGGACCTCCTGGTCGACCACATCTGCCAGGCACTGGCGCCCCTGGCCGACCGGCCTCTCGCCCTGTTCGGGCACAGCATGGGCGCCGTGGTCGCCTACGAGGTCGCCGTCCGGCTCATCACCCAGCAGGGCATCACTCCGCATGCGTTGCTGGTGTCCGCGCACATCGCGCCACCCGCGCACGGAGACGGCACCTGGAAGGTCCCGCTCAGTGATGACGAGCTCGCCGAGCAGGCGCGCTCCGCGGACCCGCTGCTACGGTACGCCCCCGAGCTGATGAGCGTGGTGATGCCCGCGCTACGGGCGGACCATGATCTCCTTCACGCCTATCGGCCCACGCGCTCGCCGCGGCTCACCATGCCGATCGTCGCCTACCGGGGGGCGGACGACGAGCAGGTGAGCCAGGAGGACATGCGCGCCTGGAGCCAGGTCACGGATGCCGGCGTCGAGTTCCGCACCTTCCCCGGAGGGCACTTCTACCTGCTGCAGGCGGAAGCGGACCTCGTCGCCGACATCGGTAACCGTCTCAGCTCGATTCCGGCAGCCCCTGAGGTCGGCCCGTTCGTGAAAGAGGTTCCACGCCCGTGACCCCGCCCCGCTCGACTGTCCCGATCTTCGTCCGCCGATCGAGCACCTGCCCGTTCGACCCGGCCGAAGAACTCGCCCGTCTCCGGGCCTCGGAACCGGTGACCCGCATCACCCTGTCCACCGGAGCGAGCGCCTGGATGGTCACCCGCTACACCGACGTGTTCCAGGTGATCTCCGACCAGGCTCGGTTCAGCTCCGAAGCCGCGATCGACGGCCCGATTCCCGTACCCATGCCGGAAGGAGGCTTCCCCCCACCGCGTCCGGGGTTCTTCTCGACGTACGGTCCACGCGAGCACGGCCGCGTCCGGCGGATGCTCAACGCCGAGTTCAGCGCGCGCCGGATGCGGGAGTTCCTCCCGCGGGTCGAGACCGTGGTCGACGACTGCCTGGACGCGATAGACCGGCTGGGACCTCCCGCCGACCTGGTCGCGGACTTCGCGCTCGCTGTCCCGTCACGGCTGTTCTTCGAACTCCTCGGGATCCCGGAATCGGACCGGCCCGGGCTCCTGTCGCACGTGGACATGTTGCTCGACTTCACCGCAGACCCGCAGGACCAGGCGGTCGCGTTCGGTGAGCTGGACACGTACATGAGCGGCTTCGTCGGGGAGTGCCGCCGTCGTACGGTTCCCGGGCTCGTCGGCAGACTGATCACCTCGCACGGAGCGGAGCTGTCCGACTCCGAGGTCGCCGGCATCGCCGCCCAGTTGCTGCTCGCGGGATACGCGACGACGTCCGGGACGATCGCTCTGGGCGTCCTGCTGCTGCTGTATCACCCCGACCAGGCCGCCGCGCTGCGTGACGGCTCCGCCGACACGGACCACGCCGTCGAGGAGTTGCTCCGCCACCTGTCGGTGGTGGCCTTCGGGAAGGTGTTCACCGCCGCCGAGGACACCACGGTCGGTGGCCAGAAGGTCAGGGCCGGAGAGTACGTCCTGTGCCACCTGCCGTCAGCCAATCGCGACAGGGACCTGGGCCCCGGATTGGACCGGTTCGACATCAGCCGCGAACCGCCGCCCCATCTCGCCTTCGGACACGGCCCTCGCCACTGTCTAGGAGCGGAACTGGCCAGGATGGAGATACGGATCGGCATCTCCCGCCTGCTACGCCGCTTCCCCGGCCTGCGTCTGGCCGTTCCGTTCGACGAACTGCGGTTCACCCCGATGAACGCGGCATACAGCGTCGAATCGCTTCCCGTGGCGTGGTAGCACCGCGCTTGAAACCAGCGGCCATCCGAACCGGACGGCGAGCGGAAACCCATGTGCGCCGGTCTCCGCGCGGCAGCGCGGCGACGGTCGCCTGTCGCTCTGTTGTGCCGGCGGCCTGCAGCGGACCCCTTTCAACGGATGGAGGAGAAATGTCGAGCGGATCGCTTCCCGAAACCGAAGACATCGCCGGCTCATACGAGTACCTGGCCGCCCTGACCGAGAAGGTCGGCGGACCCGACCTGCACTACGGGTACTGGTCGGGACCGGAGGACCGGTCCTCGATCGAGGAGGCCACCGAACGGCTGACCCGCGTGGTGATCGAAAGGCTGAAAGCCGTCGCCGGCGACCACGTGCTGGATGTCGGCTGCGGGAACGGGCGCCCCGCCGTGGCGGTAGCCGAGACCACCGGAGCGCGAGTGACGGCGATCGACGTCAACGAGCACGCCCTGGAACGTGGAAGGGCCTGGGCGCGTGAACGGGGCGTGGAATCGTCGGTGTCCTTCGAACGGTGCGACGCCCTGGCCACCCCGTACCCCGAAGCCTCGTTCGACGCGGTGCTGATTCTGGAGACGACACCACACTTCATGCCGGAACCGCTGTTCGCGGAGATCGCCCGGGTGCTGCGGCCCGGCGGACGGGTGGTGGTCGAGACCCCGTACCTGCGTACCCCCCTCACCGACGAGATGCGGTCACGGTTGGCGGCGTACTTCGACATGTTCCAGGTCCTGTCCATAGAACCCGAGGAGGCGTACACGAGGGCCCTGCGCGTGGCGGATCTCGAGATCGAGTCCACGGAAGACATCAGCGAACACACCGAACCCTTCTACGGCCGGATCCTTGAGAGATTCGACCGCCACCGTGACGAGCTGACGGCCGAATACGGAGTCGAGGCCGTGGAACGCGTCGAGAGCGCGATCGCCAACTGCGCCGCGATGTCCGGAATGGGAAGCATCCTCCTCACGGCGTTCAAGCCGGTCCTTCCCCCGTCGACCGGCTGAGCCGTTCGAACCTGTGGCAGGGCTGAGAGCGGGCTGTCCGCCGGCTTGGCCTGGTCATGGATGTGGGCCAGGGCCAGGCCGACATCGCGGCCCGTCGGGCCCCGCGGGGGGCCGACCCCGTCAGCGGCGGGGACGAGCCGCTCCACCCAGTCGGACAGCGCGTCCTGGCACGACAGCCCCGCTACGTCTGCGACTGATGCTGATCATCCATCTCAAACACGCCACCGGTGTGGCGGTCAGGCTGAGAGGGAGGACTCGGAGGTGGCGGGACTGCGATAGCCGGGGCTGCCGTGCGGCACCAGAATTCTGCAGCGGGAGGTTCAGCTTCTACGGGACATGGCGCTGAGTCGTCTGGGATCCAGCACCACGATGACACCGGGCTCGATGCGGATGGCGCCCGCCTCGGCGAGAACTCGTAGGGCGCGGTTGACCGTGACTCGCGACAGGCCGATCTCCTCGCCGAGTCCTTGTTGCGCCCCTGGCAGCGTGATCCGGCTCCCTTGTTCACGCATGGACTCGGCGACCCAATCTGCGATCTGGACGACCGGCCGCGGCGCGGCCCGGCGGACATGGGCCCGCCGGTCACGGTTCACCTGCCCTGACAGGTGGCGCAGTACGTGGTCGCGTAGCGTCGGCACTTCGTCGATGAGACCTCGAAGGAGGCTTACCGGCAGGAAGCGAACCCGGCAGGTGGCCGAGGCGGTCCAGGTGGCCGTGTGCGCTCCGCCGTCCAGCACCGCGGCTTTGTCGATCACGCAGGGCCCTGTCACCGTCGCGAATCGAACCCTCGAGCCGTGCCCGGTGTCGTAAGTGGCAGACAGGGTCCCCCGCTCAAGAATGACCAGATGCTGAGCCGGGTCACCGAAACGCGCGACAGTGGCGCCCGCGGGGACTTCCCGCGGCGGGCACTGTTCGGCGAGCCGCTCGAGGCGCGCATCCTTGAGCATTGAGAACAGAGGCACCGCCGCCAGTTTCCCCTTGTCCACATCTGGGAGAGTATCTCGCGATACAGACGCGCGGGCGAGGAGTCCGTACCGTTCCCCTCCATGATCTGCGTAGAACTGTCCTTCACCAATGACCGCGCGCGTCTGGCGGCGCGACCCGCTCATCGGGAACGGTTGCGCGCGCTGCACGAGCAGGGCGCTCTGCTTCTGGCCGGCCCTTGGGAGGACGGCTCGGGAGCGCTGCTGGTCTTCACCGTTGACCGTGCGCGGGTGGATCGGATCATGGCCGAGGACCCGTACTACACCACGGCGGGTGTCGACGTCGTCTCGCTGCGCGTGTGGTGTCCCATTCTGAAGCCTGAACATGGTTGAAAAGAACTGATCTGGCGATATCCGCAGATCTTCTGGCAATGCCGGTGGTTGTCATGGTGGCGGCTTTCGCTCAGGGAATCACAGGGTTCGGGTTCGCGCTGGTCGCTGCGCCCTTGCTGTCGCCTGGGCATAGCGGCTCCAGAGACGCGGTCAGCCCGCCGTACAGGCTGCCGCTGATCGCCCAGCCCGCCACGAAAGGCAGGAGCGGCGAGGCGCGCAGGGCAGGGAAGGCGCGTGTGATGCGCTCCATGGCCGGATCGTCGAGCAACTCGGAGGCGTAGCGGGCGGCGGGAAAGGGCTCGTCGAGGAACAGCGAGCCCAGGTGGGCGTGCGCTGGCATGGATGTGCTCGCGCTGTGTGTTTCCCCGTGGTGCGGGGGTCTCAGAGCTTGTACAGCTTGTTGAATGGCGTGGTGATTCGTTCCCGCCGTGATCCGAAATCGACGAACACGGCGATCTCGTCCTCGACGCCGACGACGACGCCAAGGCCATACCGATCGTGGGTCACTTGGTCGTTCAGGCTGAACCGCTCGGCAGGCGGAGCGGGGGGCGCGGGTTTGAAGGGACTTGTGGGCAGGTGACGACGGGGACCGCCGCTAGCTGGCTTCATCCCCTCCAGTATGCGCCTCCTGGGGAACCGCTCGCTATCCTGCGCTACAAGGTTGGGGATCTTCGTGAAGCCCCAGGGGTAAGGGCAAGGCGCGTACCAGGGACAATGGGAGCATGACCCGGGTCTCGCTCACCCCGCTGACCGTGGCCGACGCCGACGAGATGGTGGACGTCCTGAGCGGTGACGATCTCTACGCCTTCATCGGCGGTTCGGCCCCCACGCTGGACGGCCTGCGCGCCCTCTACACGCGGCAGGTCGTCGGCCGTTCTCCCGATGGGCAGGCGGAATGGCGCAACTGGATCATCCGCAGGGTAGCCGACGGACAGGCGGTCGGCCATGTACAGGCGACGATCACTGAACGGGGCCGCAGAGCCGAGATCGCCTGTGTGGTCGGCGTCGGCTGGCAACGGAGGGGATACGCTACCGAAGCCACCCAGACGATGATCGCCCTGCTCTTCGCCAGGGGCGTCGACCGCATCGTGGCGCACGTCCACCCTGGCAACGCCGCCTCCGCAGCCGTCGCCGTGCGGACAGGGCTCACGCCCACCGATCGGTTCGACGACGGCGAGCGACTGTGGGAGCGCAAGCGCGGCTGACCTGCGCGGTCACTGGTCGGCGACGAGCTTGCCGTCCGCCAGGAACTCTACGGCGCCGAGAGGATCATGACCCTAGCCGTGCAGACGCCCTCCGGTATGTTGCTGTCGGGGTTGTCCGAGCCGTCGTGGATGATCGTCAAGTTGATGCCCGTCATCGGACCTCGGCGGGCTTGACCTCGAAGGTCGGCCAGGCTACCGGTGGCAACTGTGTCAGCTGGATGACCTGCATGGATGGCATTATCGGCAAGCGCGGAGCCGATCGCGGGTCCAGCCGACGGCCGGGGCCGGCGGTGTTCAGCCAACCGGGCTCGATATCCCACATGATCACCGCATCCTGGAAATGCACTGATCAGACTGCCGTCCTGCGTCATTCATCGGCGGGCGACTTGGCGGCGGAGAGTATGCGCAGGGCCGCGAGCAGAGCGGCACGCTGCCGGTCGGACAGCGTCCCGAAGATCTCATCGGCCGCAAGCTCGTAGTCATGCAGCCATGCCTGCGCCCGTTCGTGTCCGAGGTCCGTGACGGCCAGCCGGGTGGCGCGTCCATCGAGCGGGTCGGTGCACCGCTCCAGGAGTCCCTCGCGGACGAGGGCGTCGACCAGCGTGGAGGCGGTGCCCTGGGTGATGCCGATCTGGTTGGCGAGCTGGGTGACCCGCTGCGGGCCGGACCGGATCAGCGCTACCAGCAGGTGAGCCCGGGGCATCGACAGATCGTGGCCGGCCAGCCTGCTGGTGAGCCGGCCGCCGAGCAGTTTTGCGGTGCGGCCGAACTCATCGGCCAGGTCGACGGCGCTCACCGGGTACGGCGGATCGCCGAGGTCGGCCGATCCGGCCTGCTCGCTGGACACGCCTCCCGCCCCCTCCCGTACATGTGAGCCAGGACTTGCTCATATTACATTGATGCCATTACATTGAAGTCAATGCATTGATCCCAATGCAACGAGTCCAGAGTCCCTCCTCGGGAGGACATGCCCGTTATGCCCCCTCTATCCGCCTTCGATTCCGGGCCGGACCCAACGTCCGCGTCCGCGGGGGATCGAGTGGACGCCGCTCCGGCGGTGGCCCTGGTCGAACTCCACGCTCGGCCCGAGGCCAGAACGTCCCTGCTCGACGAACTAGTGGTGATCAGCCGGCAATGGGCTCGCGAGCCGGACTGCCTCGGTACGGCAGTGTTGTGCGACCCCACCGACGATGCCCGCCTCCTGGTGCTGGAGACCTTCACCTCCGCACGGGCACTCGCCCTCCACCGCGAGCTGCCGGGCACCCGGGCGTTCGTCGACCGGATCCGGCACCATCTCACGGCCGCCCCGAGCGCAACGACCTGGGCCGTCGAATCGCAGCACCACCATGCCCGTCAACCGATCCAATCGCTTGGGAGCCCATCATGACCGCGGCGTCGCAGCCAGAAGAGATCAACATTCGCTGGGCCGAGGCCTTCAATGCCGGTGACCTCGCCTCGATGCTCGAGCTGTACGAGCCGGACGCGGTGCTGGTGCCCGGGCCGGACCAGGCTCCCATCACCGGACTGCCCGCCATCGAAGAGTCGCTGCGCCGGCTCCTCGGCCTGGGCGGGATGATCACCTTCAAGCCCCGCTATTGGGTACGGCACGGCGATCTGGCCATGGGCGGCATCGACTTCCACCTCGTCGGCGGAATCGATCCCAGCGCAGGCCCGGTCGAGCTGCGCGCCGGAACCGCCGAGGTCGCCCGCCGCCAGTCCGATGGCAGCTGGAAATACGTCTTCGATCACCCCTTCGCCGTGCTACCCAGCTGAGAACGGGATGCGGTCTCGGCCGCGCTCGGGCATGGCAGCATCGTGGTGACCTCCGACATCCACACCTCGGTGCTGCCAGAGGTGTATCACCGCTCAGCCCAGGCGATCGTGCGGCTGGTCCTGGGCAAGGCGCGCAGGACCGCCCGCAACCTCCGGAAGGCGGCGGCCTGACC
>NZ_JBEXMT010000027.1:0-148472 GCF_040610675.1 Nonomuraea sp. NPDC003804
TCCAGATCCAGGTCACTGCCCACCGACACCACCGCGTCCAGCAACGCGTGCACCCGGTCACGGGTGGCCAGCACGGCGTTCAACCGGACCTGGAGCTCCTCCAGCAGCTCGTCGAGCCGCATGTGTGGCAGCAGCGGGTTGGACACACCTGGAAGTTTTCCACCGGGACGGCAAAACGCCCACCACGGATGGGTGGGCGTTTGTTGGACTATTTGAGGTACGGCCTGGCGACGAGCCTGCCGAGACCGAGTGTGTCCCCCGCCCTGACCACGGCGAGCAGGGCCAGCCCGACGGCGTAGACGATGTACTCGTGGGCGAACGGCCCGCCGGGCAGCGGCAGCGCGGCCGCCCACATGAGGGCCAGCGTGATCCCGCCCGCCGTGGCCACCGCCCGGGTGGCGACGCCGAGCACGAGACAGAGACCGAATCCGAGCAGCCCGAACATGAACAGCCCGTCCACCCACGGCTGCCCGGCCAGCGCCGGCAGACCGCCGTGCCGGATGGCCGAGGTCGGGCTGCCGCCGTACATCCATGCCTGGTGGACGGGCGTGACCAGGCCGAAGGCCCGGTCCACGTAGGCCCACAGGAACAGCGAGCCGGCGGCGATGCGGGCCACGCCCCAGACGTAGTCGAGCGGCCTGACCGGATCCTCTGCCGGCTCCTCCGCGGAATCGGCTTCGGTGAGAGAGTGGTGCATTGTTCCTTCCCAGTGCCGAGTGCCGACACCAGCACACCATCCGGATCCGTCCGCCGGGCAGGGCCGAAAGTCCTTTTCTGCTGCCTACGGAGGTCCCGGCGACGCGATGTCCGACGGCCGTGGCGGGCCGCCGGAGGCGTCCGTAGCGTCGGAGCGTACCGGACGACGAGGAGGAGCCCCACGATGACCAGCGATCTGGGCCGCAGGGTCCGTCACCACCGCGAACGCCTCGGCCTCACCACCGAAGAGGCGGCCGAGCGGGCGCGGCTGTCCCCCGGCTACCTGCGGCACCTGGAGGCGCAGGTGGCCACGCCCGGTATGGAGACGTTGCAGCGGCTGGCCGACGCCCTGGGCACCACGACCAGGGACCTGCTCGGCGACGTCCCTGACCGGCCGCAGGGCGGCGCTCCGGCGCTGGCGGCCCCCCGGCTGGAGCCGCTCGCGGCCGAGGAGTGCCTGCGGCTGATCGCGCCTGGCGGGGTGGGCCGCGTGGCGTTCGACGGGCTGCGCGGGCCGACGGTGCTGCCTGTCAACTACCGCCTCGACGAGGGGGCGATCGTCTTCCGCACCGCGCACGGCGGGCCGATGGACGAGGACCTGCGGACGGGTCTCGAAGGGGTCGAGCGGATGGTCGGCTTCGAGGTCGACAGGATCGACGACGCGATGCGGACGGGCTGGAGCGTGCTGGTCCAGGGTCCGGCGCGGCACGAGCCGACCGGGCCGGAGGTGATCCCGTGGGCGGGCGGCGACCGGACGCTCTACGTCAGGATCAGGCCCACCCGGATCACCGGCCGCCGCATCGTCGCCGCGTGACCTGCCCGGCACCGCACCGGCACCGCACCTGTGCGGGGCCTGCCCCGCACCTAAACCGCGTGGATCCGCCCCACGGGCACGCCGCCGCCCAGCACCGGGACCGTGGTGAAGGCGCCGGTGTCCGAGACGTCGCAGCCCATCCGGCGCAGCACCGCGAGCGCGATCGCCGTCGTGGCCCTGGGGCTGCCGTCGATGACCTTGACGGCGACGGCGTGGCCCGAGCCGAGCGCCGCGACCAGCACACCCTCGGCGCCGCCCTTCACCACCGCGCCGGGCAGGGCGCGCATGAGCTCGGTGTTCTGGTGTCCGGTGCCGCCGACGTACTCGGGGTGTTCCCGCATGGCGTCGGCGACCTGGCGGGGCGCGCTGCCCGGCGCGGCCAGCACCAGCGCCCGTACCGCCCCGGCCAGGCCGGCCAGAGACAGCCCGAACAGGGGCGCGCCGCATCCGTCGACGGCCACCGCGGCGGCCCTCTCCCCTGACAGCTCCTCCACGGCCGTCCTGACCCGGCGCTGGAGCGGGTGGTCCTGGTCGAGGTAGGAGGCCACGTCCCAGCCGTTGGCGACGCAGGCGGCCAGCATCGCGGCGTGCTTGCCCGAGCAGTTCATCCGCTCGCGCGTCCTGCCGTGGCCGTCACGGATCAGCCGGTGGCGGGTGGCCTCGTCCTCCGGCCAGTCCTCGGGGCAGCGCAGGTGGCCGAGGCCGAGGCCGTACTCCTCGAGGAGTTCGGCGACCAGCCGTACGTGGAAGTCCTCGCCGGTGTGGCTGCCGGCCGCGATCGCCAGGCGCGGGCCAGACAGGGCCGCGCCCGCGGCCAGGCAGGCCAGCGCCTGGAACGGCTTGGCCGACGAGCGGGGCAGGACAGGGGCGTCCACGCAGCCGAGGGCGACCTCGACCCGGCCGTCGGGGCCGAGGCCGACGGCGCTGCCGTAGTGGACGCTCTCGACGAACCCCGAGCGGACCACCTCGGCGAGGACGGCGGGCTCAGGCACGGGCTTTGCTCCTTCGCTCCAGGACCCTGGCCAGCTTGGACAGCGAGGCGTTGACCACGAGGTAGATCAGCGCCAGCACCACGTAGGTCTGGATGAGCAGGCCGTTGTAGGCGGCCAGGACCTTGCCCGAGTACAGCAGTTCGCCGTAGCTGACCACGAAACCGAGCGAGGTGTCCTTGAGCAGCCCGACGGACTGGCTGACGATCGACGGCAGCACCCGGCGGGCGGCCTGCGGCAGCACGATCATCCGCATGGTCTGCAGGCGGGTCAGCCCGACGGCCAGGCCCGCCTCGGTCTGCCCGCGCTCGACCGACAGGATGCCGGCGCGGAAGATCTCGGCGAAGGCGGCCGCGTTCGAGACGGTCAGCGGCACCACGAGCTTCCAGAACAGCGGCAGGTCGAGGCCGTACCTGGGCAGCGCGAACAGCACCACGTACACCAGCAGCAGCGCCGGGATGACCCGCACCACCTCGACATAGCCGGCCGACGGCCCGCGCACCCAGCGCCGCTCGGACAGCCGGCCGAGGGCCAGCAGCAGGCCCAGGGCCATGGACAGGGCCGCCGACACCACGGCGGCCAACGCTGTCGACCACAGGCCGTTGAGCAGGTAGCGCCACATGGGCCAGGTGGCGTACGGCTGCCAGCGCTCGTAGGCCAGTTGCCCGTTGGCGGCGAACTGGCGGATCGCGAGCGCGGCGAGCGCGAGCGCGGCCAGGACGCCCAGGACGGTGGCGATCCGGATCCTGCGCCTGGCGCGCGGCCCCGGCTCGTCGAACAGGACACTGCTCATCGGATCATCACCAGCCGTCGCTCGAGCCGTCCCGTCGTGAAGCCGATGACGGCGGCGATGAGCGCGTACATCAGGCCCGCACCGACGAAGATCGGGATGGGCTGGGCCTCCATCAGGTTCACCCTGTTGGCCGCGGCGGTCAGGTCGACCACGCTGATCGCGCCGGCAAGCGCGGTGTTCATGGTGAGCGCGATGAGGATGTTGCCGAGCGGCTGGACGACCGTGCGCAGCGCCTGGGGCAGGATGACATGCCACAGGGACTGCCGGAACGTCAGCCCGAGCGCCCTGGCCGCCTCACCCTGGCCCTGGCCGACCGCGTTGACGCCCGAACGCAGCGCCTCGGCCACGTAGGCGGCCTCGTAGACCGAGATCACCACGATCGCGGTCACCATCGGCCCCGCCTTGATCCCGATCTCGGGCAGGCCGAACCAGGCCAGCAGGAGCAGGACCAGCAGCGGCAGGTTCTGGAACGCCTCCACGTAGGCGGTGCCCATGGCGCGCAGCACGCCGACCGGGCTCACCCGCATCGCGGTGACCAGCACCCCGAGCACCGCCGCGCCGACGAAGGACGCGACGGTGAGCTGGAGCGTCACGACCAGGCCCTGCCAGAGTTCGGGCAGGTGGTCCAGGAGGACGGACATCAGGAACCCGGCACCGAGCCGATCTGCGGCGGGGCGGGCGCCTCGCCCTGGACGACGGTGCCGATGGAGTTCTTCCAGG
The DNA here is from genome assembly GCF_040610675.1 of Nonomuraea sp. NPDC003804. NCBI lineage: Bacteria > Bacillati > Actinomycetota > Actinomycetes > Streptosporangiales > Streptosporangiaceae > Nonomuraea > Nonomuraea sp. NPDC003804. The sequence continues at coordinate 4,013 of NZ_JBEXMT010000027.1, forward strand.
CCTGCTGCCAGACGCCGGTGCTCTGCGTCTTCTTCAGCCAGTCGTTGACGAACGACTTGAACTGGTCGTCGCCGTGCTTGAGGCCGATGCCGTACGGATCCTGGGTGAAGGGGTTACCGACCACCTGGATGGAGGGGTCCTTCTGCGCGTTGGCGATCAGGAGCGTCTCGTCCTGCACGTAGGCGACGCCCCGGTCCTGCTTGAGCGCCTGCATGCACTCGGGGTCGCTGCCGAAGGTGATGATCTCCGCCTGCGGCGCCAGCTTCTTGATCGCGGGGATGGCCGGGGTGTTGGCGCCCGCGATGACCTTCTTGCCGTTGAGGTCCTCGGGCTTGGCGATGCCCGTGGCGCCCTTCTTGACGGCGATCGTCAGGCCGGAGGTGTAGTACGGCCCGGCGAAGGCGACCTGCTTGGCCCGCTCGGGGGTGATCGTGTACGTCTGGAAGACGACGTCGACGGTCCCGTTGCTGAGCAGCGCCTCACGCGTCTCCGAGGCCGAGTTGACGATCTTCACCTTCGGCTCGCCGATGATGTACTTCGCCAGGGCCTTGCCCATGTCGGCGTCGAAGCCCTCGACCTCGCCGCTGACCGGGTTCTGCTGTGACAGCAGCGGGGCGTCGAGCGAGCCGCCGACGAGGAGCTCGCCGCGCTTCTTGATCTTCTCCATCGTCGAGCCGGGCAGGATCGCGGCGGCGTCGGCGACGGGGGCCTTGGCGAGCAGGTCGTCGGCGGCGGGCTTCGCCTCTCCTGGTACGGCGGGGCTGCCGGTGGACTCCGTGCTTGAGCAGGCGGCGAGGCCGAGCAGCGACACGGCGACGACAGCGACCATCTTCTTCATGGGCACCATCCCTTGCGTTCAGTGAGTGAGTACCTTGGCCAGGAAGTCCCTGGCCCGGTCCGTCTGGGGGGCGTCGAAGAAGGCCGCGGGAGCGCCCTCCTCGACGATCTGGCCGTCGGCCATGAACACCACGCGGTCGGCCGCCCTGCGCGCGAAACCCATCTCGTGGGTGACGACGACCATGGTCATGCCGTCGGCGGCCAGGCCGGTCATGACGTCCAGCACCTCGCCGACCATCTCGGGGTCGAGGGCGGAGGTCGGCTCGTCGAAGAGCATGACCTTGGGTCGCATGGCCAGGGCGCGGGCGATGGCGGCGCGCTGCTGCTGCCCGCCGGACAGCTGTCCCGGCAGCTTGCCCGCCTGCGCGCCGATGCCGACGCGGTCGAGCAGGTCGCGAGCGGTCTTCTCGGCCTCGTCACGGCCGACGCCGCGCACCTTCATCGGGGCGAGCGTGATGTTCTCCAGCACGGTCTTGTGCTGGAAGAGGTTGAACGACTGGAAGACCATGCCGACGTCGGCGCGCAGCCTGGCCAGCTCGCGGCCCTCCAGCGGGGCGGGCGCGCCGTCGATGGCGATCTCGCCCTGCTGGGCCGTCTCCAGCCGGTTGAGGCAGCGGCACAGCGTGGACTTGCCCGAACCCGACGGGCCGATCACCACCACGACCTCGCCGCGCGCGACGTCGAGGTCGATGTCGCGCAGCACGTGGTGCCGGCCGAACCACTTGTTCAGCCCTCGTACCCGAATCATCCAGTCCTCCCACGGTCACGGAACCCTCTTTGCCAGGTATCCCGCGACACTTCCTTCGATATCGAAGATATGGCGGACCGTAATGGATGATTTCGCGCTAAGTCAACACATTGTCGTACGAAGGTAAAGCGTGGTATTCATCTGCTCATGTCTGGCAAAGAGCGGCTGCCCGTGACGGGGGCGCAGGGGGAACTGCTGCGGCTCGTCGCCACCGGCCAGGCCGAGTCACGCGCCGATCTGGCGCGGCTTTCCGGCCTGGCCGCCTCCAGCGTGTCGCTGCGGGTCGAGGAGCTGCTCGAGGCCGGGCTGCTGGTCGAGGAGGGCTCGGGCACCTCGCGCGGCGGGCGCAGGCCCCGCCGGCTGCGGCTGGCCCCCAGCGCGGGCCTGCTGGCGGTCGCCGACCTCGGCTCCCATCACGTACGGCTCGGCCTGCTCGATCTGAGCGGGACACCGCTTGCCGTACAGGAACGGGCCTGTGACATCGCGGCCGGCCCCGAAGCGGTGCTCGACTGGATGGCCGACGCCTTCGACGACCTGCTGCGCACGCGCGCCCCCTCCGGGATGCCGCTGCGCGGCGTCGGCACCGGGATCCCCGGGCCGGTCGACCCGGCCTCCGGGCGCGTCGTCGGCCCCTCCCGCATGCCGGGGTGGAACAACTACCCGGTGGCCGAGCACCTGGGCGCCCGCTACGACCTGCCGGTGCTCGTCGAGAACGACGCCAACCTCATGGCCGTCGGCGAGGCCCGCTCGTGGCCCGGCTCGGACAACCTCATGGTGCTCAAGACCGGCACCGGCATAGGGTGCGGCGTGATCGTCAACGGCCACCTGCACAGAGGCAGGGGCGCGGCGGGCGACATCAGCCACGTCAGGGTCCGCACCGACCCCTCGGTGATGTGCTCGTGCGGCCACCCCGACTGCCTGGAGGCCTACGCCAGCGGCGCCGCGCTGATGGCCGCGCTGGCCGAGGCGGGCATCGTGGTCGACCGGCCCGCCGACATCATCGGCCTGGTCAGCGACGCGGTGCCCGAGGCGACCAGCCTGGTGCGCGGCGCCGGACGGCTGATCGGCGAGGTCCTCACCGTGCTCGTCAACTTCTTCAACCCCGACGTGATCGCCGTCGGCGGCAGCCTGTCGGCGGCCGAGCCACTGATCGCGGCGATCAGGGCGGCGGTGTACGAGCGCTGCTTGCCGCTGGCCACCCGCGACCTGGAGATCGCGCCGGCACGGGCGGGCAAGGACGTCGCGCTGCTCGGCGCGGGCGCCCTCCTCCTCGACGCCGTCCTCTGACCCCCGGGCCGGACGCGGCCCGGCGGTACGGGGAAACGGTTCCTAGAGCCGTTCGACGCGCTCGCCCTCGGCTCGGCGACCGGCCAGAATGATGGGCGGGACAACCCTGATCGAGAGGCGTCGATGACTGGAGAGCGCGCGGAGGTGTGCGTCTCGGTCGCGGCCGTGCCGCCGCTGCCGAAGCCGCAGGACGAGGCGCTCGACGCACTCGAGGCCGACCAGGTCGTCCGCGGCCTGTTCGCGCCCGACCTCATCGACACGTACCTGTCGGCCAAGCGGGCGGAGTCGCGCGCGCTCGACGGTCTGGACGACGTGGAAAGCCGCCGGAGGATCGCTGATGTCTTCTGAGTCCCTCGATCAGTCGATCGAGGCCATCGCGCTGGTGGACCACCATGTCCACGGCGCCGCGGGCAACGACCTGTCCAGGGCGGAGTTCGAGGAGCTCATCACCGAGTCGGACCGGCCGGTACCCGGCTGGATGAGCCAGTTCGACACCCAGATCGGCTTCGCGATCCTGCGGCACTGCGCGCCCGTGCTGGGTCTCGACCCGCACGCCTCGCCCGAGGCGTACATGGCGCGGCGTGCCGAACTCGGCGCCGCGGAGGTGAACAGGCGGCTGCTGGCCGCGAGCGGGGTCGGCCACTTCCTGGTGGAGACCGGTTGTCGCGGCGACGAGATCCTCGGGGTCGCGGGCATGGCCGAGGTCACCGGACGGCCCGCCGAGGAGGTCGTCCGCTTGGAGGCGGTGGCCGAACAGGTGGTCGCCGAGGGCGTCAGCGCGGCCGGGTTCGCCGCGCGCTTCGCCGAACTGCTGTGGAAGCTCAGCCGTACGGCCCGCGGCCTCAAGACGATCGCCGCCTACCGGCACGGGCTCGACCTCGACCCGAGCCCGCCCGCCCCCGCCGAGGTCACAGTGGCGGCGGGGCGGTGGCTGCGGGCGGTCGAGGAGACCGCGACGGTCCGGGTCGACGATCCGGTGCTGCTACGCCACCTGATCTGGACCGGGATCGAGCGCGGGCTGCCACTGCAGTTCCACACCGGCTACGGCGATCCTGACGTCGACCTGCGCCGCTCCGACCCGCTGCTGCTGCGGGGGCTCATCGAGCGGGCCGAGCCCAGTGGTGTGCCGCTGCTCCTGCTGCACTGCTATCCGTTCCACCGCAACGCGGGCTACCTGGCCCAGGTCTACCCCAACGTCTACTTCGACGTGGGCCTTGGAGTGAACTACACCGGAGCGCGCAGCGTGGCCGTCGTGGCGGAGAGCCTGGAGCTGGCGCCGTTCGCCAAGATCCTCTTCTCCTCCGACGCCTGGGGCCCGGCCGAGCTGCACCACCTGGGCGCCCTGCTGTGGCGCCGGGCCATGTCCCGCGTCCTCGGCGGCTTCGTGGCCGACGGGGAGTGGTCGCCGGCCCAGGCGGTCCGGGTGGCCACCATGATCGGCAAGGACAACGCGCGTCGCGTCTACCGCCTGGGAGACGACGCGTGACGGATCAGACCGAGCGCTACCCCGGACAAGACACGCGAACACACCCCGACGAGAACGCGTGCAGTCGGAGGGCGCGCAGCGTGCCGCCCGATCGGGACCGCACGACCTCCCTCCAGCCCGCCCCCTTCGCTGACACCCATCAGCGGCTCGACCCAGGCCGGGTGGGTGGCGGCGGGGTCTGGTGGCCACGCCGGTCGGGGCGGTGCTCCGGCTCGCGGCGGAGCGTTGACGGGAGCGGCCGCATCGAAGGTCGGCGGCTTGCGATGATGCCAGGTTGACGCCATAGTGGCGTCATGGATCTCGCGCCATACGTCGACTATCTGCGCCAGGAGCTGGCCGCCGCCGCCGAGGTCGGTGGCGACGACGCCCGTGCGCTCGCCGAGCGGCTCACCGGGCCGCTGGAGTCAGCGACCAGGCTCGCCCTGCTGGAGGCGCTGTCAAAGGCGGCCGACGAGATCACGCGCGACCTCGCACCCGGGTCGGTCGACGTCCGCCTGCGCGGTCGCGACCCGGATTTCGTCGTCAGGGTCCCCGTCGACGAGTCCGCCGACCAGACCGTCGAGCCCGTGCCCGCCGTCGCGGCCAGGCCGCCGGCTCCCCCGCTGCCACCGGAGGGCGACGAGGGCGGTACGGCGCGCATCAACTTCCGGCTCCCCGAACACCTCAAGGTCAGGGTGGAGGAGGCGGCCGGCAGGGAGAGCCTGTCGGTGAACGCCTGGCTCGTCAGGGCGGTCGCCGCCACCCTCGAACCCGCCGAGGGCCGCGGCGGCGGGCGCTCCTCGGGCACGTCGTCGGGACGCCGCTACACCGGCTGGGTCCGCTGACACCCCAGCCTGACCATCCGCCGGCCTCCCCATCCACCGGCCCTCGTCCGCCGGCCTCCCCGTTCGTCGACCTGCCGGTCCGTCGACCTGCCGTTCGCCTGCCTGCTGACCGTCCTGCTGTCCACCCGACCGCCTCCACGTCCGCCGACTCCCCGTCCGCCCGACCGTCCGTCCTGCCGTCCTCCTGCCCACAGCGCCCCGCGCGCGTCATGGACGCCGCCCGCCGCCCCGCGAGTACCGCGTTCCATCCGGCCCGCATGCGGACCTGATCACGCCGCGGGGTCGGCCGGACCTAACCGACAGGGGTGAGCCAGTCGCGGTAGCGGTCGTCACGACCGTGCACGGCCGCGTCGTAGGCGTTTCTGAGCTTGGCGGTCACCGGGCCTTCCGGACCGCTCTCGCGGTGGTCGACGGAGGCGACCGGCACGATCCCGACGGCCGTGCCGCACAGGAACAGCTCGTCGGCCGTGTAGAGCTCGGCGCGCAGGATGTCGCGCCGCCGTACGGGCAGGCCGAGGTCGGCGGCGAGCCGCTCGACGGTGTCCTGGGTGATGCCCTCCAGGGCCCCGGCGGTGGCGGGCGGGGTGGCCAGCGCGCCGTCGCTGACGAGGAACAGGTTGGCGGCCGTGCACTCGCTCACGTGGCCGGCGGCGTTGAGCAGCACGGCCTCGTCGAAGCCCGCGTCCAGCGCCTCGGCCTTGGCCAGCACCGAGTTCAGGTAGGGGCCGGTCGCCTTGGCGACCGTGGGGACGACGGCGGGGTCGTTGCGGCGCCAGGAGCTGGTCATCAGCCGCACCCCGTCGCCCAGGTACGTGCCCCACTCCCAGGTGGCGATCGACACCGTGACCGGGCAGTTCCGCGCCGAGATGCCCATCTCGCCGTAACCGCGGTGGACGAGGTGGCGGATGTAGCAGGTCGAGTGGCCGTTGTCCCTGACCGTTCGCAGGGTGGCGGCGTGCAGCTCACCCGGGGTGTACGGCACGGCAAGGCCGATGATCTTCGCGCTCCGGTAGAGCCTGGCCAGATGGGCGTCGAGCCGGAAGACCGCCGGGCCCTGCGGGGTGTCGTGGACGTTGGTGCCCTCCAGCACGGCCGTGCCGTAGTGCAGGGCGTGGGACAGCACGTGGACGCGGGCCTCCGGCCACGGAACCAGCGCGCCGTCCATCCAGATCGTCCCGGTCTCGGGCAGCTTCATCATGTCCCCTCAAGTGGCTCAATCAAGTGGCCACTTCTGAGCCACTTTTCCAATGAGTGGCGAATCTAGCGGCGGTCGACCAGGCCACACAAGAGCGGGCACAATAGCCCGGTGGGAACCGAGGATCTGAACAGGTTCGCCGTGCTCGTCCGCGACCGGCTGCGGCTGCGCGAGGGCAGGCAGCCGCCCAGTCGCAGGCTCGCCGGGGCGCTGAGCGATCTCGCCGAGATCGGCGCGCTGGCCCCCGGCGGCAGGCTGCCGTCCGAACGCGACCTCGCCCTGATCGTCGGGCTCAGCCGCGGCACGGTCGCCGCCGCACTCAACGCCCTGTGCGAGGAGGGGCTGTTCGAGCGCCGCCACGGCAGCGGCACCTACCTGCGCGAGACCGTCGCCACGGGCACGCCGTCCTTCTCGGGGCTGCTGCGCGCGGGCGCCGTCCTCGCCGACCTGTCGACCTCGGTCGTGCCCGACCCCTCACACCTCGTCGTGCCCCCGTTCGACGCCGCGGAACTCCTGCGCACACCCACCGGCCACGGGTACGACGCCAAGGGTGACCCCCGCCTGCGCGCGCTGCTGGGCGGGGACGTCCTGATCACCGGTGGCGCCCAGCAGGGCATCGATCTGGCGGCCAGGGTCCTGCTGCGCCCGGGGGACAAGGTGCTCGTCGAGGATCCGACGTACGGCGGCGCGCTCGCGGCCTTCCAGCGGGCCGGAGCGCTGGCCGTACCCGTCGAGCTGGCCGACCCGCGAGCGGCCCGCGCGGCGATCGGCCTGCACCGGCCCGCGCTGATCTACGCCGTCAGCGTCAACAACCCGACGGGCGCGGTCCCCGACCTGCGGCACGTGGCCGACCTGGCCCGCGCCGAGGACATCCTGATCGTCGAGGACCGGACCCTCGCGGAGCTGGTGTTCGAAGGCGCCTGCCCGGCGCCGCTCGCGGACGGTCACCCGCACGGCACGGTCACCGTGGGCTCGCTGTCCAAGGTGCTGTGGGGCGGACTGCGGGTGGGCTGGCTGCGCGCCGCCGAGCCGCTGCTGGCCCGGCTGGCCGAGGCCAAGCAGGACGCCGACCTCGCCACCAGCGCCGTCTCCCAGCGGATGGCGGCCGAACTCCTGGAAGGCAACCCCGCCGGCTCCTGGCGCGCCGAGCTGGCCGCCCGCCGCGACCACCTGTCCGCCGCGCTCGCCGCCGCACTACCGGCGTGGACCTGGGAACCGCCGGGCGGCGGCCTGTCACTGTGGGTCCGCCTGCCCGGCACCGACACCGACCGCTTCTCGGCGCTCACCCGCCGGTACGGCGTCGCCGTCGCCCCCGGCTCGCTCTTCTCCGCCGACGGCCGCCACCGCGACCGCCTGCGCCTGAGCTTCGCCCTGCGGCCCGAGCTGCTCGACCAGGCCGTCGCCGGCCTCGCCGAAGCCTGGCGCGCCCGCGACCAACGGACCGGCACGCCCGCGCAGAACGGCTGATCCCCGTCTCGATCGGCTCGGGCCCTCGCCCTACGCCCACGAGCACGGTCGAGGTCGCGGCGGGCGCTCGCCGGTCGTCAGGGTCGCCCCGGACCGCGGTCATCAGGTCCGCGCCGGACCGGAGGAATCAGGTTTCGCGCCGGACCGGAGGAGTCAGGTCCGGGCCGGACCGCGGTCGAGCTCGTCGCGAAGGCGGCCGACGGCCTCCCTGCCGTCGGCACGGCGCCAGGCCAGGGCGACGCGGTGGCGGGGGGCGTCCCGCAGCGGGCGCCAGGCCAGCTCGGGATGGCCGGCCTTGGCGGCGGGCACCAGCGTGACCAGGTCCGGCTCGGCGGTGAGCAGCAGGACGACGGCGCTGAGCCGCCGGCTGTCGCACACCTGGATCTCGGGCCGCCATCCGGTTGCTGCGCAGGCGTCGAGCACGTGGTCGTGGTAGCCGGGGGCCTCCTCCCGGTCGAACCAGAGCAGGCGGGTGCCGGTGAGATCGTCCGCGGTGAGCCGGTCCGGCAGCCGGTGCCGCTTGCCGGCGATCACGCCGAGGGGTTCGTCGACCAGGCGCAGCAGCCTCAGGTCCGTGTCGTCGGTCGCGGGCTCGAGCACGAGGCCGAGGTCGAGTTCACCCCTGCGCAGCAGGTCCGGCTGTTCGGCGGAGGCGGCGTCGCGGAAGGCGATGTCCACCCCCACGGCTGCGGCGGCCAGCCGTACCCGGCCGAGCAGGTCGGGACCGATCCCCGTGGACAGCCCGAGCCTGAGCGCGGGCGCGGAGCCGGCGGCCAGGTCCCTGATGTCGCGCAGGGTGCGGTCGGAGCGGGCGAGCAGGTCGCGGGCCGCCTCCAGCGCCGCCGCCCCCGCGGGGGTCAACCGCACCCCGCGCGGCGTGCGCTCCAGGAGGGTGGCGCCGACCGCCCGTTCCAGAGCCTTGATCTGCTGGCTCAGCGACGGCTGGGCGATGTGCAGCCGGCGGGCCGCCCGGCCGAAGTGCAGTTCTTCGGCCACTGCCTGGAAATACCGCAGCCGCCGCAGATCCCATCCCATTCCGGCCATGATAGGCCGCGCCTGTCGGGCAGGTGGAAACCGGTCTTGGACAGTCCCGTCGGGGACGCTGTGCACTGAACGGCATGTCCATTGTGTTCTGGGTGTTTCAGGGGTTGCTGGCGGTGTTGTTCCTCCTCGCCGGTGGCCTCAAGATCTTCGCGCCGCTCGAGGCCATCAGCGGGATCATGCCGTGGGTCGAGGACTTCTCCCGGCCCCAGGTGGCGGGCATCGGGATCCTGGAGGTGTGCGGCGCGGCGGGCCTCGTCCTTCCCGGCGTGACGCGGATCGCGCCCGTGCTGACGCCGGTCGCGGCGATCGGTCTGGTGATCCTCATGGCCGGCGCCACGATCACGCACCTGGGTCGCGGGGAGGCGCACCTGGTCGGCGGGAATATCGCCGTCATGGTCGTCGCTGCGATCGTCGCATGGGGGCGTCTCACCTCGTGGCCGCTCTGAGCCCGCCCGCCGGGGCCCCGATGTCACCTCAGCCGGGCGCCGGCGGGCTGCAGGAAACCGGCGGCCGCCACCGCGCAGACGGCCGCGGCCAGCAGGAGCGGCAGGGCCGGGCCGGTGGTCACCAGCGCGCCCATGGCCGCCACCCCGAGCGTCGCGCCGACCTGCCTGACGCTGTTGAGCAGCCCGCCGGCCGCGCCTGCCGTACCCTCAGGAGCGGCCGCGACGACGGCCGCGGCCAGCGCGGGCAGCACGAAGGAGACGCCGAGGCCGGCCAGCAGCAGCCCGGCGGGCAGCCATCCGGCGGCCAGCGCGAGGCTGCCGGCCACCAGCAGCGCCAGCCCGGCCAGGATGGGCGGGCGGGGGCCGAAGCGGGCCACCAGCCGGCCGGTCAGCGGCGGGTTGAGCACGAAGGGCAGGGTCATCGGCAGGAACGCCAAGCCGGTGGCGGTCGCGCCGAGGTGCTGGTCCCGCAGCAGGAGCGGCAGCACGAACAGGATGCCGTTGAGCGTGAAGGTGACCGCGGCGCCGGCCGCCAGCCCGGCGCGCACGCCGCGGCCGGCCAGCAGCCCGCGGTGGAGCACCGGCGCCGGGCTGTGACGTTCGAACGCCGCGAAGAGACCGGCCGCCGCCAGGGTGACCGCTCCTGAGGCGGCCGCGTGCGCCCAGGCGCGGGAGCCGGCGGCCACCACGGTGTTGGTGAGCAGCGCCAGCACCGCCACGGCGGTCAGCTGCGCACGCCAGTCGATCCGCCGCTCCCCCGCCGGGCAGGTGATCGCCGCGCCCCTGACCAGGGACAGCACGAGGAGGGTGATGGGCACGTTGACGAGGAAGATCGCCCGCCAGCCGGCCAGGTCCACCAGCGCTCCCCCGGCGATCGGGCCGGCGGCCACCGCCGCGCCGCTGACGGCCGCCCAGGTGGCCAAGGCGCGTGCGCGGCGCGGCGGGTCAGGGTAGAGCCGCGCGATGATCGCCATCGAGCTCGGCAGGCAGGCCGCCGCCGCTGCCCCGAGCACGGCGCGCAGGCCGACCAGGGCCGGCAGCGTCGGCGCCAGCGCCGACAGGAGCGAGAGCGCGCCGAACGCGCTCACCCCGGCGCGGAAGACGCGGTGCGCGCCGTACCGGTCGGAGACGGCGCCGGCCGACAGCAGCGACGCCCCGAACACCACGGTGTAGGCGGTGGTCGCCCACTGCAGGCCGGCCACGGAGGTCTCCAGCGAGGCGGCCAGGTCCGGCTCGGCGACCGCCAGCACCGTCATGTCCAGCAGCACCATGAAGTAGCCGAGCGAGACGCCCACGAGATATCTGATCATGGCGCCCACCCTCGCCCGGCACCGACCGCCGCCTCCACCGGCTGACCCGAAGGCAGCGTTCGGAATTTCCGAACGCCCGGCGCGGGTTGGCAGCGGCATGGAACTGCGCCAGCTGCGCACCTTCGAGACCCTGCTACGGCACGGCACCGTCACCGACGCCGCCGTCGCCCTGGACCTGGCGCCCTCCAGCGTCTCCGAGCAGATCCGCGCGCTGGAGCGCTCGCTCGGGGTGTCACTGTTCGAGCGCACGCCGCGCGGCATGCGCCCCACCGCGGCCGCCGAGCGGCTGACCGGCTGGGCGCGCCGCCTGCTGGAGCTGGCCGAGCAGGCCCGGCTGGAGGTGACCGGGCAGCCGTACCGGCTGCGCCTCGGGGCGCTGGAGACCATCGCCGCCACCCACGCGCCGCGCGTGCTGGCCCACCTGGCCGAACACCATCCCGGCTTGGAGGTGCGGGTGCGTCCCAGCTCCAGCAGGGACGAGCTGATGGCCGAGGTCGCGGCCGGGCGGCTGGAGGCGGCGCTGCTGCTGGACGCGGGCCAGGCGCTGGGCGGGCTGGGGTTCGCGCCACCTGAGCCGCTGACCTTCCTCGACGTCGACGAGGTCCCGCTGGTGCTGGTGGCGGCACCGGGACACCCCCTGGCCGGGCGCGGCCTGGTCGGCCCTGGTGACCTGGCGGGCGAGCGGCTGCTGGTCAACGTGCCGGGCTGCTCCTTCCGCCTGGCCGCCGACAGCGTGCTCGGGCCGGCGCCCGAACGGGTCGCCGCGGGCGGGGTGGCGGTGATGCGCGCCTGGGCCGAGCAGGGTCTGGGCATCGCGTTGTTGCCGGAGTTCGCGGTGGCCCCGGCGCTGGAGTCGGGTGCACTGGTACGGCTGGCGCTACCGGCTCCGCGGCTGAGCCTGCGCCTGGTGTGGCGGGAGGACCGCGAGGAACTGCCGGGGTTGCGGCAGCTGCTGTACGCCGCCGCCGGCCGGCCACACCACTCGTAGCCGCACGGTTCGGCGGCTCCGCCCGCACGCCGCAACACCGATAATTGCCAGATGTGACAGATCTGGACGGCCTCGTGAGGGAGTCAGCTGAGCGGCTGGCCGCGAAACACGTCGGCGTGGTGGTCGCCGCGCTGACCCCCGGCTCGGTGGAGATCCGGGGTGCCGGTCGCGCCGGCGGTGACAACGACGGCCCGCCCGGCGCCGAGACGGTGTTCGAGGTCGGCTCGGTGACCAAGGTGTTCACGGCTCTAACCCTGGCGCGGCTGGGTGTCGCCGGCACGGTCGACCTCGACGAGCCCGTGGCCGCGCTGCTGCCCGAGGGGGCACGCGTGCCGTCACGGGATGGCCAGGAGATCACCCTTCGCCATCTGGCGGCCCACACCTCAGGGCTGCCCCGACTGCCCAAGGGCATGATGCTGGAGGCGCTGCTCCGCCCGTGGAAGCCGGATCCGTACGCCGGATGCACGATCGATCTCCTGCTCCGGGGGCTGGCTCGGACCCGGTTGGGCGCCACGCCCGGACGCCGGTTCCGTTACTCCAACCTCGGCGCCGGCCTGCTGGGAGCGGCGCTCGCCCACCGGGCGGGCACCGACTACGAGACGCTGATCTCCCGGGAGATCAGCTCCCCGCTGGACCTGACCGGCACCGGCATCACCGTCGAAGGTGCCGTCGGCAGCGGCCGGTCGGCGCGCCTGGCGCAGGGCCACACCCGGCGGGGCAGGCCCGCCGCGGCCTGGCACCTGGCGGACATGGCCGGTGCCGGAGGGCTGCGATCCACGCCGGCCGACCTGGTCGCCTTCCTCCGCGCCCACGTGGACGACGGCGCCGGCGCGCTGGCCGAGGCGATCCGGCTCAGCCGCCGGACCGAGCATCGGATCAGCCCCTTCTCCTGGGTTCACCTGGGCTGGATGGGGCAACGGCTGCATGCTCGGCAGGGCGCCCACCTGCAGCTCTGGCACAGCGGGATGACCGGCGGGTTCTCCTCGTTCGTGGGCTTCGACCCCGAGAAGGGGGTGGGCGTCGCCGTCCTCAGCAACACGCGACGTTCCGTGGACCGTCCTGCCTTCGAGCTGCTCCGCACCTTGCAGACGGCGCGTTCCTGAGCTGTTGAGCCGGTCGGGCAGCCGCGGCGGGGGGTGAGTGCTCACCCCCCGCCAACTGATCGCCGACATCGCTGTACTCATCCGCGGCTGCCGATCAAACCGGCAGGAAATCAGGGGCGCAGCAGGGGACGTCCTTCAAGCGCGGCTTCCCAGAGCTTTTCCGCGGCATCTTCAGTGTCGCCGTCCAGGAACTCGGGCAACAGGATGTCAGCCGCGTCATCCGCGTCGGCGTCTTCAAGGTAATCGCCCTCGGACACGCGCAGCCGACGGGCCTTCAGATCATCGACAAAGGCGACCTCGCCCCTGTCCCATGTTTCGAGCCACGCGCCCGCAGATGCAGCACCGTGTACGACGAGCATTCCCGAGTCGGAGAGTTCCGTCATCAGCAGGCCCCCGACGGTGAGCGAGCCGCCGATGAACAGATTGCTGTCCACGAGGCACATCAGGTGCTGCGCGGTGACCGAGCCGGTGACATAAAGCGGCGTGTAGACGTCTGCGTTCAAAAAGCGCATCGGCCCGTTGACCGTCAGGTCGCCATCGATGACGTAAACGGTGTCCTGCGCCAGACCAGGGTCGTTCCCTATCGACAAAGGCCCGTCGATGGTGAGGTCACCCTGGTGAACGAAGAAGCACTCTGGTTCGTCCCCGAAGAGTTCTTCCAGGTCATCCACGTGATTCTCGCTGGCTTTGCAGATGTCGTAGCGCTCTGTCGCCTCGGACAGCGGTACTGATTCCCAACGTGTGCTCCACTGCTCGAAGGACACCTGACTCCTCGCGTTCTGTCCGATCCCGGTTTGCTGTGCTGGGGGCCGCATGCGGGCCGCAGCACAGCAAAGGCAATCCAACGAGTCTTGCACACGCGTCATGGGCAGCATCGGCAGAACTACGCAGTCCATTCCGTCAACCCGTTCCCGCTGGACCGGCGCGTCGCTCCGGCCGCGCGCACGCGCACCACAACCCAGATAGACGCCTGGGCGCCGGAGCGGACAGGCCGCTACCGGCCCACGGTTCACCAAGATCGAGAATGTCAAAGAATCGTGCGTCAAACGCCCTTCAGAACACGATCAAGTGCCGCCCGGCCTGCGGGTCCCCAGTTCGGCTTGCCGCCGGGAAGGCCCCGATCTCCGTTCTGCCCCATGAGCATCAGGAAGAGGCTCTTCATAGCGGCCAGCCCGCGGGCGCGCCGGATCGCCGCCTCGTCTGCGTGCGCGTACATGTCGAAGAACCGTGCGGCCGTGCCCGCGGGTAGCAGCACCCATGCGGCGGCGAGGTCCCACGCCGGATCGCCGGCGAACATGCCACCGAAGTCGACGATGCCCGAGAGCGTTCCGTCCGAGACGACGACGTTCGCGGGATGGAGGTCGCCGTGCACCCACACCGGCGGGCCCTCCCACTCGGGGGCCGCGACGGCGTCGGCCCAGACGGCCCGGACGGCGCGGACATCGCCGACGGCGTCGCGGTCAATGGCCTGCAAGAACTGCTCGAAGCCGCCCGTGCACCTCTTGGGGTGAGCGCCGAAGTCCGAACTGGCGGGGGCCTCGGCGGGCGCCTCCACATGGAGCGCCTGGAGGAAGCCCGCCAGCGTGTCGGCCGCGTGGGTGCCGCGGCTGATCGAGCCGTGGTCCAGCGGCTCGCCGGGAACCCACGTCATCACGGTCCAGTGCTTGGGGAAGCGCTCGGACGGTTCGCCGAACCGCACCGGGGTCGGCACCGGGAGCGGCAGGCGCGGGGCCAGCACGGGTAGCCACCGCCGCTCCTTGAGTTGGAGCTCCGGGGTGGGGTCCATGCGCTGCATGCGCACGGCCAACTCGTCCCCGAGGCGCCACATCTGGTTGCCCCAGCCGCCCTCCACCTCGCGGATGGCCAGCCCAGCAAGGTCCGGATGTTGCTCCTGCAGCAGGTCGCGAACCAGGTCTGCGGTGATCTCAATCTCGGTGTCGGTCATGCGAGATCACAGTACTGAGGCGGCAGGCGGAGCGGCTCGGTACGGCAGTTCGCCGGCGTGGTCATGGCCACACCTTCCCGCCCGCGATCCGACTCCGTGACGCCCTCCCGCGACCACGGATCCTCACCGGGCCATACGGTCAACCTGCCGACATTCTCGGCAGGCGCCTGGAACGCTGATGACCGGTGACTCTTCCGGCATGCGCCCAAGCACGCGATCGCCACGGCCCGGTTCGGTAGCTGTCGTAGTGGTCAGACGTCGGGAGCGGCCATTCACGTAGGCCGGAGGCGAGAAGGCAGACGGGACCGTGCGATCGCGTGCTGGTGGCCGGCGCAGGTCCCGCGCCGCGGCTGGGACCGGAGCGCCGGCGTGGCGCCCGCCGAGCGAGCCTGACCAGCTACGGGCCGGGCTCGCTCGGGCAACAGCCCAGAGGGGCATCGCTCGGCGGAAGAAGCCAGCGGAGAAGGCCGAAGAAGCCAGCAGAGAAGAACGAAGGGACCGTGAACTATTGACGGGGCATGGCGAATATGTGATCACACTCAGGGCGCTCCAGAAGCGCCACCACGTAGGTCGTCGTAGCGACCACCACGTCCCAGATCGGGCCATCCGCCCTCTCGAACTCTTCCATCGATTTCCGAACAGCTCGGCGGGCCCTGGAGATCTCCTGGTCCGCCCCGATGCTCAGCGCTTCATGGAGGGCTTCGCCGAAGCCGATGATCCTTCGGCAGGTGGCGATGTCCCGCTGCCTTCCGCGTGGGAGGACTCCCCGTTCTATCTGTGCGGCATGCGCTGAATCGCCGGCCTCTTCGGCGTCCCGGAACCCGAGGACACGGGCCGCCCTGGTCGCGAGGTCGGTATCCAGTTTCTCCCACGCCTGAGTATCCAGCCGGGACAGCATGTAGATCGTCCGGCCGACGAGGAGCTCATAGGCCGACGACCGCTTCTTCGAGGTTTCCTTCGTGGCATACCAGTCGAAGCCGATGCTGATCACGAGGGACGCCGCGGAGAATCCCACAACGCCGGACAGCAGGTTGACCATGATCGGATGCCGGTCGAGGTACTCCAGATGGTTTTCCTCCAGGTACACGCTCAGGCTGAATGACAGAAGCGCCACGAGAGCCAGGAGAAGTTGCAGCCTTAGCGGAAGTGACTTCATGGGTACTCCGTGAGGCGTCGAGGGCGATCGCCCGAAGCTGGCGGCTGTCGATCCAACGGTCAGTGGTCCAGCACGGTTCCCTGCCGTGTCCCGCCGGTGAGGGGCGCGCGCGCAGGGTGCGGACCTTCTCCTCCAGACCCGGCCTGCCGACCTCCTTGAAGTCGATCAGGTGATAGGTGCCGGCGTCCGGTCGCGTGGTGCAGGAGACCGGTGTCGGGGGCGGCACGGCGGCGCCGCCGAGCATCTCCACCTCCTGGCCGAGCGTCCCGGTAGCCGGTGCCGCGGGGTCGGCGTGGTCGTATGCGCGCGCCAAGGTGTCGAGGACCCGCCGAAGGGGCACCCCGGGCGGGCAAGGGTGACAGCGGTGATCGTTCGGGCTCGCAGGCCGCCCAGCTTCGGCCGCGCGATGATCACCGGGCATCGGCCGGAGGGCGGCACCGCTCCGCTCCCGCGCACGACCGGCGGGGTAGGGCCGGTAGGCCAGGCGGCATACCGGCAGAGCCCTGGTGCGCTGCTGGTCGAGCGTTGACGAGCGGCACTCACCCAGAGCCGAGCGTGAATCAACAGGACCGAACCCGCCGCTTCGCCCGCATGTATCGCCATCGCTGTCCGTCTTTCCGACTGCTTCCAGCCCGTCCGAGTGCAGATGTGTTGAGATCTAGTCGTTATAAAGTGCGGTATTGCATGATTCTGATGATTCATGGTGAATTGCAAGGGCAAGGCTGTTCGTATTCGTCCCGGCCGCCCCATCCCCGGCCCGCGACGGGCCACCGTCCCAGCACTTCCCACCCGTTTTCACCGTGCCGCCTCACGGCTCTCCCCAGCACCCCCGCGAGGGCAGGCTCCGGCATGCCCCAGCCGGGCCGTACCAGTGGAGCCTGCCCGCCATCCACCCCCCATGGAGGCAGTTCGTGCGTGCGCTTCGACAACTTCTCTCCGGCTTCGCCGCGACGACCCTGCTGAGTACGGCCCTGGTGAGCGCCGGGCTGGCCGCGACCGTGGCAACGGCCGCTCCCGCAGCCGCGGCGGCGGTCGACGACGGTCTCGCGCTCACCCCGCCCATGGGTTTCAACAACTGGAACAGCACCCACTGCCGTGCCGAGTTCAACGAGGAGATGGTCAAGGGAATCGCGGACCTGTTCGTCTCGAAGGGACTGAAGGACGCGGGATACCAGTACGTCAACCTCGACGACTGCTGGGCGCTGCCGCAGCGCGACCAGAACGGCAACCTGGTGCCCGATCCCGTACGGTTCCCCCACGGCATCAAGGCGGTGGCCGACTACGTCCACTCCAAGGGCCTGAAGTTCGGCATCTACACCAGCGCCGGCACCAGGACGTGCGATGTCCAGGGCTTCCCCGGCGGGATCGGCCACGAGCAGCAGGACGCGAACCTGTTCGCCTCCTGGGGCGTGGACTACCTCAAGTACGACAACTGCGGCGACCATCTCGGGCAGAGCGCGCTTGAGCGGTACACCACGATGCGCGACGCGCTCAGGGCCACCGGGCGGCCGATCGTCTTCAGCATCTGCGAGTGGGGCTCCAACCAGCCGTGGCTCTGGGCCCAGGGCGTCGGCCACCTGTGGCGCACCACGGGCGACATCAGCGACAGCTGGTCCTCGATGCTCGACATCATGAAGCGCAATCTGGCGCTGGCGCAGTACGCCAAGCCGGGGGCCTGGAACGACCCCGACATGCTCGAAGTGGGCAACGGCGGCATGACGGACACCGAGTACCGCACCCACTTCAGCATGTGGTCGATCATGGCCGCTCCGCTGCTCATCGGCTCCGACCTGCGCAGGGCCTCCGGCGAGACGTTCGACATCCTGCTCAACAAGGAGGTCATCGCCGTCGACCAGGACCCGCTCGGGATCCAGGGAAGCGTGCTGAAGTCCGAGGGCGGCCGGTGGGTCGTCGTCAAGCCGCTGGCCAACGGGGACAAGGCGGTCGCCCTGTTCAACGAGAGCGACCGGGCGCAGCGCGTCGCCACCTCGGTGACCGAGATCGGGCTGGCCGACGGCAGCCCGGCCTACCGGGTGCGCGACCTGTGGGCCCGCACGGACGCCCACACCGAGGACGTGCTCGCGGCGACGGTCCCCGCGCACGGCACGGTCATGCTGCGCGTCTCCAAGGACGCCGGATGGGCTCGGTACGCCCCCGCGGTCGAGCTGAGCCCGCAGGGCGAGGCCGCCTATCCGGACGGCCCGGTGCTCGCCCACCCCGGCAAGCCTCTCACCCTCACCACGACCGCGGTCAACCACGGGCACGTCCGGGCCGAGCGGCTCTCGGTGCGGGTGAACGCGCCCGAAGGGTGGAAGGTGGAGGCGACCTCCCCCACGACGAAGGGCATCCTCGCTCCCGGCAGGACCTTCCGTACCACCTGGAAGGTCACCGCGCCCGCCACAGCCCCCACCGGTCACCACGAGGTGACCGCCACGCTGGACTACACCGGCCCGGGCGGCCGGCCGCAGGCCCGGACCACGGGCACGACGGGCCTGCTGGTGCCGCCCGCGGCCCCCACCGGCAGCGCCCACCTCAGCGACGTCGCCTGGCTCAGTTCGACGAACGGCTGGGGCCCCGTGGAGCGGGACCGCAGCGTCGGTGAGGACGGCTCGGGGGACGGCGGGCCGCTCACCGTCGGCGGAGCGGTGTACGCCAAGGGCCTCGGCGTGCACGCCCCGAGCGCGGTCGAGTACTACATCGGCGGCGCCTGCACCCAGGTGACGGCCGTGGCCGGCCTGGACGACGAGGCGGGGACCCGCGGCACGGCCGCGTTCGAGATCTGGGCGGACGGGCGGAAGGTCGCAAGCACCGAGGTCATGACCAACGCGATGCCCGGGCAGCGGCTCACGGCCGACATCTCGGGAGCCGCCCTGCTGCGCCTGGTGGTCACCGACGGCGGGGACGGCATCAACTACGACCACGCCGACTGGGCGGACGCCAAGCTCACCTGCGCCGGCCCCACCCACAACCACTACGAGGCCGAGGCGCCGGCCAGCGCCGTCGAGGGCGCTGCCCTGCGGGCCGCGTGCGGCGGGTGCTCCGGCGGCGCGAAGGTCGGCTACATCGGCAACGGCGCCGCCAACGCCGTCACCCTCACCGGCGTCACCGCGCCGAGCGAGGGCGACTACCGGCTGGAGATCCACGGCCTGGTCGACGGCTCCCGGTCCTTCTCCGTCAGCGTCAACGGCGGCCCCGCGACGCAGGTGGCGCTGACCGGCACCAGCTGGTCCGTCCCGGCCGTCGTGACCGTCACCGTACGGCTCGCCGCCGGCGCCAACACGCTCCGCTTCGGCAACGACACCGCCTATGCCCCCGACCTCGACAAGGTCGTCGTCCACGGATGACCACGGCTCCCGGCCCCGGGCGGACCGCCGCCCGGGACCACGGATCCGGCCCGGGGTGAACCGCCGCCCGGGGCCGTCCGGCCGCCCACCGGCCACCCGGCGCACGACCGCCGACCTCAGTCCTTGACGACCTCCACCCAGTAGCGGCCGTCACCGTCACGGTGGGCGCCGTGGATGTCGGTGGCCAGGTCGGGGAAGGCCCGATCGAAGTCCTCCAGAGCCCGTAGATAGGTCATCAGCGGACCGTCGGCCGGGCCGGTCGCCTCGCCGGGCATCAGCATGGGGATCCCGGGCGGGGTGACCACCACCGTGGCCGCGGCTACCCGCCCCGGCAGGCCGTCCAGCGAGACGCGCTCGGTGCGGGCCCGGATCATGGCCTGGTAGCAGTCGGCGGGAGTCGACACCGCCTCGGGCAGGGTGGTGAAGACCTGGTCGAGCAGCTTCCCGACACCGGAGTCGCGCAGCTTCTCATGGACCAGGGTGCAGAACTTCTGCAGCGAGATCGCGGACGGCCCGAAGCCCGGCAGCACCTCCGCCAGGTCCAGATCGTTGTCGTAGGCGTTCTTGAAGTCGGTGAGCGCGTCGATCAGCGTGCCCCACTTGCCCTTGGTGATCCCCATGGAGAACAGCACCAGCAACGTGTGGTCGCCGGTCTTCTCCACCACGATGCCGCGCCGCTCCAGGTAGGCGGCCACGACGCGCGCCGGGATGCCCCAGTCGAGCGTGCCCGTGGCGGCGTCGGCACCCGGGCAGGTGATCGTCACCTTGACCGGGTCGAGCAGGCAGTAGCCCTCGGACATCCCGTCGAACCCGTGCCACGCGGCCCCCTCGTCCAGCGTCCAGCACCGGGGCTCGGCGCACAGCAGCGCAGGGTCGGCGTCGGCGAACGAGACGTCCTGGCCGGTGCGCGGGTCGGTGACCGTGGGGGGCTGCCAGACGCCGAAGAACCAGTCGGGCCGCAGGCCGTCCTCGCGGATGCGGGCGGCCAGCCGTACCATCGCCTGCCGGAAGCGGACCGCCTCGACGATCGCCTCCCCGGTCAGGAACGGCCCGGACGGGCCGTCCATCATCGCCGCCGCGACGTCCAGCGAGGCGATCATCGGGTAGAGCGGCGACGTGGAGGCGTGCATGAGGTAGGTCTCGTTGAACGCGTCGTAGTCGACCGGCGCCCGCTCCGCCGGGCGGACGTGCAGCATCGCCGCCTGCGACAGCGCGGCCAGCAGCTTGTGGGTCGACTGGGTGGCGAACACGGTGGGACGCCCCGCGCCCGGCAGCGTACGCTCGTCGATCGCCATGCCGTAGCGGCCGGCGTAGAGCGGGTTGAACCGGGCGTAGGCGAACCACGCCTCGTCGAAGTGCAGCCGCGGCACGCTGGCGCCCAGCAGCTCGCCGACCCGCACCGCGTCGTAGCACACCCCGTCGTAGGTGGAGTTCGTGATCACCGCGTACGTCGGATCCCCGGCGGCGAGGGGGTGGGCGGCCACCCGGTCACGGACCGCGTCCGCCTGCAGTACGGCGGGCGGGATCGGGCCCGCCAGCCCCAGCCCGTTGCGCTCGGGTACGAGGTAGACCGGGCGGGCGCCGCTGATGGCCAGCGCGTGCTGGACCGACTTGTGGCAGTTGCGGTCCACCAGGACCGTGTCGTCACGGGCGATCGCGTGGTGACCGACGATGCGGTTGGCGGTGGAGTTGCCGTTGACCACGAAGAACGTGCGGTCGGCGGCGAAGACGCGGGCGGCGTTGCGCTCGGCCTCGCCGATCGGGCCGGTGTGGTCGAGCGGCGATCCCAGCTCGGTGACGGAGATGGACAGGTCGGTGCGCAGCAGCCGCTCGCCGTAGAAGTCGAAGAACGCCCGCCCCACCGGCGACTTGAGGAACGCCACCCCGCCCGCGTGCGCCGGTGTGTGCCAGGAGTAGCGATGGTGATCCTGAAGGCGCCGCAGCGCGCTGAAGAACGGCGGAAGGATCTTCTCGGCGTACTGCTCGGCCGCGTGGGCGATGCGCCCGGCGATGAACTGCGGGGTGTCCTCCAGCAGGAAGACGTAGCCCTGGATGACCTCGTACACCCACAGCGGAAGCTCCTGCTCCTGCGTCATCAGGAAGACGGGCAGGCCGCGGAACCGTTTGGCCACCGCGCCCAGCAGTTCCTCGGCCCCCGGCGCGTCCCATGCCGCCAGCACCGCCGTCAGTGACGCGTCCGACCCGACCACCGCCAGGGCGTCCTCGGCCCGGTGGGTCCAGCGCACCTGGAGCCCGTGCTCGTCCATCGCCGCGCACACGCGGCGGAGCTGATCGGCGAGTGCCGAATCGGCGTCGGGACGTTCGGTGACGGCGGCCAGAACCGTTCGCTCCATGCGGCACTCCATGATCGGGGGAAGGGATCGGGGGAAGGGTGGAAGACCTCCACGCAATAGTAACGGTACGCCGTCGATTGGCAACTCTGTGTAACACGGCTGGGTGGCGGACGAGGGGCGGGCCTGACCGGCCGCGCGCAGGTGGTGGTGCCGTCCTGCGCATGCGGCGCGGCCAGGCCCGCTTACCGGCCCGATCCTCCGCCTAGGGCGGTGGTGTGCGGATCAGCCGAGGTTCCAGACGGAGGAGATGCGGTCGTTCCAGCCGCTGGGGACGAGGTTGGGGATGTCGGTGAACGGTGCGACGAACAGGGAACTGCCACCGAAGTTGATGTGCTCGTAGTAGCGGACCGAGCAGTTCGTGCCGCCCATGGAGCTGATGACGTCGTTCCAGTCGTGCAGGTGCAGGGGCCCGTGGTGGACGCTGGTCAGGTCGTTGTGCGCTTCTCGGGCCGCACACCAGAACCAGTCACCGGCGTACTCCACGTGCTCGAACATCTGGACCTGGCCCCACGTCGCGGGGCGCGGGTCCCGCGCGGCCCCTGCCTGGGCCAGTTGCGAGGCCGCCCACAGCGCGCCGTTGAGCGCGCTGTCGTCGGTGAGGGCCGACAGCCGCTCGGGGCCGTAGATGTAGGTCAGCGGACGGCCGTCGAACCGCGACAGGTCGCGGGGGTCGTGCTCGACGCCGTCCACGACCACCGCCATGGCGGGTGCCGGGTGCGTGATGGGCTGCGTGGAGGTCGCCCTTGGCGCGCTCAGCGCCTGGGCGGCGTCCATCTTGACGGGCGGGGCCGAGCGGGGCGCGCTGACGGCCTTGCTGACGAGTGCCTCCAGTGTGGTGATGCCCTGGTCGCGCAGCAGCGCCAGCACGTCGGCCTCGGCCAGTCCCCCGACGTGGTCGGAGAACTCCAGGAAGCGCTCGACCTGGCGGCGGGCGGGGGTTGAGATGCTTTTCACGGGTGTTCCTCCCCTGTGAGTGGTGCGAACTCCTTCATGGTCGGGTGAGGCGGCGGCCCGGACATCCCCCCAGTGTTGGGGATGGCGTTCAGGTGGTGAAGGCGGCCATGAGCTCGTCCCTGCCGGCCGCGCCGGTCTTGCGGAAGACCGCCTTCAGGTGGTCGTTCACCGTGTACGCGGACAGGCCGAGCAGCCGCGCGATCTGCTTCGGCGCGGCTCCCCCGCACAGCAGTTCCAGCACGCCGCGCTCGCGCGGCGTGATCGCGTACCAGTCGCAGAACGAGGGCAGCATGAGCGCGCCCGCGGCCGACTGGATGACCACGGCCACGTCGCCCGTGCCGTCCTCGTCCAGGGCTTGGCCCTCGACGGCGAGCCAGCGGCCGTAGTGGGCCGCGGGGGCGCAGATGAGCGGCCGGCCGCCGCCCGATCCGCGGACGTGCTCGCCAGCGTCGATCGCCAGCGCCGTCACGAACGTGTCGGCCAGCCAGGCGTGCGTGCCGTGCCGGACAGGGCCGCGCAGCCGCTCGAGCCACGCCTGGGCCTGCGGGGTCACGGTACGGATCGTGCGGTCGGGGCCGACGACGATCACGCCGGCGGGCAGCGCGGCCGCGGTGGGCGCCAGCGGACCCGCGGTGACGTACCGGCGCAGCGCGGTCACCAGCGCCGGGCCGAGCAGCGCCGCCCTGCGCAGGTCGTCGCCGGTGAAGGGGTGGTCGTCGCAGGCGCGCACCAGCCCGAGCAGGCCCCACACGCCGCGGCTGTCACGCAGGAGCAGCCGCAGCTCACAGGAGACGCCGCAGGCCGCGAATGCCCGCCGCGCCCCCTCGTCGGCGCCGGCCACCGCGACCGGCACCTGCCGGCGCACCAGGGACGAAGGCCGGCAGGGATCGCCGTGGGTGTGACGGTGGGCGAGCAGGGCCGTGGCGAGTTCGCGTTCGTACCGGTGCCAGAAGCTGAACGAGCCCTGCCCGAGCCCGGTCGCCGGGCTGGTGCCGATCAGGCGCAGCGCGTCGTGGCGTACCCACGGCGCGATGGCCGCGGAAAGCGCGGCGCCGAGATCCTCGGCGGCGATGCCCCGATCCATCAGCGTGCGCAGTTCGTGGACCACCCGGTCCTGGCATGAGGTCACGCCGCTCACGTCAGCACAGCGTGGAAAGCATCCGCAAGCGGAGGGTAGTGTTTTGACTACTCACAGCTTGAGCAGGCTCTAGCCAGGCGCGCCCTGCCGTTCGGGCAGGGACCAGCTCGCCAGCAGCCGCAGCGCCTCCTGCGAGGGCGAGCCGGGCTCGGCCGCATAGGCCACCAGCACCTGGTCGGACTCTCCGGTCACCGTGAACGACTGGAAGCTCAGCGACAGCTCGCCCACCACCGGATGACGAAGCCGCTTGGTCCCGCGCGTCTTCTCCAGCACGTTGTGATCGGCCCACCAGCGGCGGAAGTGCGCGTTCTTCACCGACAGCTCGCCCACCAGCGCTGCCAGCAGGGCGTCGTCCGGATACTGGGCCGCCTTCAGCCGCAGGTAGGCGACGACCTCCCTGGCCTTCTTCTCCCAGTCGACGAAGATCTCCTTGCTCGCCTCGTCGAGGAAGCAGAAGCGCGCCCAGTTAACGGCGCGCTGCGCATCGTCCACGCGCTCACGCCCTCCCTGCTGCGGGCGGCGGCCACCGGGCCCGCCGACCTGATCAACATCTCCTCGATCGCTTCGCACGTGCCTTTCCCCAGCTTCGCCGCCTACACCGCGAGCAAGGCCGCCGTCACCCACCTGTCCACGACCCTGCGCGCCGAACTCGGCGGCCGTGGGGTGCGGGTCACCGCCGTCGAGCCGGGGGTCGTCGCCACCGAGCTGCAGGGGCACGTCACCGATCCCGCGGTCAACCAGTGGCTCGACGGGCTGATCGGCAGCATCGAGGTGCTGTCGGCCCAGGACGTGGCGGAGGTGATCGCGTTCACGGCGGCTCAGCCGGCGCATGTCAATCTCTCGCGGATCACCATGTATCCGACTCGGCAGGTGTAATGAGCCCGGACCTGGGCGACGGTGTGGGAGCGGCTGGGTTTCGAGCCACTCCCACACCGTGTGGACGCTCAGGGGGGAGCCGGCCGGTAGGGGCACGGACAGCGCCCGCTCAGCCTGGGGAGGCCGGCGGGCCCTGGTGCCCGTCGGCGCGGGGCGGATGCCTGGCTAGGTCAACTGTCCGACGGTGAACCCGGCCAGCAGCTCGCCGTCGGGCGGGATGACGCCGTAGCTGCTCTCGGGCAGCTCGTTCCAGGCTCCCGGCAGGTCGCCGAGCGGCTCGGACACGACCAGGCGGGTGTCGGCGGACAGCCCGCGCAGCCACGCGACATCCGGGTGCAGCGAGCGCACGGACTCGACGCTGGAGCTGTAGAACAGCGTGCGCGACTGGCGCCGGCTGGAGTAGCGGAAGACCCACACCCGCTCGCCGTTCGACGTCGCGACCGTCATCTGCAGCGGGAACTCGATGCCGTGCTCGTGGCCGAGCCGTTCGACCAGGCCGGCCATGCGGGCCACGGCCTCCGGCGGGTCGTCGTCCAGGCCGAACGTCAGCGCCAGGTAGAACATCACCTCCGAGTCCGTCGTGCCCTCGATGCGGGAGAACAGCGCGGGGTCGACGGCCATGCACAGCTCTCGCCGGAGTCGGTCGAAGCCGGTGACCACGCCGTTGTGCATCCACAACCAGCGTCCGTGCCGGAAGGGGTGACAGTTGGTCTGCTGCACCGCCGTACCGGTCGACGAGCGGATGTGGGCGAAGAACAGCGGCGAGCGGACATGCTCGGCGATCTCCCGCAGGTTGCGGTTGTTCCACGCCGGGCCGGTGTCCCGGAAGATCGCGGGGGTGCCGATGCCGACGGTGTACCAGCCGATGCCGAACCCGTCGCCGTTCGTCGTCTCCACGCCCATCCGGGAGCGCAGGCTCTGGTCGATCAGCGACGGCTGCGGACGGTACAGCACGTCGCACAGCAGCATGGGCGTTCCCGAGTAAACGAGCCATCTGCACATGAGCCACGCCTTTCCTCAACAGGTCGTACAACCTCCGCCGTACCCTCTCGGCCGGGTGGTATGGCGTGGCCTGCGCGCGACGGTGCCGGCGAAGGAGCAGGTCAGTGACCGGAGCCCCGTGCGGGTGGGCCCGCACGTGAGGTCGCTAGGTGGCGTACCGCCGCAGGAACATGTCGACACCCTCGCGGATGAGGCGTTCGGCGAGGTCGGCGGTGAGCGTGGTCCCGAAGGAATTGAAGATCAGGTGGGGGTAGACCGTCAGCCCGAAGAACTGGATCGTGGCCACCTCGATGTCGCCGACGGCGAGCCGGCCGCGCTCGGTCAGGTGGCCCAGGATCTCGCCGAGGAGCCCGGCGAACCGGCCAGGCCCGCGCTCCTGCCAGGCCCGGCCGATCTCGGGGAAGCGGCGCAGCTCGCCGGTGACGAGGTTGCGCAGCTCCGGCCGCGGGGGCTCGATCGCCTCGGCGACCATGGCGCGCGCGGTGCGCGTGAGCACCTCGCGGACGTCCTCCGCGGCAAGCACGTCGGCCTTGACCTGGGAGAGTGTCGAGCCGATCTCGTCCAGCGCGTCCTCGACCACCGCGGTGAACAGGTCTTCCTTGCAGCCGAAATGGTTGTAGACGGTCACCTTGGACACGCCGGCGGTGGCGGCGACCACGTCGACGCTGGCGTCGAAGCCGTCGCGCAGGAACACCTCGCGCGCGGCGGCGACGATGGCGCGCCTGCTGCGCTCGGCGCGCTTGCCGGTGGGAGCGGATGCGGCGGTGCCTCTGGCCATGGCGCCATCCTACCCAACAGCTGAACGATTGAGTACAGTAAAACTTTCCTGTACCGTACAGTTCAGTTGATTCGAGGAGGTTCGCCATGCCCGATACCGTCACCACCGCCACCCTCGCCGTACCCGGCGCCCGGCTGCACTACGAGGTGCGCGGCCAGGGGCCCGTCGTGGTCCTGGTCGGCGCCCCGATGGACGCCAGGTCGTTCGAACCCCTGGCCGACCTGCTGAGCGCCGACCACACGGTGCTCACCACCGATCCGCGCGGCATCAACCGCAGCCCCGTCGACGACCCCGGCCAGGACTCCACGCCCGAGATGCGCGCCGACGACCTCTCGCGGCTGCTGACTCACCTGGGCGCCGGTCCCGCCGCCGTCCTCGGCTCCAGCGGCGGCGCCGTCAGCGCGCTGGCCCTCGCCCAGGCGCACCCCGACCAGGTCCACACCGTCATCGCGCACGAGCCCCCGCTGATCGAGTTGCTGGAGGACCGCGAGGAACTCCGCAAGGGCACCGAGGAGATCATCGCGACGCATCTGGCGGGGGACGCCCGCGGGGCGTTCCGCAAGTTCCTGGAGCAGGCGAACATCTTCCTGCCCGAGGAGGTGTTCGAGCACATGGTCGGGGGCGATCGCGACCCGCAGGACGTCGCGGACGCGGACTTCCAGCACGCGCACATGCTGCGGCCCACGGTCCGATGGGTGCCCGACGTGCACGCCCTGCGCTCGGGGACGCCGCGGATCGTGGTGGGGATCGGCACGGACTCGGCCGGGCAGCTCTGTGACCGCTCCTCGCGAGCCCTGGCGGACACGCTCGGGGTCGAGCCGACGATGTTCCCGGGGGACCACGTCGGGTTCGCGGGGGATCCCGAGCGCTTCGCCGCCCGGCTGCGTGCCGTACTCGCCGCGGCCGACCTCTAGCGTGGGCCGCACCCCCTGATACCGGCGCGGGCCGATCACGGGCGATGGCGCCGGCCCGCACGGTCGGGATGCCGGTGCGGGCCGATCACGGGTGACGGGATCGGCCCGCACGGCCGGGCCACCGACGCGGGCCGATCCCGGTCTCAGGACGCGAGAGCCGGCGCCGCGGCGAGCGCACGGCGGAGCCGGTGGCCCCACGCCCGTTCGCCGACCCTCATGGGATGGGATCGCCGGCGTGGGGTGGTCGCGCGGGGGCCCGGCCCCCGAGGTGCCGCTCGATCAACGCCAGATCCGCTCGGTCCTTCGGGCGGCCCAGGAGCCGCTTCCAGCGGCGTACGTCCGCCAGGGACTCGTACCTGAGGCCGTCGACGACCTCGGACCGGGCGATCAGCTCGTCCACGGAGCCGGCCTCGGCGAACCAGCCGTTGAATATCTCGATCCTTCCGTCCAGGACCGCGACCTTCTCTACGTGCTCGCCGAACGGGGACGGCTCCGGCGCGCCGAACGCGCACGCCCTGGCCCAGGCCCGGCCACGGGCGACCACGTCGAGGTCGCGGATGTCGTCCTTGATGCCGTGGGCGAGGAGCGGCCCGCTGCCCGCGATGACGAAGTCCGCCGAGGGAAGCTCGAGCGACAGCAGTGCTCGGACCAGGGGATGGTCAATGGCTCTCATGAGAGCTCATTCTCGGCGCTTCCCCGGCGCGGTCCGGCCGGTGACGGGGCGAGCCGCGCGCCGCTCCAGCCGGCGACGTCCGGCGCCGACGACACGCTCGCCAGCGGCGTGCCGTTCCGCGTGCCGGCCGGGCCCGAGCGGTCCGAACGGCTCGCCGCCGTCCTGCACGTGCTGTACACGCTGCGCGCCCCGCTCCCTGCCGCGCCTCGGACCGTGCCTCGGGGCGCCTCGGGACGTGCCTCAGCGCCACACCTTGTCGAGGAACCCGGCGACGAGCGGGGCGATCTCGGGCAGCTTCTCCTCCAGGGCGAAGTGGCCGGTGTCGAACAGGTGCAGCTCGGCGTCGGGCAGGTCGCGCAGGTAGGCGTGGGCGCCGGGCTCGGGGAAGAACATGTCGTGGCGCCCCCAGGTGATGAGCGCCGGCGGGGTGTGCTCGCGCAGCCACGCCTGCCACCTGTCGTACTGCTCGACGTTGGAGTGGTAGTCGAAGGCCAGCGCGACCTGCGCCTCCTTACGCCCGGGCAGGTCGAGGAAGTGCTGGTCGAGGGTCCAGCCGTCGGGGGCGACCGCCTCGGGGTCGCCGGTGCCGCCTTCGTACTGGCCGCGCGTGCTCTCCAGCGTGAGCAGCCCGCGCACGGTCTCCTCCGCCCCCGCCACCTCCGGGCGCAGCGCGATGAAGTCGCGCGCACCGGCCGACAGCCCGTCCTCGTAGGCGTTGCCGTTCTGCACGATCAGGCCGGCGATCCACGACGGGTTGCGCAGGGCGAGTCGGAAGCCGACGGGCGCGCCGAAGTCGAAGACGTACATCACGAAGCGCTCCAGCCCGAGCCGCCGCACGAAGCCCTCGGTGATGTCGGCCAGCCGGTCGAAGGTGTAGGTGAAGTCGTCGGGGGCCGTGGTGTGGCCGAAGCCGGGATAGTCGGGGGCGATCAGCCGGTAGCGGGCGCCGAGCGCGTCGATGAGCCGCCGGTACTGGTGGGACGCCGACGGGAAGCCGTGCAGGAGCAGCAGCACGGGGGCGTCGGGATCCTCGGGGAGCGACTCCCGGTAGAAGACCTTCACCCCGTCGACGTCGACGAACCTGTGCACCACACGCGGGACCAACATGTCACATGCCTCCGTAGCGAGAAGATGCATTAGTTATAGCACTAATGGGCCAGGATGGCGATGTACCATTAGAACCATGCTCATCGGAGAGCCCCTGGCGCTCGACCTGATCAATACCCGCCCGGCCGGCACCGACCTGATCGCCACCCCCGAGGGGCTCAGACACTGGCTGGACCTCGAGGCCGACCGGCTGCAGGGCCTGGACGGCCTGCCGTCGGCGGCCGACCTGGCCGCCGTGCACGCCGTACGCGACCACGCCGGCACCGCCGTCCACACGCTCATGCGGGGTGAGCGGCCCGCGCCGGCCGCGCTGCGCGGCCTCAACACGGCCCAGCGCGCGGCGCCCGCGGTCAGGGAGCTGCGCTGGGACGGCGAGGCGCTCACCGCGGTCCCCGTCCGCACGGGTTCGCCGGGTGTCCGGCTGGCCGCGATCCTCGCCGAGGCGGCGGCCGACCTGTTGAGCGATCCCGCCGCCGGGAGGATCCGGCAGTGCGCGGCCGACGACTGCGTGATGCTGTTCCTGCCCGCCCACCCCCGGCGGCGCTGGTGCTCGGCCGCGCTGTGCGGCAACCGGGCCAGGGTGGCGCGCTACTACCAGCGCCACAAATCAGTGTGAAACTTGCCGGATGAGATCATTACTAGTCGCGATGTGCATGGCGCTCGCGGCGGCGATCCCCGCCTTTCCTGCGCATGCCGAGACCTATTCCTACGCCGACGCGATCCGCGAGACCGCGTGGGTGGAGCTCGACGTCGACCTCGATCGCGACGGCCACAGGGACCGCCTGGCCGCCGACGTCATCCGGCCCGCCGAGCCGGCGGCGAGCGGGCTCAAGGTGCCTGTCCTGATGGACATCAGCCCCTACTACGCCTGCTGCGGCCGGGGCAACGAGGCCCAGAAGAAGACCTACGACGCCGACGGCAAGCCCACCGGCTTCCCGCTGTACTACGACAACTACTTCGTGCCGAAGGGCTACGCGGTGGTGCTGGTCGACATGTCGGGCACCAACCGGTCGACCGGCTGCATGGACAGGGGCGGCCGGCACGACGTGGCCGCGGGCGCCCAGGTGGTGAACTGGCTGAACGGCAGGGCCCGCGCCTACACCGAGCCGTTCGGCGGCGAGCCGGTGGCGGCCGGCTGGTCCACCGGCGCGGTCGGCATCTGGGGCAAGTCGCACGACGGCTGGCTGGCCAACGGCATCGCCACGACCGGGGTGCGCGGCCTGAAGACCGTGGTGTCGATCGCCGGGAACACCGACATCTACCGCACCTACAACGCCAACGGCGCCTGGCGCGGTTACGTCCGGACCGACGACGGCCCGCCGCGGCTCTACAACGAGCGCGCCATGCGGCTGTGCAAGCCGTTCACCGAGGAGCTGAACCGGCTGGAGGGCAGCGACGGCGACTGGAACCGCTACTGGCAGGAGCGCGACTACCCCGGCAAGGCCGACCGGGTGCGGGCCAGCGTCTTCGTGACCCAGGGGTTCGGCGACTACGCCGTGGCGGCGTCGAACTTCTCCCTGTGGTGGCAGGCGCTGCGGGTGCCGCGCAAGGCGTGGCTGTTCCAGGGCGGCCACGTGGACCCGTTCGACCTGCGCAGGGCCGACTACGTGCGCACCGTCGAGCGGTGGTTCGACAGGTGGCTGCGCGGCGTCGACAACGGCGTCGACCGCGAGCCTGCCGTGACGATCGAGCACGCCCCCGACCAGTGGCGTGAGGAGCAGGCCTGGCCCGCGGCCGGCGCGCGGCCCCGTACGTGGTGGCCGGGGCAGGACGGCCTGTCGACCGCCCCTCCCCCGGCGTCGGCGCGGGCCACCTTCCAGGACGACCCCGACATCGGCCGGTTCGAATGGGTGAAGGAGGGGCCCTCGAACCACCGGCTGCTGTACAGGTCCGAGCCGCTGGCGGCCGACACCCGCCTGTCGGGCACCGGCAGAATCACGGTGACGATGAAGTCCTCCACGCCGGTCGCCAGGGTGGGGATCGCGGTGGTCGACTACGGCCCCGCCACCATCAGGGACTACGTCGACATCACCGGGACGGGCGGCATCCGCACCCTCACGACGCGCTCGTGCTGGGGTGAGGGCAGCGCCACCGACAGCGCCTGCTACCTCGACACCGAGACCGCCACCACGACCGTCGACCACGAGATCGTCGCCACCGGATGGGCGGACCTCGGCCACCACGCCACGTTGCGGCGCGGCATGCCGCTGAACCCTGAGCGGTTCTACACGATGAGCTTCGACCTGTCGCCGCTCGACCACGTCGTGCCCGCCGGGCACCGTATCGGCCTGGTGATCGGCGGGACGGACTACTGGGAGTTCCTCGAACCCGGCCAGCGGCCCACGCTCACCGTCGACCTGGCCAGGACCACGCTGACCCTGCCCACGGTCGGCTGACCCCCGCTCCGAGGCATCCACCCGGGCGGACGAACGGCGCGGCGGAAATGGTGCGGGCCGACGAAGCCCGCCGCTCCCGCAGTCAGCAGGATGAACCGATGACCGACCTCACTCCCCTGCAGCGCCTGCTCGACAGCGAGGCGACATCCCGCCACGTCCCCGGTGCCGCCGTCGGCGTGCTCGCCGACGGCGTGCAGCACATCCTGACCACCGGAGTCACCAGCGTCGACGCGCCGGCCCCCGTGACCGGCGACACGCTGTTCCAGATCGGGTCGACCACCAAGACGGTCACCGCGACAGCGGCCATGCATCTCGTCGAACGCGGCCGGCTCGACCTGGACGGGCGCGTGCGGCAGTACCTGCCCGGCTTCCGGCTCGCCGACGAGCGGGCCGCGGACGAGCTGACCGTCCGGCACCTGCTGACCCACACCGGCGGATTCCTCGGCGACATCGACGACGGCGAGAGCTGGGACACCTCGGCGCTGGCCGACTCGATCGGCACCTACGACCGGCTGCCCCAGCTCTTCCCGCCCGGGGCGCTCGCCTCCTACAACAACGCCGGGTTCCGGCTGCTCGGCCGGATCGTCGAGGTCGTGTGCGGCGAGCCGTACGAGCAGGCGGTCAGGCGCATCGTGCTCGAACCCCTGGGCATGAGCTCCAGCTTCTTCTTCCCCTGGGAGGTCGCGACGCGGGCGCACGCGGTCGGGCACGCCGTACGCGAGGACGGCCCGCGGGTGGCGCACACGTGGGGGCTGTTCCGCGAGGGCATGGCCGAGGGCGGGCTGGTCTCGTCGGTGCGCGACCAGCTTCGCTACGCCGCCTTCCACCTGGGCGCCGACGGCGAGGCGCCGATCTCGGCGGCCACCAGGGAGCTGATGCGGGCCGAGCACGTGCGGGTCGGGGCGCCGTGGACCGGCATCGGGCTGCCGTGGCTGCTGGAGGAGCAGGCGGGCGTGCGGCTGGTCACGCACGGCGGCAACATCGGCAACCTGCAGCTGTCCACGTTC
Organism: Nonomuraea sp. NPDC003804; assembly: GCF_040610675.1. Taxonomy (NCBI): domain Bacteria; kingdom Bacillati; phylum Actinomycetota; class Actinomycetes; order Streptosporangiales; family Streptosporangiaceae; genus Nonomuraea; species Nonomuraea sp. NPDC003804. The sequence continues at coordinate 36,392 of NZ_JBEXMT010000027.1, forward strand.
GTGCTGGCGCCCGAGCACGGCTTCGCCGTCACCACGCTCACGAACTCCGCGCCCGGCAAGGCGCTGGGCGCGCTGGTGACCGACTGGTGCCTCGAGCACCTGCTCGGCGCGAAGCCGCAGGCCGTACGGCTGGCGCTGCGCGCGCCCGCGCCGGAGTACGCGGGCGGCTACGACGCAGGGCAGTGGACCTTCGAGGTCGACGAGAACCTGACGGCGCGGTTCGTGCTGCGGCCCGAACTGGTGAGCGCGGGGGTGGAGGGCATGCCGGACCTGCCGCTGGCGCTGGTCGAGGGCGGTGACGAGGTGACGATCGCCGCCGACCCGCGGCGCGTCGTGGGCCGCTTCCTTCGCGACGACGCGGGTGAGATCGCCTTCCTGCACCTGGGCGGCAGGGCCGCCCGGCGGATCCCGACATCGTGATCCGCGGCAGAGTCGACCGGTTGCTCACGTGCTCCTGAGGTGCCGCGACCACGTCCCCCCACCCACGACCCGAGGTACACCCGATCCGGCGGCACCCGGCCCTGTCGATGTCGTGGAACCCGAGCACGCGCCGACGCCGCCAAGGGCCACTTCGTGGCGGTCCTCCAGCAGGTCGGCCATCGGCTGTCCCGAGTGACGGTCAGCCGCAGCGGCCGGGTGGCCGGGGGCGATGCCGTACGGCTCGCGCCCTCCCCACGAGGCTGCGAGCCGTACGGTCAGGGGCCGGGTTTCAGGCCCCGATCCACACCGCCGCCAGGATGATGAGAATCACCGTCTCGGCGACGTCCAGCCGTCCCGCCCACCGGGAGAAGCGGCGCAGGTCGGCGGAAGGATGCCTGCCGCGGCTGAAGGATCGCGCCGCGATCAGCACCAGCGGGAAGGCGCGCCCCGCCGCGACACCCAGGAACGGAAGAACGGCCGGCCACCAGTTCGGCGCGCCCAGTGGCCACAGCACCAGCAGGTAGAGGCCCGGCGACGACAGGGCGGTGGCGAGCCCGGTCCCGAGCGCCACGCCGAAGACTCCGGCGTAGGGGATGGGGCCGAGCGCCACCCAGTGCCGCGGGACCCGCCACGGGCTGCCCTCCAGCCGTACCGGCAGGAGCCCGCCGGCCACCAGCGCCAGGACCAGGGCCACGCCGCCGAGCGCCCACGCCGGAAGCCCGCCCGTGACCTCGCCCAGCAGGTAACCCGTGGTCGCGGTCGCCAGCGCTCCCAGCGGAAGGCCGGCGGCATAGGCCGCGACCGCGAACGCCTTCAGTTGCTCTCTCCCCCGGACCGGAGGAGACGCGATCACGTGGACCGCGTTACCGCCTCAAGGCGTCTGCAGCCCCTGGATGCCGCTCAGGATGCCGAGCAGCGCCAGCAGCGGAATCTCCCAGCCGTCGGCGACCCTGGGGACGGACAACGTCACGGCGCTGACGCCGACGCCCGCCACGAGAGCGGGACCGGCGACCGACCACCTGGGGCTCAGCGGAACCGTCAACCGCATAAGACCCCTCCTGGACTGATCACGACCAGGCCGGTCATCGGCCGTTGCAGTAGCAGTAGCTTCCCCCGCACTTGCAGTCGCAGCAGTAGTAACCGGGCGAGTACGACCAGCAGGCGCCTCCGCCGCAGCCGTTGTAGTAGCTGCACCCCGCGCTGCTGAGGCAGTCGCTTCCCGAGCATCTGCTCGATCCGCAGTAGCCGCTCCCGAACGGCCCGGTGCACACCGCCGCCTGCACGGGCGACTGCCCGACGGTCAGCCCGGCAAGGGTTCCGAAAGCGGCCGCGGTGGCCCCACGCAGCACCTGGCGGCGGTTGACCCTCGACGCGGTCCAGGTGAGCAGTCGTTTCATCGGGAAGTGCTCCTCTCCTCTGTGGGCGCGGACAGAACTGTCAGCTGGGTGGCCTCGTGGGCGGCCAGTTCCAGGCCGTCGAGGCCGTTGACGATCCCGCGTGACCGCACCCGGCCGTCATGGCCGACCGCGACCGAGAACGGGGTCAGGCCGACCTCGTACCGGGCGGCGATACGGCCTCGGGGATCGGGGACGACGCGGATCACGGAGGCCAGGTCACCGGCCCATTCACGAACCGCGCGGGGATGGCCGTCGCAGATGACCACCACCAGGACGTCGGGGTGCTCCGCCGCGAACCTCCGCAGCACCGATCGCAGGGCACCGCACAGGGTGCATCCGGTGGAGGCGAACACCGTGATGAAGGGACGGTCCTGCGCGGGAAGCGTCACGGCTGCGCCGTCCAGATCCCTCGCGTCCAGGGCCGGGAAGAGGCTCCCCTCGTCGGGACCGTGCGCGACCCGTCCCTCCGGACTGGTCATGTACATCTGCCCGAAGTGGTGGTAGAGAGCGAACACCGCGCCCACCAGCACAGCGACGAGAACCCACAGAACGACATACGAAATCACGAACAACATACTCATGTGCACCTCGTGCTCGATCCGGCAGCGGCGGGAGCGGAACCGCCGGGAGTCACCTGCTCCCTCTGAGCGTCGAGCGGAACCTTTCGAACTGGATCGTCCGCCCGAGCAGTGCGAAACAGGCGATGCAGGCCACCCCGAGCAGCACGCCGGTCAACGCGGCCGGCAGGGCCGTCGGGTCGGTGATCGGCGACGTCGCGCCCTGGCCGCCCACCGACGCTCCGGGGCCGCCCGTCGACAGCGCGAGAAGAACGAGACTCCCCGCGAGAAGAACGGCCGCCCGGACAGCGCTGACCGATGTCGGGACACCGGAATCCAGCGCTCCGAAACATCGGCAACTCTCAGAGACGCCCAGACGGGCGGCGTTCACCAGGACGGCGGTGAATCCCAGGGACAGTCCGGCGGCTCCCAGGGCCGCCCACCATCCCGTTCCGGCGATGAGGCCGAGCCCCACGACCGCCTCACAGAGGGGGACCGCCCCCCGCGAGATCCGCACCAGGACAGGAGGGACCGCCATGGCTTCGAGGAAAGGGGACAGCGAGACACCCCCTCCCGCCTTCATGAGGGCGGCGAAGACCAGCTGGAAACCTATCGCCGTCTGGAGGACGACGACCCACTGCCCCGAGCCGCTCAAGACGAGACCAGCTCCGGGAGGGACCTGGCGACCTTGACGAGTTCGTCGGCCCCGACGTCGCGCGGCGCCCTGAGCGCATAGGTGCCGCCCGGGGCGTTGACCGTCACCGAGTGCGCGTTCGGCGCCCAATACCGGTCGCCGTCAGGTCCGGTGAACATCCACAGGCCGTCGTGGTAGACGGCGCTCGCCCCGGGAATCCCGAGGTCCACAGCGATTCCCGGACGGTTCTCCGTGCCCTCCAAGGTGCGGCCCGGCTCGGCGACGAAACAGACCACCAGCGGTGAGGCCTGCTCCTCGCGACCGGAGCCACGCGTGTACACGAGTGCGATCTGGTTTTCCAGGGTGCCGAACCCGGGGGCCTCAGGCCCTTCCGTCCGGAACTGGAACTTGAATCCTCGGAGGACGTACGAAGGCTGCAGATTTCTCGTTTCCACAGTTCTCCTCATTCTCCCTGCAGACGATTTGACCGAACCCCCTGAGCACCGAATCGATAACCTCACTCATGTGATCACACGGGTTGATCTTCGTCAACACTGAAGGTCAACTTGTTTTCACCATCGATTCGAATCGCGCCCATTCTCATTCCCGGACGATAATCTGCCTGGTCACAGCATGATCACTTCGCATGCCGCTCTCTCGCACCCAGGTCGACGGGGTCCCGTACGACACCGAACCACCCGGACCCGACGATCTTCGGCTGTCGAAGCCGGTCACGCGCGCCCCGGATCCGTTCCACCCTGAAATCCGAAGCCCAGGGCACGACATGGTCCCGTGCGGCTGGAACCACGGGCCGGAAAAGCCAGGGATCCATTTCAGCGCCGACCGCCTAATGCATTCGCCTCGCAGCGCTCGTGACATGCGGATTTACCGGCAACCGAATAGGGCGGCACATCAGGACGGACACGATGCGCCTTTTTCATCCCCGGGCCGCCGCGGAGTTTCTGTGGTCCGCAATGATCCGCACCGGGTCACCAGGGCGACCCGCCAGGGCTGATGCGGCCACATGTCCGTGTCGGCGACGGTCGCCATGCGGCTTGTTGCGCAACCCTTGACTCCCAAGATATAACCTAGGATCACTAGGCAAATCCGAATGACTCTAGGGACGGTGGTGTGCGCATGGCGCGGGCCGGGTTGACGGCGGATCGGGTGACGCTCGCCGGTGCCGAGCTGGCCGACGAGGTCGGGTTCGACCACGTGACCATGTCGGCGGTGGCGCGACGACTCGGGGTGAAAGACGCCAGCCTCTACGCGCACGTCCGTCACCTGGCGGACCTGCGCGGGCGGATCGCGCTGCTCGCCGCCGACGAGAAGTCCATCCGCATCGCGGAGGCCACCGCCGGGCGGGCCGGAAAGGATGCGCTGGTGGCGTACGCGAACGCCTGGCGGCAGTACGCCCACGACCATCCGGGCCGGTACACGGCGACGCAGATCCCGACGGAGATCGATCCCGAGCTCCTGGCCCGAGCGCCCGGGCCACGACGCGCGGTCGAGCTGACCTACAGCATGCTGCGCGCGTACGCGCTGGACGAGCCCGCCCTGACCGACGCGGTCCGGCTGATGCGCAGCATGTTCCACGGGTTCCTCGGCCTCGAGGCCGCGGGCGGGTTCGCGCACGCGCGCCCGGCCGAGGACTCCTGGGTCCGCTGCCTCGACGCCCTGCACGACCTCCTGGAGCACTGGCCCGCATACCATGAAGGAGACCCGACATGACCGGCCCGACCATCAGCCACCTGCGCGTCGACGGCGCCACCCTGCGCTACGAGGTGCGTGGGAAGGGCCCCCTTCTGCTGCTGATCCCCGGCGGCACGGGCGGCGCGGCCTCCTTCGACGGCGTCGCCGACGAGCTGGCCGCCGAGTACACCGTCGCCTCCTACGACCCGCGCGGCCTGTCCCGCAGCCCGCTGGACGACCCGGAGGCCCGGCAGCAGGTCGCCCAGCACGCCGACGACGCGTTCCAGCTGCTGGAGCTGCTGTCTCCAGCCGCGCCCGCCCGCGTGGTCGGCTGCAGCTCGGGGGCGATCGTCGCGCTGCACCTGCTGGCCACCCGTCCCGAGCGGATCGAACGCGTCGTGGCGCACGAGCCGCCGGTGGTCGAGGTGCTGCCGGACGCCGCCGAGCATCGCGCGCTGCTCGCCCGCGTCCAGGACACCTTCCTGCGGGACGGGCTGATGCCCGCGGCGGCCCTGCTCGCGGCCGGTCTCAGGCGGCCCGGCGCCGATCCCGTCGACGCTCAGGCCACCGAGCTGCCGCCGCAGGCGAAGGAGCGAGCCGAACGAACGATGGCCGACATGCCCTACTTCATCGGGCGCATCATCCCGACCTTCATGGCCTACGCCCCGGACGTGGATCGGCTGAAGGCCCTGTCGGACCGGCTCGTGCTCGCAGGCGGAACGGACTCACGCGGTGAGCTGCCCTACCGTCCCGCCGCCTTCCTGGCAGAGCGGTTCGGCACGGAGCTCGTCCACTTCCCCGGCGGGCACACCGGCCTCAGCACGCACCCCGCCGAGTTCGGCGAGCTGCTCCGCAAGGTGCTGAGCGTCCAGTCGTACGGCTGAGCGCCCGTCCCCGGACCGTACACCGGTGATCCGTCAGGCGGACCGCCTGTGCTCGCCGTGGCGAGGCGTTCGGACGGGTCACCGCTGGTTCCTTTCAGGGTCCGGGCGGGCCGTGGCGACCTCCTCGTGGGCCGAACGGCCGGCGGCTGAGGTCGGGTCAGCCGCCTGTGCTCGCCGTGGCGAGGCGTTCGGACGGGTCACCGCTGGTTCCTTTCAGGGTCCGGGCGGGCCGTGGCGACCTCCTCGTGGGCCGAACGGCCGGCGGCTGAGGTCGGGTCAGCCGCCGGGCGGGCCTGTCGCGCCCGGTCCAGGAGAATGAGGGGTAGCGCGGCCGCGGCGAGGGCGGCGCCGATCAGGCAGACCGACGTGAGTGCTGCCCCTTGCGTCAGGGAGACCGCCGCCAGAACCGGGGTGATGCTGATACCCAGCTGGAATGCCGACACGGTGGTGGCGCCGGCGAGGGTCGGCGCATCGGCGGCGAGAGCGAAGACGCGTCCGTAGACGGCGGGGTTCAGCACGAACGCGGCGACGCCGAGCAGGAACACCGTGGGCACCACCGCCCAGGCCTGCTGAATCACGACAGCCATGACGACCGACAGGATCACGATCGCCGACGCGCCGGTGAGGAGTGCGACGTGCGGGCGCTTGTCGGAGATGCGGCCGCCGATGGACAGGCCGACGAAGGCGCCGACCCCGAACAGCGCGAGGATCGCCGGGATCCAGACCTCGGGGATGGCGGTGATGTCGGCGAGCATGGCCGCCAGATAGTTGAACGTGATCATGTACGCCGCGGTGGTCAGGATCGTGATCGCGTAGATGCCCCACAGCATCGGTTTCCGCATCGTGGCCAGTTCCCGCGAAACACTCGGCTCGGCGGGCCGGTTGCCGTCGGAGTCGGCGGCGGGAAGCCCGAGGAGGCAACCGATGATCCCGGCGACGGTCAGAGCCACCACGGCCCAGAAGCCGCCGCGCCACTGGATGAAGTGGCTGAGCAGCGTGCCCGCGGGGCCGCCGGCGACCATGGCCACGCTGAGCCCGCTGACCACGACTCCGGAGGCGCGGGCGTTCCGGTCCGGCGTCACCAGGCTGATCGCGGTCACCGACGCGACGGCGAAGAAGCCCGCGTAGGCGATACCCGCGACCACCCTCGTCAGCAGCAGGAGCTGGTAGTCGCCCAGCAGGCCGACGACGATGCTGACCGCGAACAGGCCCTGGGTCGCCACCAGCGCGGTACGGCGCGGCCAGTGCAGACTGAGCACGGCGAACGGGGGCCCGCCGATCACGACGCCCAGCGCGAACGCGGTGATCAGGAACCCGGCCGAGGAGAGCGTGACCTCCAGGTCGGCGGCCACCGCCGGCAGTACGCCGGCCAGCAGGAACTCCGCGGTTCCCATGGCGAACAGGCTGAAACTGAGCAGGTACACGCCGGCAGGCAACCGGTCGGAGCGAGTGTTCCTGGGCGTCTCCGCGGTGATGCCGGCCATCAGATCGCACCCCCGGCGTCGAGCCCGCCACCAGGCGAGACGGCGGCAGCCGGCTCCCGTTCGTGCAGCCGGCCGGTCATGCCGATGGCGGCGACGACGTGTGCCCCGGGGTTGACCTCGTTCCCGCCTGCCCAGATCTCCGAGACATGCGTGGCACCGGGGGAATCGGCGGCGCCGAGTCCAGGGACCCCGTCCCTGGTCAGGTACCCGTGCGGGTGGTCGGCGGGCCCGTTCCCTGGCTGACCGCCGCCGACGACCGGGGCCGCGAACCGTGCTCTCGCGGGCACGAACCCGGCCCGCGGGCCGGCGGCTCCACCGCCGACGATGACCGTGTCCCACAGCACCTCTGACACCGATCCGCTCGTTGAATCCGTTGTTGCGTCCATGCGGATCACCTCCACCGAGAGGATCGGGAGATCTGACCGAAATCAACAAACTCCATTGCTGATTCCGGGACACATTGGTTGACTGCATCCCATGGACGAGCAGCCGACCGTCAGCGCCGTGATAGACCAGATCGCTCCCCGGCTGCGACGCGCCCGCGAGAAGAAGGGCATCAGCCTGGCCGACCTCGCGCGCGCCACCGGCATCTCGACCAGCACGCTGTCCCGGCTGGAATCAGCCCAGCGCAAGCCGAGCCTCGAGCTTCTCCTGCCGATCACCGCGGCGCTGGGCATCCCCCTCGACGAGATCGTCGCCGCACCCCGGATCATCGATCCGCGCGTGCCGCAGCAGCCCACCGGAAAGAACGGCCGGGTGCTGATCCCGTTGTCGCGGCATCAGGGAGAGCCACGCGCGTACAAGATGACCATTCCAGCGCACGACGAAGAGCCCCACCTGCGCACCCACGCGGGCTACGAATGGCTCTACGTCCTCCGCGGACGGCTCCGCGTGAAACTGGGTGACCACGACTTCATCATGGGAGCCGGCGAAGCAGCCGAGTTCGACTGCCAGATTCCGCACTGGTTCGGCGCCGCCGGCCGCGGCAGCGTCGAAGTACTCAGCCTCTTCGGGAAGCAGGGTGAACGCATCCACCTGCGCACCTCACGGCGCTGACGCGGGAGCACACGCACATCGGTGTGCGGTGGGCGGGTTGAAGTGCCTTCTTCCGTCATGGATGCATGGTGGACCAGACTCTCGAGGTGCGCACAGAACATAACCAACGCACAGAAAGTGCGGTACCTCATGTTTGACCCACCGAAGAGATCGGGACCCAGGCCGGCCACCACCGGGCTGGAGATCCCGCATGACCAGATCGACCAGTTCTCTCCCGCACCGATCCGGGAAGCGCTGATCGAACAGGCCCGCGCCCTGCCAGGAGTGTTCCTCGGGCCGAGCCAGGTCTCCGAACCCGCCTCGCTGGCGCTGCGGCTGCATCGGCCCGCCGGGCCGTGGGAGGCGTTCCTGCACCCCAGCCCGGACGAGTTCGCCCACATCCATCGCGCCGGCTTCCTGCACCTCACCCTTCCTCAGCCGATGATCGCCCCGCTGGTGGCGGCGGGCTGGGCCGAACCGCACCCGATCAGCCTGCGCCCGCAATGGCCGGACACGATCGTCATGCTGTACGCCCCTCGCGACGAGGACGAACTGTCCGTCGTCGGCACCGCACTGCGGGCCTCCTGGCGCCAGGCGTCGCTCGAGGAGGAGTGACCGGACCGCGCCCCCGGGCGCGCCGGTCCGCACCGATCCGCGCCGCATCCGCACGGCGCGAGCCCGCCGGTGGACGGTCGCCCGAGGCGGCCGAGGACGGCAGGCGTCAGGAGGGTCGGCCGCCGAGCCGCAGGAGCCGGTCCACCAGGGCCTTGGCCTGGTCCGGCCCCATGGGGGCGTTGAAGAACATGGCGTGGAAGTAGACCGGGGCCTGGACGATCTCCATGAGCTCGATCAGCGCGGGGGGATGCTCGCCTCGCTCCTTCGCGCGGTCCAGCATGGCCTGCAGCTGCACGCCGCGCTCGATCAGATAGATCCGGTCCTCGGCGTTGCCGGAGCCGACCATGGCCGCGCGCAGGAAGAGGCGCCCGGTCGGGGCGGCGATGTCCCGGGCCAGTTGGACCGCGTAGGCCTCCAGGTCGCCCCGCAGCGTCCCGGTGTCGGGGATCGGGGACGTACGGCGCAGCAGCTCCATGACCACGTCGTCGACCAGGCCGGTCACACTCCCCCAGCGGCGGTAGATGGTCGCCTGGTGCACCTCTGACCGCTCGGCGACCTTGGCGATCGTCAGCTCGTCCCAGGTCGATTCCTGGAGCAGCGCTATCACCGCCTCGTGCACGGCGACGCGGACGCGTGCCGTACGGCCGCCGGGGCGTCGTTGCGTGGTCATGCCGACCATCTTAACGCGAAGCCTCTTGCGTTAGCGATGCATCAGGGCTTACCTTAATCACGAAATTTCTCGCATTAAGGAGGCGTGGTGCGGCCCATCGTTTTCGAGAAGGACGAGACGTTCTGGTATGAGACGCTGCGCATGTTCGGCCACATCGCGTACGGCGGCGCCGACTTCGGCGAGGTGCTGGTCACCGCGCAGCGCATCGTCGAGGGCGACTACGACAGCTGGCACGACGAGTGGCGCGCGACCGCCGACCGGGTCGCCGCCGAGGCGGAGCGCAGCCGCGGGATCAGCGCCAGGGACGGGTTCCTGCGGGCGTCCAACTACTACAGGTCGGCCGAGTTCTTCCTGCACGGCGACCCCGCGGACGCGCGGATCGCCAGCGCCTACGAGCGGGCGGTCGAGTGCTTCAGGAAGGCGCTGCCCGAGGTGGCACCCGTGGAGATCCCCTACGAGGGCACGACGCTGCCGGGCTACTACTACGACGCGGGCGCCGGCCGTACCGTCGTCATGCACAACGGGTTCGACGGCAGCGCGGAGGAGATGCACTTCGTCGCCGCGGCGGCGCTGTTCGAGCGCGGCTTCAACGTGCTGGCCTTCGACGGCCCCGGCCAGCCAGGCCCGATGCACCGGCAGGGGCTGGTGTTCAGGCCCGACTGGGAGAACGTGGTCGGCCCGGTCCTCGACTTCCTGCAGCACGACCTGAGGGCCGGCGGCCCGGTCGGGCTGCTCGGCAACAGCCTGGGCGGCATGCTCGCTCCTCGGGCGGCGGCGTTCGAGCCTCGGATCAAGGCGCTGGTGGCACTCGACGGCGTCTACGACATGGGCGCGAAGGCCACGGAACACTTCGGCGGCGACAGGGAGCTGGCCAGGAGCACGCTGGCCGGCCCCGAAGCGGATGCGGTCCTCGAACGGCTCATGGCGACCGACCCGGGCGTGCGCTGGGCGTGCACCCACGGGATGTGGGTGACCGGGGCAGGCAGCCCGCGCGAGTACACGGCGACGCTCTTCGACTACCACCTGCGCGACGGGATCGCCGAACGCATCACCTGTCCGACGCTCGTGTGCGCGGCCCAGGACGACCACTTCTTCCGCGGCCAGCCCGAGCAGCTCTTCGAACGCCTGACCTGCGACAAGACCTTCCTGGAGTTCACCGAGGAGGAAGGCGGCGACGCGCACTGCCAGGCAGGAGCACAGCGCCTGGCCATGTCCCGGATCGGCACCTGGCTGGAGGAGGTTCTCTGAATGAACCGTTCGATCGTCTCCGTGGTCCTGTGGGACGTGGCGCCCATGGTCGCCGCCTACTACGCGGGCCGGGCGCTCGGCGTCGGCGAGTACCTCGCCATGCTGGCCGCCAGCTGCGTCGGCCTGCTCCGCGTCGGGTACGTGGCCGTCAGCAAGCGGCGCCTCGACGGATTCGCCGCCTTCACCTCGTCGATCTTCGCGATCGGCCTGGTCCTCTCGCTCATGACGGGCGACGAGAAGTTCATCCTGGCGCTCAAGTCCGTGACCACCGCCGCGGTCGGCGTGATCTTCCTCGGCACCGTCATCGCCGGCCGCCCCGCCGCCTTCGCCGTGGCCAAGCGCTTCGGCGCCGAAGACACGGAGACGGCCGCGCGGTGGGACGTCCTGTACGCGGCCGAGCCGCGGTTCCGCCGGGTCTACGTGGTGATGACGCTGGTGTGGGGCGTGGCGATGCTGGCCGAGTCCGCCGCCCGGCTCCCGCTCGTCTACCTGCTGCCCACCGACGTGATGGTCACCGTCTCCACCGTCATGCTGCTGGGCACCATGGCGCTCCTCGGCCTGTGGAGTGCCTGGTACGGCAAGCGGGGCGAGCTCAGGACCCGCCCCGCCGCGTGATCCGCCGCCCCGGCCGATCACGGGCGGGCGCCGGCCGCGGCCTCTTCTCGACAGCGCCGCCGGCAGCCCCTCTTGCGGCCTGTCGCGCCCGCGGCCATGCTCGGATTCCCAGCACGAGTCGATCTCGGGAGGCGCGGTGCCCGCCCACGATCCCGGCGTCTCCCGCCGGAGCAGGCCATGACCGTGACGGCGACGCCCCCGGTCCGGCGCAAGGAGTCGGTCTCCGGGCGGGTGCGCACGCTGGCCGGGCTGTCCCTGCTGACGCTGGCGCTGCTGCTGGGCGCGATCCTGGCCGGCGCGGCGAGCACGGGCTCCAGCCTGCGCGTCATCGGGCATGACGCCGGGCCGCAGGTGCTGGCCACCACGGGCCTGCACCGGCAGATGTCGGAGATGGACGCGCTGGTGGCCGAGACCCTGCTGCTGGGCAGGGAGTACGGCCCGCAGCGGCAGGCCGACCTGACCGGCTACGACCAGCGGCGGCTGGAGATCTCCGAGAGCCTGCTCAAGGCCTACCGGCTGGCCATGGACGACCCCGCCGAGCAACGCACGGTCGAGTCGCTGATCGAGGGGCTGGGCCGCTACGAACGGCTGGCGGCCCGGGCCCGGCTGCTGGACGCGCAATCCGGGCACACCGCCGGACAGCCGCCCGACGACGTGGTCGCGGCCTACCAGCAGGCCACCGACCTCATGCATCGCGAACTGCTCCCCCAGGCCTACAACCTGACCCTGGAAACCGGGACGATCGTCAGGCGCGCGCACGACGCCCAACGCTCGGCCACCTCGCTGGCCCGCACCGCCGTCATCGTCACCGGGCTGCTCGCGCTGGCCTGCCTGCTGGGCCTGCAGGCCTACCTGACCAGCAGGTTCCGCCGGGTCTTCGCACCGGCCCTGGTAGTGGCCACCGTGCTCACCGCGGCCGGCCTGGTGACCGGCACGGCCCTGCTCAACCGGCAGGGCCAGGCGCTGGAGGAGGCCAAGCGCCGCGGTTTCGACTCGGTGCTCACCCTGAGCAGAGCACGGGCGATCAGCAAGAGCATGCACGCGGACCAGAGCCGCTACCTGCTCGACCGCTTCCGCAGGGACACCTACGAACACACCTTCCTGGACAAGTCCCGGACCGTCGCGGCCGTCGAGTCCACCAGCCTGCCCGACTACCAGAGCAGGCTGCACGCCGACTTCCAGGGACTGCTCGGCGGCCTGACGGGCCGGGACCGGCACCGGCTCTTCGCCGTCTACCAGAGGTTCCAGCAGGCCGACGCGCGGATGCGGACCATGCCGGCCGAAGCGGCGATCACGTTCTGGGACGGCGAGCTCACCCAGACCTACGAGAGCTACGACAAGGTACTGGAGGAGCTGGTCCGGCGGCACGAGTCCGACTTCGAGCGCGCCATCGACAGCGGCGACGGAGCCCTGGAGACGCTGTGGCGCTCGATCCCCGCCGGGCTGGCCGCCGGCGCCCTGCTCGTCCTGGCCGGCGTCTGGCCACGACTCAGGGAGTACCGGTGACAAGAGTGCTGATCTGCCTGATCCTGCTGCTCACCGCCTGCGGCGCCGCGCGACCGCAATCCCTCGTGGACAAGGACGAGCTGGTCGTCGCCATCCGCTCCGACGTCCCGCTGATCAGCTTCAAGCGGCAGGACGGCGCCTACGACGGCTTCAACATCGACGTGGCCAAGGATCTGGTGTCCCGGCTGGGCAAGCGGATCCGCTGGCTGGAGATCAAGGCCGGCGACCAGCTCACCGTGCTCACGGACGGGCGTGCCGACCTGGTCTTCGCCCACATGTCGGTCACTCCGGAGCGGAAGAAGGTGATCGACTTCGCCGGGCCGTACCACGTCGACTTCCAGGACATCGCGGTACGGCCGGCCGACAAGGGCGTCATCCGCGACGTCCGTGACCTGGCGGGCCGCCGGATCTGCTGGGTGCGCGGCACGAACATCGCCCAACGGATCGTCGACGAGCGCCGGGTCAAGGCGGTCGTCGTCGCGGCACCCGACTACAACGTCTGCCTGGAGATGATCAAGGATGGCAGGATCGACGCCATCTCCACCAACAGCCAGATCCTGGCCGGGCTGCTCACCAGGCCGGGCGTCGACCTGCACCTGGTGGGCGCCACCTTCAACGAGCAACGCACGTCGATCGGCGTCCGCAAGGGCGACGTCGACGGCTGCGAGGAGCTCAACCGGGCCATCACCCGGATGTACCAGGACGGCACGGCTCACATGCTGCTGGACAAGTGGTTCGGCAGGTCGGGCATCGACCTGTCGGTGGTCTCGGTCCCGCAGTTCGAGGGCTGCTCCTAGTCAGGCGGCCCGGCGATCTGCGCGCTGAACCTGTCGACGAGCGCCTGCTTGGCGCGCCCGGCCCTCGGTGCCGCGCAGCCCGCCACCGTCAGGACCGCCACCACTGCGATGGCCAACGGCCTCATTGCCCCTCCAAGGGGTTGCCGACGTCTCGCCCGTGTGCCGATCCCATTCGACACTCCGGCGCGAGAGCCGTGCAAGATCCCCGCCTGGCCGACCCATGAAGAGAAGGCCTGACCTTGTTCCGTCATGATCTGTCCATGCGGTGCCGATACGGGGCATGGCGCGCTCGACCTCCTCGACAGGCTCCTCGCGCGGGCACATGCGGCACATGCCGTCGCCGGCGAGCAGATCGGGGCAGATCACGGCGTTCCGCCATGAGATGATCCATGGCATGACTGGCCCGTCTGACCTGCACCGCCGCGGTGTTCCCGATTCGCTGGAGACGCCCATTCCCATGGTCAGGGGTGTCGGGCAGATTCCCGGCCTGCGGCCGCGCCGCCGTCCCGGTGACGGCGGCACGGTGAGCGGTGCCGACATCGAGGTGGTCGACACCTTGGACGAACTCAGCCGGCAGACGGTGACGGCGTGGCTGCAGAGCACCCCCTCCCCTGCCGCGAGGCAGACCCGGCTGCGGGTGGTGGCCGCGTTCCTGCGCTGGTTGCGCGCCACCGAGCCAGGTCTCGGCCTGCTCTCCGTCACCGGAGCCGAGGTGGACCGCTACTGCGCGGCGGCGCGCGCCGGCGGCCTCAGCACGCCCAAACCCTTGTCGGGCACCACGGTGGCCAGGAAGCGTGCCGTCCTCACCTCGCTGTACACCTTCGCCTGGCGAAGCGGGGCCCTGCGAGCCTCTCGGCACGCCGACCCGAAAGCGGCCGAGGGCGGCGACAGCGCCGCCCCCGGCGTGCTCACCCGGGACGAACGCCGGCTGCTGCGCCGCGGCATCGCCCGGCTGGCAGCCGACGGCCGATCGGCCGAGGCGGCCGCGGTCGGGCTGCTGGAGGCCACCGGCGCCTGCGGGGACGTGCTGGCCGACGTCGCCCCGCAGGACTTCCGCGTTGTCGCCGACGGCGATGGCGAGCACCTGGTCATCGTGATCCACACCAGTCGTGACGACATCGTCGCCTACCCGGTGCCTTCGGCCGTTCGCGCACTGGTGAGAGCGCTGTGCCACGACCGGGCGGCCACGGAACCGATCCTTCGCCGCGACGACGGCAAACCTGTCGACCAGGAGTGGGTCGGCGCCGCGCTCACCCAGGCCGCCCTCGCGGGCGGCATACCCGAGCACCGGGCCGTCGGCCTGGACCCGCGCAGCATGACCCGGCCCCGACGAGGCCCCGATGACGCCACGGTTGTGACACGGTGAGCGCCATGCGGCGCCGGATCGAGCGGCATGGGCCCTGCCCCACGTGCAGGGTCCGGGGGTACGGCGGCAGCATGTCCGGCGTGTCCGGGCGGGGCCGCCCACTGCAGGTGCTGACGCAGGCTGTCGAGCGTGTCGATCCGTGTCTCAGGCGACGTGACCGCCGGGCCGGATGTCGTCCTCGAGCGCCTCGACCGCGTCACGCAAGCCCCGCAGCCCGATCTCCGCGCGTTCGACGTCTGTCGGATCGAACCGCCACTCGGTGGCCGGCAGTCGCATCTCCTCCTCCGGACGGCTCGCCTCGACGATGGTCAGTTCGGCCTCGACCTCGATCTGAAGCTCGTGCAGGAACTCGTTCTCGCTGTCGGACGTGCTCATGTTTCCTCCATGCGTGGCTGGAACGGATGTCCGGCTGATCGCGTGGATCAGCCGGACGGCGATCTGACCGGCGGCCATCAGTGGCCGGCGGCGGCGTTCTGGTCGAGCCAGTCGCGGTATCGCACCTTGCCCAGCACAGCGCCCTCACCCGGCACCAGGGTCCGCTCGCCCGGCACGCTGCCGAAGTAGCGCGCCCGCGGATCAGTCACCACCTCGCGCGCGTCGCCCCACGCCGCCAGCGCCTCGCGGAAGAACTCGTCCATCCGGACCTGCTCCGGTCCGGCCACCTCGAGCCGGCCGTTCAGCGGGGTGCCCACCGAGACCCTGCCGACCGCCTGCGCCACCTCGTCACCCGCGATCGGCTGGAACCGCACCGGCGCGATCCGCGTCTTGCCCTCCGCCGTGGCCTCGTCCGCGATGCTCCGCACGAACTCGAAGAACTGCGTCGCGTGCACCAGCGAGAACGGCACCCCCGAGGTCTCGATCAACCGCTCCTGAGCGATCTTCGCCGCGAAGTAGCCGTTCTCCGGCATCCGCTCGGTCCCCACCACCGACACCGCCACGTGATGGCCGACCCCGGCCGCCGCCTCCGCCGCCAGCAGGTTCCGCGTGGAGGTCACGAAGAAATCCATCACCGCGGCCGGCTCGAACGACGGCGAGTTCGACACGTCGACCACCACCTGCGCCCCCGCCAGCACCTCGGCCAGCCCCTCTCCGGTGAGCGTGTTCACCCCGGTGTTCGGCGCCGCGGCCACCGCCTCATGGCCACGTCCCCCCAGCTTGGTCACCAGCTTCGATCCGATCAGACCCGTCCCACCGACGACGACGACCTTCATCGCGAACCTCCTCCTGTCCATCAGCGGCACCCGTGCGCCACCCGGTCACCGGCTAAGACAAGACACCCCCCACACCTGTGACAACAACCGCGAAAATTCTCCGGAAATCAGGTCAGGGACCCGGGACCGGCTGGACGGCGTGCGAGCTGTTCGACGAGCTTGCCGCGGTCGAGATCTCACGCATGAACGCCGCGACCTCAGCGGAGGTCAGCCTCCCGCTCCACCGATCCAGGACCAGACGAGGTCGACCCGCAGAGCGGGATGGTCCTCTGGCCGCGCCTGCCGTCCGCGGGTGAGTCTGCTTCACGACTCGCGTGAGTCTGTGAACCGCGGACCACGATCTTGCGCGCCGGCGCGGGCCGCGACGGCCGCGCTCCAGAGCGTGACGGCGACCAGGACGACGCAGATGGCCGCGACCAGCGCGACCACGGCGGCCACGCCGATCCACGGCGTCCCGAGCGGCAGCAGCAGGACGGCTGCGACGCAGCCCACCACAGCGGCGACTGAGATGACCGGCTCCGCGACGGCAAGCGCGTGCACCGCCCACAGCAGTGCGAGATACACGCCGACCGGGACGGCCACCGCGTAGCCGATCGCCTGCGGTGATGCCGCCACCTGGTGCCCGCTCTGCTCCACGGCCACCTCGAGCCCTGCGCCGAGAGCCGCGAGCGCCGCGAAGATGCCGTAGTGACCGTATCCCCACCAGTAGGACCGGTGACGGCGGTCACTGAGCCCGGCCCCGGCCTGGATGAGGAAGTACAGCCACCACAGCGCGAACAGCAGGACGAGACCGGACCCGGCGACGACGACAAGGGGACCGCTGATCTGGCCCGACTCGAGCGCGCCTTCGACTCCCCGGCTCGCGGCCAGGACACTCTCACCCAGCAGAATGATCGTGAACAAGCCGTACCGCTCGGCGATGTGGTGCGGGTGCCAGTTGGTGGCCCTTTCCCGCTCCGCCCACCGCGGTACCGCCAACTCCAGGACGGCCAGGCAGACGAAGAGCGGCAGCTGGAACGACGCGGGGACGACGCCCGCCGCCACGAGCGCCAGCCGGAGCAGCCAGCCCAGCTGCACGAGGCCGATGCCGGCCGCGTAACGGAAACCGGTGCGGCGGCTGGCCGGATCTTCCAGAGCGGCCCGCAGCCATTGCGCGACGAGCCCGGCTCTCATGATGAGGTAGCCCAGCGTGATGATCCCCAGGTCGGAGCGGCCGATCGCGGCGGGTACGCCGGCGGCCAGCACCAGCACCCCGGCCATCTGCACCATGGTCAGCACCCGGTAGAGGACGTCGTCGGTGTCGTAGGACGAGGCGAACCACGTGAAGTTCATCCACGCCCACCAGATCGCGAAGAACACCTGGAGGAACGGGATCAGTTCGCTCAGGCCGTGACCGTCGGCGATGCCGTGCGCGAACTGCGCGGTCACGGCGGCGACCGCGACCACGAACGTGAGGTCGAACAGCAGCTCCAGCTGGCTTGAAACGCGATGTGGCTCGTCGATGGGACGCGAGCTCATCCGGACTCGAATCCGGAGGGTGGTACTGGCTGGTGGCACGGTCAGGCTCCTGTCACTGCGCGATGTCCGGTCCATCTCAAGGACAGGACAGTAGTGCGATCTGTGACAGCGGCCGCGAGCGCGTGCCCATGCCGCCTCCGGCGTCGGTCGCCGGCGTTCTCAGGTCACCACCACCCCGCTCTCGAAGGTGCGGATCACCGTGGCGGTGATGCCGTGGCGCGGCAGTTCCCCCTTCTCGGCGGCCTCCCAGCCGGTGTAGGTCAGCGCCCAGATGACGCGCTGGATCCACTCGGGGCTGGCGGCCGGGTCGAAGACGCCCTCCTCCTGGCCGCGCTTGATCAGGTCGAGGGTGGTCGGCACCGACATGTCGGGTTCGAAGCGGTCGGTGAACTCCTCCAGCACGTGCGGGTCGCCGAACAGGAACGCCAGCCGGTCGCCGGACTCCACCATGGCCGCGATCAGGCGTCGCATCGCCTCGAGCGCCGGCCCCTGGTCGATCGCGGCCGCGCGGACGGAGTCCTCCACCGCGCCGAAGGAGTCGACGATCGCGGCCGCCATCAGCTCGTTCCTGTCGGCGAAGTAGCGGTGCAGCGTGCTGCGGCCGACCTGGGCGGCCTCGGCGATGTCGGCGAGCGTCGCCTTGCGGTCGCGGGCGAGCGTGGCGGCCGCGGCGGCCAGGATCGCGCGGCGCGTACGGCTTCGGGTGCCGGACTCCGTCCCGGAAGTACTCACTCCCAGACCCTAACATCATCGTTTGACTTTGGGACATTGACGTCTCACTCTAAAACAATGAACTCCTATTCTCTGGTCGCCGAAGGGCTGACCAAGCGCTTCGGCGACGCTGCCGCGCTCGACGGGTTCGATCTGGCCGTGCGGGAAGGGACGGTGTGCGGGCTGCTCGGACCCAACGGCGCGGGCAAGACCACGGCCGTGCGCGTCATGACCACGCTGCTGCGGGCCGACGGCGGCAGAGCCACGGTGGCCGGCTTCGACGTGGCCGCCCAGCCCGCGCAGGTCCGCCGGGTCATCGGCCTGGCCTCCCAGGAGCCCGCCGTCGACGAGATCCTCACCGGCAGGGAGAACCTGGTGATGTGGGGCAGGCTCTATCACCTCGACGCCAGGCGGGCCCGGCGCAGGGCAGACGAGCTGCTGGAGCAGTTCGGGCTCGCCGAGGCCGCGGACAAGCGGATCAAGCACTACTCCGGCGGGATGCGCCGCCGCCTCGACCTGGCCGCCACGTTCATCCAGGCGCCCCGGGTCCTCTTTCTCGACGAGCCGACGACCGGGCTCGACCCGCGCAACCGCACCGAGGTGTGGCAGGCCGTGCGCACCATGGTCGCGGACGGCTGCACGGTGCTGCTCACCACCCAGTACCTGGACGAGGCCGACCAGCTCGCCGACCAGATCGCGGTGCTGCGCGGGGGACGGGTGATCGCCGACGACACGCCCGACCGGCTGAAGTCCTCGATCGGCGGCGACCAGCTCGACCTGGTGCTGCGTGATGCGCGGGACCTGCCGGAGGCCTGTGACGTCCTGGCCGCCTTCGGCCCTCCCGCGGCCGACCCCGACACCCGCAGGCTGACCGCGCCCGTGACCGACCGCATGCACGCCCTCGGCGAGGTCATGCGCGCCCTGGCGGCCAAGGGGATCGAGGTCGAGGACGTGGCCCTGCGCCGACCCACGCTGGACGAGGTGTTCCTGAAGGTGACGGCATGACACACGCGCTCACCGACGGCTGGGTGATCGCCAGGGCGTACCTGCTGCACTGGGTGCGCAACCCCGCCGCCATCCTGTCCCAGCTGCTGTACCCGATCGTGATGGTGCTGCTGTTCGGCTACGTCTTCGGCAGCGCGATGGCCGTCGCGGGCACGGACGGCGACTACCGCGAGTACCTGATGCCCGGCATGTTCGGCCAGACGATGGCCGTCGGCGTCACCAGCACGCTGATCACCATGACCACCCAGGTCTCCAGGGGCGTCACCGACAGGTACCGCTCGATGCCGGTCTCGCAGACGGGCGTGGTGCTCGGCCGGGCCCTGTCGGACATGGTGAGCTCGGCGCTGGAGCTGGCCGTGCTCATCGCGTGCGGCGTGGCGGTCGGCTGGCGCTGGCACAACGGGCCGACGGCCGCGCTGGCCGCCGTCGGCCTGCTGCTGCTCCTGCGCTTCTCGCTCATCTGGGTGGGCATCTTCGCCGGGCTGAAACTGACCCCCGAGGCGGCGGGCGCGTCCTGGATGCTCATGCTGCCGCTCACCATGGTGGCCAACACGTTCGTCTCCCCCGCGCAGATGCCGGGGTGGCTGGGCTTCCTGGCCGAGTGGAACCCGCTCTCGGCGACGGTCGCCGCCTGCCGGCGGCTGTTCGGCAATCCGGGGTTCGCGGGTGAGTCGTGGGCGGCGGAGCACGCGCTGCTGCTGGCCGTCGCCTGGCCGGTGGCCATCACGCTGGTGTTCCTGCCGCTGTCGGCACGCGCCTACCGGCGACTGAGCCGGTGACCGTGGGCCGTGCCGTACCGCGCGCAGGTCGCGGTACGGCACGGCCGGCTCAGGGGGGGCTCAGGGGGGCTCAGGGGTGATGGCTCAGCCGGTACGGCATGGCCGCCGGCTCAGGCGTTCTCCTCCTCCCGCTGCCGCTGGCGGCGGGTGAAGGCCCAGTTGACCAGCCACAGCAGCACGCCGATGCCGAGCAGGACGCCCGCCGTGACGTACACGGTGCCCGGCCGCCCGGTCAGCGGGCTGGCCAGCACGGCCGCCATGACCGCGCCGATCACCGGCAGCGCGGTCGGCGCCCGGTAGTGGGCGTGCTCGACCTGCTCTCTGCGCAGCACCAGCACCGCGACGTTCACCACGGCGAAGACGCACAGCAGCAGGAACGCCGTGGTCTCGCCGAGCCCCGCGATCTCACCGGTGGAGATGAGACCGATGGCCAGCGCGGTGGTGAACAGGATCCCGACGACGGGGGTACGGCGGCGCGGGTCCACCATGCCGAGCCGGGCCGGGATGACCCGCTCGTTGGCCAGGCCGTACACCAGGCGTGAGGCCATCATCATGTTGATCAGCGCCGAGTTGGCCACGGCGAAGATCGCGATCGCGGCGAACAGCTGCGGCGGGAAGCCGAGCCCGCCCGCCTTGACCACCTCGAGCAGCGGCCCGTCCGACTCCTTCAGGACGCTGGCGTCGACCAGCAGCGAGGACGTCAGCGCGACCAGGATGTAGATGGTGCTGGTGATGGCCACGCCCAGGAAGATCGCGCGCGGGAAGTTGCGCGCGGGGTCCTGGGTCTCCTCCGCCATGTTCACCGAGTCCTCGAACCCGACGAAGGCGAAGAAGGCCAGCGCCGTGCTGCCCAGCAGCGCCAGCAGCAGCCCGCCGGAGTCCTCGGCGCTGATCTGCACCAGGCGCGACGGCTCTCCCGCGCCCGTCGCGACCGCGTAGACGCCGATCAGGATGATGATGATGAGGCCGGTCAGCTCGATCAGGGTGAAGACGATGTTGGTCTTGACCGACTCCGACACGCCCCGGTAGTTCAGCGCCGCGACGGCGACGATGAAGATGATGCCCACCACGACCGACGGCAGGGTGACGAACTGCTGCAGGTACCTGCCGCCGATGGCCCGCGCGGCGGCGCTGGCCGAGGTGAGGCCCGAGCACATGACCGCGAAGGCCACCATGAACGTCAGGAACGGCTTTCTGAAGGCGAGCTGGGTGTAGAGGGCGGCGCCCGCCGCTCTGGGGTACTTGGTGACGAGTTCGACGTAGGACATGGCCGTGAACAGCGCGATCACGAAGCCGATGAGGAACGGGATCCACAGCGCTCCGCCGACCCTGCCCGCGACCGTCCCGGTGAGGGCGTAGACGCCCGTGCCGAGGATGTCGCCGACGATGAATAAGACCAGCAGTTTCGGTCCGATGGCGCGCTTGAGAGACACCTGGGCTGGGGGTGTTGTCATGTGGATGCCCTGCCCGGCTCCGGTGATGTTGACACCCGCCAGTAATGTTGATACATCAACAACCATGGAATTCGGCCTCAACATCCCCGCCGACGCTCACCCGGGCGACGACCCCGTGCGCGCCGCCGTGCGCGCCGAGGAGCTCGGCTTCGACTTCGTCTCCACCAGCGACCACCCGTGCGGCGCCGCCCCCAGCTTCGAGACCTGGACGCTGCTGTCGTGGATCGCCGCCTCGACCTCGCGGATCCGCATCGCGACCAGAGTGCTCGGCGTGCCGTACCGGCCGCCGGCGATGGTGGCCAAGATGGCCGAGACGTTCGACCGGCTGTCGGGCGGCCGGCTGATCCTCGGCCTCGGCGGCGGGCACTCCGACGAGGAGTTCCGGGCGTTCGGGCTGCGGGTGCCCACCACCAGGGAGAAGATCGACGGCCTGGAGGAGGCGATCCACATCACCAGGGGGCTGTGGGAGCGGCCCGCCTTCACCTTCGCGGGCAGGCTCTTCCACACCGACGCCGCCGACCTGGAGCCCAAGCCGTCGCGGCGGATCCCGATCTGGCTGGGCACGTTCGGGCCGCGGGCACTGGAGCTGACCGGACGGCTGGCCGACGGGTGGATCCCCTCGCTGGGGTTCGCGCCGCCCGAGCAGGCCGTCGTCATGCGGGAGAAGGTGCTGGCCGCCGCCGAACGGGCCGGACGGCCGGCCCCCACGTGCGCCTACCACGTCGTCGTGCACGTCGGCGAGGATCTCGGGCGGCCCGGCATGGTCTCGGGCCCCGCCGAGGCGGTCGCCGAACGGCTGGCGGGCTTCGCCGCGATGGGGTTCAGCACGCTCAGCCTCGCCCCTACCGGCCCGGGGGATCAGGCCGGACTGCTGGCCGGCGAGGTCATCCCGCTGGTGCGCAAAGCCGTGCGCTGACGGTCCACGGTCACCCGGCCGGCGCGAGAAGCCGCGTCCCGCTCATCCCGCTGGTACGCGAAGCCGTGCGCTTCCGCCGCGCTCACCTGGCCGGCGCGACAAGCCGTGTCCCGCTCATCCCGCTGGTACGCGAAGCCGTGCGCTTCCGCCGCGCTCACCTGGCCGGCGCGACAAGCCGTGTCCCGCTCATCCCGCGGGGGTGGCGAGCCAGGCCGCGATCCCCTGCAGCAGCTCGGCCTTCAGGGCCTCGGGCGCGAAGGAGGCGGCGACGGTGGCCGCGGCCAGCTCGGCGAGCGTCTCGTCGCTGTCGCGGGCGTCGGCGTACTCCCGCAGCAGCGAGGTCTCCCCGTCGGTGTTGAGGGTGACGACCAGGCCGGCCTCGCGCAGGCGGGGCAGCGGGTGCTCGGCGCGCGAGGGCACGATGCCGAGCAGCACGTTCGAGAACGGGCACACCTCCAGCGGCACGCGACGCTCGCGCAGCTCGGCCACCAGGTCGGGGTCCTCGAGCACGCGGATGCCGTGGCCGATCCGCTCGGCGTGACCCACGTCGAGCGCCTCGCGCAGGCTGTCGGGCCCGGCGGTCTCGCCCGCGTGGTGCACCAGGTGCAGCCCCGCCTCCCTGGCCACCTCCAGCACGTCGGCGAAGGGCGCCAGCGGGAAGCTCTCGTCGCCGGCCAGGCCGATGGCGATGACCTCGTCGTGGGCGGTGGCCAGCTTGAGCGTCTGCCACAGGCGTTCCGCGGGGCGCCGCCGGGAGTGGTCGAGGATGAGCCGGCAGGTGATGCCGTGCTCGGCCTCGCCCTCGGCCAGCCCTTCGAGCACGGCCAGCAGCGGCATCTCCAGGTCGCCGAGCCGTTCGCCGTGGGCGGCGGCGGTGAAGGTGACCTCGGCGTAGCGGGTGCCCTGGGCGGCCTCGTCGGCGCAGAACTCGCGGGCGATCCTGCGGAAGTGGTCGGGGGTTCGCAGGGCGCCGCGCACCTGGGCGTTGAAGTCGGCGAACGGCCGGAAACCGGCGAAGACATCCGGGCGCCGCGCCTGGACCCCGAGCTCTCGCAGCGTGGCAGGGCGGACCGTGCTCTCCAGGTGGACGTGCAGATGGGCCTTGGGCAGCAGCGCGATGTCTCTTACCGGGTCTCTTGCTGGGTCTCTTACCGGGTCTCTTGCTGGGTCTCTCACTGGTGTGATCCTACGGAGCCCTCCTCAAGGCGCACACCTGCTTTTCCGGCGGTACGGCGGGACGTCAGCCGACGTAGTCGCGCAACGCCTCGGCGCGAGAGGGGTGGCGCAGCTTGGACATCGTCTTGGCCTCGATCTGCCTGATGCGCTCGCGCGTCACGCCGTACACCTTGCCGATCTCGTCCAGCGTCATCGGACGGCCGTCGGCCAGGCCGTACCGCATCGAGATCACCCCGGCCTCCCGCTCGGACAGGCTGCCGAGGATCTGCAGCAGCTGGCGCCGCATCAGCGTGTAGGAGACCTGCTCGACCGGGCCGGGCGCCTCCGAGTCCTCGATCAGGTCACCGAGCTCGGCGTCGCCCTCCTCCCCGAGCGGGGTGTGCAGGGAGATCGGCTCGCGGGCGTAGCGCTGCGCCTCCACCACCTTGTCGGGCTCCATCTCGACCTCGGCGGCGATCTCCTCCGGCGTCGGCTCGCGGCCGAGGTCGGCCAGCAGCCGCCGCTGCGCGGAGGCCACCTTGTTGATCACCTCGACCATGTGCACGGGGATGCGGATGGTGCGCGACTGGTCGGCCATCGCGCGGGTGATGGCCTGCTTGATCCACCAGGTCGCATAGGTGGAGAACTTGAATCCGAGCGTGTAGTCGAACTTCTCGATGGTGCGGATCAGACCCAGGTTGCCCTCCTGGATCAGGTCGAGGAAGAGCATGCCGCGCCCGGTGTAGCGCTTGGCGATCGAGACGACCAGCCGCAGGTTGGCCTCCAGCATGCGCTGCTTGGCCCACCCGCCGTCCTCGGCGATCCACTCCAGGTCGGCCCGCAGCTCGGCGGGCAGGCCCGGCTCGGTGTCGAGCCGCTCGCGGGCGAACAGGCCGGCCTCGATCCGCTTGGCCAGGTCGATCTCCTGCTCGGCGGTGAGCAGCGGGACCTTGCCGATCTGCTTGAGATAGTCCTTCACGGTGTCGCGGCTGGCTACGGCCTCGGCCGTCAGGGTCGCGGTCATGCGTTCCTTTCCAAACTTAGTATGGACATAAGATTAGGGTCAACCATAGATAGTGTCAACCTAAAATGATGTCGGACCTAAAAATTTGTGAGAGGGTGGTGCCCATGAGCACCGACGCGCTGGGTTTGAGGGAACAGAAGAAGCGAGAGACCAGGCAGGCCATCTCCGACCACGCTACCCGCCTGTTCGTGGAGCGCGGCTTCGAGCGGACCACGATTTCCGACATCGCCGCCGCCGCCAGGGTCGCGAAGATGACGGTCACCAACTACTTCTCCCGCAAGGAGGACATGGCGCTCGACCACCACGAGGAGTTCGTGGCCTCGCTGGCGGCGACGGTCAGGGGGCGGGCGGCCGGGCAGTCGGCGCTGGCGGCGCTGCGCGAGGCGTTCCTGGCGGCGGTCGAGCGGCGCGACCCGGTGATCGGGTTCGCGGGCGAGCCGTTCACCCGCATGATCGCCGACAGCCCCACCCTGGTGGCCCGCCTGCGCGAGCTGCACGAACAGCGGGAGGAGGCGCTGGCGGCCGAGCTGGGCGGCGACCTGGACGCCCGGGTCGCCGCCTCGGCGCTCGCCGGTGTCCACCGGGTGCTGTTCGCCGACCTGACGCGGCGCACGCTGGCGCACGAGGACCCCGACGCCGTCGCCGCCGCGCTGAAGGAGGCGGCCACGACCGCGTTCGGCCTGCTGGAGTCGTCGTTCGGCGGGTACGCCGTACGGGCGGTCTGAACGCCCGCCGCCGGCCGGGGCTTGCGGCGTGCCGACCGGCAGGAGGAGAAAGCTCCAGGTCAGCCGGGGTACCGTCCCATATGTAAGGATCCGGCGCCTCGGGGGTGGTGACTTTGGTGGGACGGTTCCCCCCTTCCGACGCTGTCGACGCCTTCGACGACGGACACGGCCACGACGGCCACGACAGCCACGACGACCACGACCTGATGGCCAGGGGCCTGACCGAGATGCTGGAGACGATCGGCGCCCACACCGGCGCGGTCTACCGTCTGTCTCCCGACGGCCAGGTGCTGGAACTACGGGTGATGCTGGGGCTGCCCCGGGAGTTCGTCCAGCCGTGGGAGCGGGTGAGCCGGTCCGCGCCGGTCCCGGTGGCCGACGCGCTGCGCGAGCGGCGCCTGGTGTGGGTGGGCAGCGCCCGCGACATGGTGCGCTGCTATCCGTCGATCGCCGTGGCCCTCCCCTACGACTACTCCCTGGCCGCCCTCCCGCTGTCGACCTCGGCGGGCGACTGGGGGGCGATGTTCATCGTGTGGTCGGGCTCCTATCCGCCACCACCGGCGCACATGCGCGACCGGCTCACGGCCGCCGCGGACACGCTGGCCCGCCGTCTGGAGACGGTCACCGCCGGCGGCCCCTCCCTGGAACGGGGCACCGGCTCGCTCGACGCGGCGCGCGCCGACCCGGCCGTCGCGCTCGGGGCGATGGTGGCCCGGCTGCCCGAGGGACTGTGCACCCTGGACGTCAACGGCCGCGTCACCTACGTCAGCCCGAAGGGGTCCGCCCTGCTCGGCGAGTCGCCGCTGCGGCTGATCGGCGCCCGGCCCTGGGTCGTGCTGCCGTGGCTGGACGATCCGGTCTACGAGGACCACTACCGCCGGGCGATGATCAGCCAGCGGCCGTCCTCGTTCGTGGCGCTGCGCCCGCCGGACCGGTGGCTGGCCTTCGACCTGTATCCCTCGATCTCCGGCATCACCGCGCGCATCACCCCGGCGCCTGCGGAGGCGCAGGCCGTCCCGGCCGCCACGCAGCCGATCGACGTGGCGCTGCCCGCCCGGGCTGGAGCGATCTACCACATCCTCCATCTGGCGAGCACGCTGACGCAGGCCGCCGGGGTGCAGGACGTGCTGGACCTGGTCGCCGACCAGATCATGCCCGCGTTCGGCGCCCAGGCGGTGGCCCTGCTGACGGCCGAGGACGGACGGGTGCGGGTCGTCGGCCACCGGGGGTTCCCGCCGCACATCATCGAGCAGTACGGCAGGCTGTCCCAGACCGCGCCCACCCCGAGCGTGCGCGCGATGGTCACCGGGGTGCCCAACTTCTTCGAGTCGCACGAGGCGCTGTACCGGGTCTACCCGATGGCCGTCGCGCCGGACGACGGCATGGCCGCCTGGGCGCTCATGCCGCTGATCGCCTCCGGCCGGCCCATCGGCACCTGCGTGCTCGCCTTCAGGGAGCCCCACCGCTTCACCATCGAGGAGCGCGCCGTCCTCACCTCGCTGGGCGGCCTGATCGCCCAGGCGCTGGAGCGTGCCCGGCTGTACGACGCCAAGGTGGAGCTGGCCCACGGCCTGCAGCAGGCCCTGCTGCCGCACGCCCTCCCCCACGTGCCAGGGCTGGCCGCGGCCGCCCGCTACCTGCCCGGCACCGAGGGCATGGACATCGGGGGCGACTTCTACGACGTCATCCGCCTGCCCGGCGACGCCGCCGCGGCCGTCATCGGCGACGTGCAGGGGCACAACGTCACCGCCGCCGCCCTCATGGGCCAGCTCCGCACCGCGGTGCGCGCCTACGCCGCGGCCGGCGCCGATCCGGGCGAGGTCATGACCCGCACCAACCAGTTGCTCACCGACCTCGACCCCGGCCTGTTCGCCAGTTGCGCCTACGTCCATCTCGACCTGCGGCTCCGGGTGGCGCGCCTGGCCCGCGCCGGTCACCCCGAACCTCTCGTCCGGCATCCCGACGGCCGCGTGGAGGTGATCCACGTGCCGGGAGGGCTCCTGCTGGGCGTCGACCACGAGGCGGAGTTCCCGTGCACCGAGATCGCCCTGGAGGCCGGCAGTCTCCTGTCGCTCTACACCGACGGCCTGATCGAGGTGCCGGGGCTCGACCTCGACGACGGCCTGGCCGCTCTCGGCGCCGAGCTCGGGCGTTCCGGCGACCTGCCGCTGACCGAACTGGCCGACATCCTGATGGGCGGCGCGCGCGGCGCCAACCGGCGCAGCGACGACGTCGCGCTGCTCCTGCTGCGCCTCACGGCCGAGCCGGCCTCCTAGCGCGCGACGGCGCCCTCCGCGGTGACCCTGATCTCCGCCTCCGGCCGTCCCGCGAAGGCGAGCATCCGGCCGGCCTCGGCCATGACCTCGGCCATGACCGCGGCGGGCAGCTCGCGGAAGGGCCGGATCTCCAGGCCCTCGCCGGTCAGCCACCACATGCCCGCGACGAACCCGTCGACCAGGATGACGGGGTTGGTGACCGCGCCGACGCACACCACCTTGCGGTGCTCGTCGGTCATCATGCGGGAGCGGTCGTCGTAGGCGAGGACCAGGTTGTCGAACCAGGGCAGGAACCGTACGGGGGCCGGGGCGTCCTCGGGGACCAGCTCGGCCTCGGGCAGGTCGTAGAGGGGGCGGCCGTTCTCGTCGGTGTAGCGGCGCAGCGGCATCCGCTCGACGACCTCGCGCAGCCTGGTCAGCCCCGACCAGACCTGGATGTCCTTCACGCCGGCCGGTCCGAACGCGGCCAGGTACCGCTCGATCATCCGCTCCACCGCGAGCTCGGCGGCCAGGGGGGCGCCGATCCACTCCTCGGCGAGCGTGAACGGCGTGGCGCCGCCCGTGCCCCAGATGCCGTTGGGCGGGGTGTGCACCAGGGGCAGCAGCGCCTGGGCCGACCAGCCGAGGGCCAGCGGCTGCACCTCGGGCCAGCGGGCGGCCAGCAGGTCGCGCAGCTGGGGGCGGGTCAGGGTCCGGCCGGTGAGCAGTTCCCTGGCCAGGGCGGCCAGCTCCTCCAGGTCGACGCCGCCGGTGGCCTTGCCGAAGGCGGCCTGGCGGGTGCGGGAGAGCGTGGCCTGCATGAGCGGGCGCAGCCACAGGTAGTCGGCGGCGGCGGTCAGGTGCTGGGTGCCGCGCAGCAGCGAGCCGCGCACGACCTGCCGGCCGTACAGCAGGCCGGACAGGTCGTCCTGGGTGAAGCCGGCCAGGCGCGACCACAGGCCGAAATAGGGGGCGTCGATCTCCTGTCCCTGCACCGCCACGAGCCGGCGGACCGCCTCGAGCGGCGTCGTCTGCGCGCGGCGCAGCAGGAGCTGGCGGTCGAGGGCGGTCCGGTTGAGTGTCCTGCGCGTCAGCTTCATACCGGTGACGCTAGGGCCTCTTGCGGAAGACTTCGTTCCTCAATTCGGCGAGCGCGTCCCTGAGACTGTCGGTGATCTCCCAGGCGTCGGGGATCATGTCGCGGTCGGTGACCACGCCGATGTTCAGGGCGCCGTCGTAGGAGAAGCAGGTGATGTTGACGCCGCCGCTGACGTCGGTGATCACGGAGACGGGGTAGAAGGTCAGCAGCCTGGCCCCGCACACGTACAGGGGGAACTGCGGCCCCGGCACGTTGGAGATCGTCACGTTGATCGGCGGCGCGGTGTGCCCGACGAGCTGGAAGGCCGAGCGGGCGGCCAGGCCCATGAGGGCGGCGGGCATGGACTCGCTGAACTCCCTCAGCCAGCGCGCCGGGGACAGGGAGAAGCGCTCCTTGATCCGGCCCATCGCCGCCTGGACCTGTTCCAGCCGCGCCACGGGATCCTCGACATGGACGGCCAGCGGCGCGGTCATGATCGTCACCTGGTTGCCCGGGCCGCGCTCGTGCAGCGAGAACGGCACGCCCGCCACCAGCGGCCGGTCGGGCACCCCGCCGTGCGCGGCCAGCCACGCGCGCAGCCCGCCGGCGCACACCGCCATCACCACGTCGTTGACCGTCACGCCGAACGCCTTGCGCACCTCCTTGATCTCCTCCAGCGGCAGCGACACGAACGCGACGCGCCGGTGCGCGGAGATCGGGCCGCTGAACGGGGTGCGCGGCGCGGGCAGGGCGGGCAGGGCCGGCGCGTCTCCGGTGCCCGCGAGCGTGCGGGCCAGGCCCGAGACCAGTTCCACGCCGGGCACCTTCGACACGACGGGGATCTCGTCCAGGTGCGGCACCGCCCGGGCGGCGAACTTCACCGCCTGCGCGGGGTTGGCGGCCAGCCTGGTCAGCGCCCTGCCGACCATCTCGAGGGGGCTCGGCGCCGGCTCGTCAGGCTCGGGCTCGACCTCGGGCGGCGGCGCCGGGACGGGGGTGAGGTCGAGCAGGACGGCCAGCACGTCCGCGCCGCCGACGCCGTCGACCGCCGCGTGATGGATCTTGGTGTAGAGGCCCGTACGGCCGCCGGCCAGGCCGTGGATCAGGTAGATCTCCCACAGCGGGCGGTTGCGGTCGAGCCTGCGGGCGTGCAGGCGGGAGACCTGCTCGGCCAGCTGCCTGTCGTCACCCGGCGGGGGCAGCCCGATCTCCCTGACGTGGTAGTCGAGGTCGAGGTCGTCCTCGTGCACCCAGTAGGGGTGGTCGAGACCGAACGGCACCGGCACCAGCTTGCGCCGCATCGCCGCCACGTGCGGGAGCCGCTGCGTGAGCAGGTCCTGCAGGTCGCGTCTGAGGAGGGGACCGTCGAGGACGGCCAGTCCCGCGATGTTGGCCACATTCGTGGCGGTCTCGAAGTTGAGGAACTGCGCGTCGAGAGCGGACAGTTGCGCCATACCAGGAAATTTACCGAGAATCGGCATTGCTGCAGAGACCATGACAAGCACTGCCGCCAGGTTGCTGGTCCGGGCGCTGGAGGCGGAGGGCGTGCGGTACGTCTTCGGCATCCCGGGTGAGGAAAACATCCATTTCGTCGACGCGTTGAACGATTCTTCGATCCGCTACGTCCTGGTCCGCCACGAGCAGGGCGCTGCCTTCATGGCGGAGATCTACGGCAGGCTGACGGGCAAGGCCGGGGTCGCCTCGGCGACGCTCGGCCCCGGTGCGATCAACCTCCAGCTGGGCGTCGCCGACGCCACCACCAACAGCACTCCCGTGGTCGCCGTGTCCGCGCAGGTGGGCCTGGACCGCATCTACAAGGAGTCGCACCAGATCGTGGACCTGGTGTCGCTGTTCAGGCCGATCACCAAGTGGTCGGAGCTGGTGCCGACCGCCGCCGCCGTTCCCGAGATGGTGCGCAAGGCGTTCAAGACCGCGCAGACCGAGCGGCCCGGAGCGGTGTATCTGGCGATCCCCGAGGACGTGGAGAAGGCGGAGGTCCCCGACGGGGTCGGGCCGCTGCCGGTGAACGTGGTGCGCCCGGTGGACCCGTCGGCCGCGCAGATCGCCCGTGCCGCCGACCTGCTGGCCACGGCCGCCCGCCCGGTGATCCTGGCCGGCCACGGCGCCACCAGGGCCGGCGCCCGCGACGCGCTCGTCCGCTTCTCCGAACGGCTCGGCCTGCCGGTGGCGACCACCTTCAACGGCAAGGGCGTCTTCCCCGACGATCACCGGCACGCGCTGGGGGCGTTCGGCTTCATGCGCCACGACCACGTGAACTTCGCCTTCGACGAGGCCGACGTGCTGATCAGCGTGGGCTACGAGCTCCAGGAGTTCGACCCGGTGAAGATCAACCCCGACCGGTCGAAGAAGATCATCCACATGCACCAGTTCCCCGCCGAGGTCGACGACCACTACCCGGTCGCGGTCGGCATCCAGGGCGACATCTCCAGGTCGCTGCACGCCCTCGGCGAGGCGGTGCACCGCCGCTTCACGCCCAGCCCGACGGTGGAGAAGGTGCGCCGGCTGGTCAGGGAGGAGTTCGAGCAGGGGCGACACGAGGACGGCTTCCCGCTCACGCCGCGCCGGATCGTCGCCGACATCCGGCAGGCGATGGGACGCGACGACATCGTGCTGGCCGACACGGGCGCGGTGAAGATGTGGATGTCGCGCATGTACCCCACCTACGAGCCCAACACGATGCTGGTCTCCAACGGGCTGTCGTCCATGGGGTTCGCGGTGCCCGGCGCGATCGCGGCCAAGCTCGCCTTCCCCTCGCGCAGGGTGCTGGCCGCCACGGGTGACGGCGCGTTCCTGATGAACTCCCAGGAGCTGGAGACCGCCGTGCGCGAGCGCGTGCCGATCACGGTGCTCATCTGGGAGGACGACGCCTACGGGCTCATCGACTGGAAGATGGGCCTCGAGCTGGGCCGCAGCTCCAACATCGCCTTCGGCAACCCCGACTTCGTGAAGTACGCCGAGAGCTTCGGGGCCAGGGGCTACCGGGTGCGCTCGGCCGCCGAACTGCTGCCGACGCTGCGCGAGGCGCTGGACGGCGACGGCGTGTCGGTGATCGCCGTCCCCGTCGACTACTCGGCCAACCTGGCGCTCACCGAGTCGCTCGCGGGCCTGGGGGTGACGCCCCCGGCCGGCGACGCGTGAGCCCGCGCGAGCGCGCCCTCCGGGAACCGCACCCTCTAAGATCGGGCCGATGGACGCGCCCGCCGTAGTCACCGATGGCCCGCGGCCGCCCGCCCCTGCCGTACGGCCGGCGGGCGACCCCTACCACGTCTACCTCGACTCCCTGGCCAGCGCCGAGTCGAGGAGGACGATGCGGGGCTGCCTCGACCGCATCGCGCGGGTGCTGACGGGCGACGAGGCGGTGACGGGCGCCGGGATGCCGTGGCACCTGCTGCGCTACGAGCACACCGTGCGGATCAGGACCGTGCTCACCGAGCAGGGCTGGTCGCCCGCCTACGTCAACAAGCACCTGGTGGCGCTGCGGCGGGTGCTGAAGGAGGCCTGGCGGCTCGGGCAGACCAGCGCCGAGGACTACGCCAGGGCCGCCGACCTGGCTCCCGTCACGCACACGCGGCTGCCCGCCGGCCAGCACGTGCCGCCGGAGGTGGTGGGGGCGGCGCTGGCGGCCTGCGACGACGCGCCCGCCGGGCGGCGCGACGCCGCGCTCATCGCCGCCCTGTACTCCACCGGCTGCCGGCGGGCCGAGATCGCCGGGCTCACGCTGGCCGACTACGAGCCGGCCGCCCGCTCGCTGCGGGTGCGCGGCAAGCGCGACAAGGAGCGGCTGGTCTACCTGACGGGCGACGCGATCGGCCTGCTGGAGCGGTGGCTGGCCGTACGCGGGCGGGCGGCGGGGGCGCTGTTCTGCCCGATCAGCCGGTCAGGACGGCTGCGGACGCGGGACGAGCGGCCGGTCGCGCTGACCGGGCAGGGCATCGCCGACATCCTGGCGCGGCGGCTCGGCGAGGCGGGAGCCGGCAGGCGGACCGCGCACGACTTCCGCAGGACGTTCATCGGCGAGCTGCTCGACGCGGGGGTGGACCTGGCCACCGCGCAGGCGCTGGTGGGCCACTCCTCCCCCGCCACCACCGCGCGCTACGACCGGCGGCCCGAGAACACCCGCCGCGAGGCCGTCGACCGGCTCCGGCTGCCGCAGGCCCGCCCCCTCCCCTGACGGTGGCGCGCCGCCTTCGAGCTCCCTGGCCGCCGCGCCGCGCCTGGCCGCGGGGATCTCACAGGCCGCGCACGGCGGCGATGGTGAAGGGCCGCTGCGGCGTCCCCTCGCCGAGCGGACCGCCCTTGTCGAACTGGGAGCGGACCACGTAGAGCGTTCCCCTGCTGCGCACCAGCGTGGTCGGGAACTGCAGCGCGTCGTCGGTCACCCGCCGCTCCAGACGGGCGGACGTGCCGTCGGCGGCGACGTGCCACCGGCTGACGGTGCAGGTGACGTTGTGGGCCACCCACAGCGTGCCGTTCCGCAGGTCCAGCCCGTCGGCGTACCTCATGTCCCCCCCGTTCAGGGCGGCCCTGCCGATCGCGCCCGAGGCGAGATCGAGGCGGTAGAGGTGGCCTCCGGCCATGTCAGCGGTCAGCAGGAAGCGCCCGGAGGGGTCGGCGACGATGCCGTTGAGCGTGTAGGCGCCCGGCTCGTGCGGTGCCAGCGCGTCCTTGAGGTCGAAGCGGGGCTCGAGCTTCCCCGGCCTGTCGTCGGCCGCGGCCAGCTGGGCGGGCGTGACGCGATAGACCACCGCGCGGACGCTGTCGGTGAGATAGGCGGTGCCGTCGGGGGCGATCGCGACGTCGTTGACGAAGCGGGGCTCGCGCCCCTCGACCGTGAAGGCGGCCAGCAGGCGGCGGCTGCGGGTGTCGTAGACGGACACGCCCGTCGTGGAGTCGGTCACCCACAGGCGGCCGAGGCGGTCCACCTTCAGCCCGTTGGCGGTGTCGCGCCCGTCCGCCCCCGCCGGCAGGAAGATCGTGGCGGTGCGCCGGCCTGGCGTCATCTTGAAGATCGTGCCGTCGGTGTACGAGCCGGCGTAGAGGTCTCCGGTGCGAGGGTCGGCGGCGATTCCCTCGGGGTAGACCCGCTCGCCGGGCAGCTCGTAGGCGGGGGAGATCCGCGCGTGCGCCGCGGCGTGGGCGGGTACGGCGGCGCCGGCCGTACCGGCCTGCGCGGGGGCCGCGCAGGTCAGGAGGGCGAGGGCCGCGGCCGCGACGGCCTGACGGAAGGGGGGCATGCGACTGCTCCTCAGATTGATAGGTCTCTATCGTTTGGATGAATACACACGATAATTAGAGTTCTAATGCTCGTCAACAGGCGAATACACAGGGCCGCTACCATGCGGAGATGACCTCGATGCCGGTTCCCGAGCGCCTCGGCAGCCATCTCAAGCGCGCCGAACAGGCGCTCATCGCGGCCAAGCACGCCGCGCTCAAGGGGGCCGGCCTGACGGTGCCGCAGTACGCGGCGCTGCTTCACCTGTCCGACAACCCCGGCATCTCCGCCGCGGCGCTGGCACGGGCCTGCGCGGTCACCGCGCCCACCATGAACACCGTGCTCAGGAACCTCCAGGACAACGGCCTCATCGAGCGCACCCCGCACGCGTGGCACAAGAACATCCTGGAGACCCGGCTCACCGAGAAGGGCGAGAGGGTGCTGGCCGAGGCCGACCCCCGCGCCGTGCGGGTCGAGCGCGAACTGGCCGCCGCGTTCAGCGAGGAGGAGCGGCAGACGCTCATCGCCCTGCTCGGCCGGTGCATCGACCACCTGCGGTCGCACGGGTGAGATCCCAGGGCGGAAGCCGCCGCCGCCGCTGAACGCGCCGAGCAGGGCAGGCCGCCCGGAGCCGAACCGGGCCGTCTTACAGATCAACAGCGCAGATGCGCTTATGCACCGCAGATATACCCTCAGTGTATAGTCGGCGGCCATGAGCGTCCCTCTTGCGCTGCTCGGTCTCCTTGAGCGGGAGCCGAGCCACGGATACGACCTGAAACACGACTACGACACCTACTTCGGCAGGGGCAAGCCGCTGCCGTTCGGCCAGGTGTACTCCACGCTCGCCCGCCTGGCCCGGGACGGCAAGGTCACCGCCGGGCAGAGCGAGCCGGGCGACGGACCGGACCGCAAGCGCTACGCCATCACCCCGATCGGCAGGAGCGAGGTCGAGTCGTGGCTGGCCGAGCCGGTCGCGGCTGAGCCGTACCTGCAGACCGTGCTGTTCACCAAGGTCGTGCTGGCGCTGATGCTGGGCCGCGACGCGGCGGGTTACCTGGATGCCCAGCGCGCGGCTCACCTGCGACGCATGCGGGAGCTGACCGAGATCAGGCGCGAAGGCGCGCTGATCGACGTGCTTCTCGCCGACCACGCCCTGTTCCGTCTGGAGGCCGACCTGCGGTGGATCGATGTCACCCAGGCCCGGCTGGGGGCGCTGGCGGAGACGGTGCGCGGCCGATGATCGTCAACGCACTGCTGCGGGCCGAGAAGGTCAGCCGCTCCTACGGCAACACGGCCGCGCTGGTGGAGGCCGACCTTTCGGTGACCGCGAGCGAGGTCGTGGCCATCATGGGGCCCAGCGGTTCCGGCAAGTCGACGCTGCTGCACCTACTCGCCGGGATCTTCACACCGGACAGCGGCGAGGTGTGGTTCGACGGGCGGCGGCTCGACACGCTGGACGACAGCCGCCGCAGCGAGCTGCGACGCACCGCCTTCGGTTTCGTCTTCCAGTTCGGTCAGCTCGTGCCCGAGCTGACCGTGGCCGACAACGTGGCGCTGCCGCTGCTGCTCGGCCGTACAAGACGCAAGGACGCCTACGCGCGGGCCGTCTCCTGGCTGGAGCGGCTGGAGCTGGCGGACCTGGGCGGCCGGCGCACCGGGGAGCTGTCGGGCGGGCAGACACAGCGGGTGGCCATCGCCAGGGCGCTGGTGACGCGGCCGAGGGTCGTCTTCGCCGACGAGCCGACCGGTGCGCTCGACTCGCTCACCGGCGAGCACGTGATGGACCTGCTGGTGGGCCTGGCCCGCGAGGAGGGCACCACCGTGATCGTGGTGACGCACGACGTCCGGGTCGCCGCCTGCGCCGACCGGGAGATCATCGTGCGCGACGGCAGGGTGACCGACCCGTACGCCGGCGGGGTCGTCCGATGATCCTCCTGGGCCTGCGGCTGTCGCTGCGCAGCGGCAGGGAGACGGCGGCCCGGCTGGCGCTGATCGTGGCAGGGGTGGCGGTCGGCGTGGCCGTGCTGCTGGCCACGCTGTCGCTCTTCAACGCCTTCCAGGCCACCAACGACCGCCCCTGCTGGGAGTGCACGCGCGGCACGCCGCCCAGCGGCTGGGTCCTGGACGCCACCGCCGACGGCGCGCTGTGGAACCTCCGCGAGGACTACTACGCGGGCCAGACGATCAAGAGGCTGGACGCGGCGGCGCTCGGCGCCCGGGCGCCGGTCATCCCCGGGCTGTTCCGCATGCCCCGCCCCGGCCAGTACTACGCCTCGCCCGCGCTGGCCAGGCTGATGGACTCGGCGCCGCGCGAGCAGCTCGCCGGCCGCTTCCCCGGCACGCGGGCGGGCCTGATCGGCCAGGCCGGGCTGTCCGGGCCCGACGAACTGGCCATCGTGGTGGGGCGGACGCCGCAGCAGGTCGCCGCCATGACCGGCACCCGGCAGGTCGACGCGGTCGCCACCGACCCCGCGGCCGATGGGAGCGCGGACGTCTACCGGTTCGGGTTCGGTATCGCCGCGATCGGGCTGATCGTCCCGCTGCTGGTGCTGGTGGGCACCGCCACCCGGCTTGCCGCCGCCCGCCGCGAGACCCGCTTCGCGGCGATCAGGCTGGTCGGCGCGACCTCCCGGCAGGTCAACGTCCTCGCCGCGGTCGACGCCGCGGTGGGCGCGCTGCTCGGCGCACTGGCCGGCGTCGCGCTCTTCCATCTGGTACGGCCGGCCGTGGCCGGCGTGCGGATCACCGGTTCGCGCTTCTTCCCCGAGACGGCCGTCCCGAGCCCCTGGCAGTACGTGACCGTGCTGGCCTGCGTGCCGCTCGTCGCGGCCGGCGCCGCTCTGTGGTCGCTGCGCCGGGTGCGGATCTCGCCGCTCGGTGTGGCAAGGAAAGCCGCCCCGCCACCGCCGCGGGCCTGGCGGGTGGTCCCGCTGCTGGCCGGCCTGGGGCTCTTCGCGGGCCCGGCGTTCACGAACGGCAAACCCAATGCCCTGTGGGCCGACGCCGGGATCGCGCTCATCATGGTCGGGCTGGTGCTGGCCGGGCCGTGGCTGACGATGCTGGCCGCGCGCCTGACGGCCCGGCTGACCCGCGGCGCGGCGACGCTGCTGGCCGCGCAGCGTCTGGCCGCCGACCCGAAGGCCGCGTTCAGGTCGGTCAGCGGGCTGGTGCTGGCGGTGTTCATCGGGACGACGATCGCGGCCCTGGTACCGGCGGTGGTCGCGGGCCAGCAGGCCGTGGCAGGCGGCGCGCTCAACAACGTCCTGGGCGCCTCGCTCTCCCGGCCGGGCGTCCCCGGCCTGCCCTCACGGGCGTCGGCGGACCTGCTCGCCCGGCTGCGCGCCCATCCCGGCGCGGACGTGCTGCCGATCTACGCCAGGGCGGACCTGGGGACCATCCGCCCGCCGTTGGACGGCCCGCCACCCGCGACATCCGTCGTCGAGTGCTCGAGCCTGGCACGCTTCCCCATGCTCGGTCGCTGCCCCGCGGGTGCGCAGGCCGTGATGGGCAACTTCGCCCGCATCGTCGGCGCCGACAACCCCCTCACCGTCGACAAGCTCCTTCCGCTGGCGGGGCCGGCCAGCGAGTCCGCCTCCGCAGCCGGGCTCGAACTGGAGGCTGTCATGATCGGCACGGGCGACGCGGCGACGCTGGAGCGGCTGCGCACCCTGCTGGCGGACTACACCGCCGAGGCGCCGATGACCTTCGCCGAGATCGCCCAGGCCAGAGCGGACCTGTACATCCGAGCGGAAAACGTGGCCCTGGTCATGGTCGCCCTCACCCTGGTCGCCGGCGGCTGCAGCCTCGTGGTGGCGGTCGGCGGCGGCCTGGTGGAGCGCAGGCAGCCGTTCACCCTGCTGCGGCTGGCCGGCACGCCCACGCGCACCCTGGCCACGGTGGTGCTGCTGGAGTCGGCGGTGCCGCTCGTGCTGGCCGCCGTGCTCGCCGCCGGAGCCGGTTTCGGCGTGGCCGAACCGGTCATCGACCAACTCGCGATGAAGGGCGCGTCCCTGGCGATGCCCGGGCCGGTCTACTTCGCGGCCGTCGGCGGCGGCCTGGCCGCGTCCCTCCTGGTGATCCTCACGGCCATCCCGCTGCTCAGGCGCATGACCGCGCCCGACAACGCGCGTTTCGAATAGGAGTCCCATGACGCTCATGCTGAGACTGGCAGGGTTGATCGCGCTGTCCCTGGTCACCGCGGTCGTGGTGGCAGTGCCCACCAGCGCGGCGGACTCCCGCTACTCCGCGCAGATCCGGCGCACCGAGTACGGTCTCCCGCACGTGTCCGCCAAGGACTATGGCGGGCTCGGCTTCGGGTACGGCTACGCCTTCGCGCAGGACAACCTGTGCGTGCTGGCCTCCTGGGTGGTGACGCTGCGGGGTGAACGATCCAGGCACTTCGGCCCCCAGGCGAAGTCCGACGACCCGGTCCGCCCGGTCGCCAACCTGGTCAGCGACGTCTACTACAAGAGCGTCGCCGACTCAGGCGTCGTGCGACGGCTGCTGGCCCAGCCGCCACCGGTGGGCCCGAGCGACGAGCTGCGCCGGCTCGTCGACGGCTACGCCGCCGGGTACAACCGCTACCTGGAGGAGACCGGGGTGGCGAACCTGCCGGATCCCACCTGCCGAGGCAAGGCCTGGGTCGGCCGGATCACCGCCACCGACATCTGGAACAACCTGCTCGACCTCGGTCGCATGGTCAGCAGCTCCCAGTTCAAGGAGCACATCGTCGGAGGAGCCGCGGCCGAGGGGCCGCAGCGGCGGCCCGCCGCGGGCAGCAACGCCTGGGCACTCGGCCGCCGGGCCACCCGCGACGGCCACGGCATGCTGCTGGCCGACCCGCACTTCCCGTGGAACGGCATCCGGCGCTTCTACCAGGTGCACCTCACCATCC
This sequence comes from Nonomuraea sp. NPDC003804, assembly GCF_040610675.1. Classification (NCBI taxonomy): domain Bacteria; kingdom Bacillati; phylum Actinomycetota; class Actinomycetes; order Streptosporangiales; family Streptosporangiaceae; genus Nonomuraea; species Nonomuraea sp. NPDC003804. The sequence continues at coordinate 75,270 of NZ_JBEXMT010000027.1, forward strand.
CCGGCGTGCTCGACGTCTCCGGCGCCAGCCTGTACGGCACGCCGGTCGTCCAGATCGGCCACAACGCGGCTGTGGCCTGGACCCACACCGTCTCCCACGCCCAGCGCTTCAGCCTCTACCAGCTCGACCTCGTGGACCCCACCAGCTACCTGGTGGACGGCCACGCCGAGCCGATGAGCCGCCAGGAGGTGCGGGTCACCCTGCAGGACGGCACCACGGTGGCCCACACGCTCCACACCTCGCGCTACGGCCCGGTGCTGGCCGCCGGGCAGACCGACAAGGTCGCCTACGCGCTGGCCGACGCCAACGCCGCCAACCTGCGGGCGGCCGACGAGTGGCTGGCGATGGCCAGGGCGAGGAACCTCACCCAGCTCCGTGCGGCCCAGACCGCGCATCAGGGCATGCCGTTCGTCCACACGCTCGCCACCGACGCCGGTGGGACCGCCTTCTTCGCCGACACCTCGGTCGTCCCCCACGTCACCGACGCCCAGGCGGACCGCTGTGCCAAGCCCTCGCCCATGCCGGGCCTGGAGGCGTACGTCCTGGACGGCTCGACCTCCGCGTGCCTGTGGGGCAAGGACCGCGACGCCGTCGTGCCGGGCATCTTCGGGCCGGCCAGTCAGCCGAAGCTGACCCGCGCCGATTACGTGGCCAACTCCAACAACACCGCCTGGATGACCAACCCGTCGGCGCCGCTGACCGGCTACCCGCGCGTGTGGGGCGAGGCGCGTACCGAGCTGGAGCCGCGCCCCCGTGTCAGCCTGGACATGATCGCCCAGCGGCTGTCGGGGACCGACGGGCTCGGCGATCCGGGCTTCACCCTGCAAACACTCCAGGCCACCGCGCAGGGCAAGCGCAACCACACCTTCGAGCTCATGCGCTCGGACCTGCTGAAGCTGTGCCGTACCCACCCCGAGCTGACCACGTCCGCCGGCAGGCAGGTGAACGTGCGCGCGGCCTGCCGGACGCTGCGTGCTTGGGACGGGCGCGCCACCCTGGACGGCCAGGGGGCCGTCCTGTGGCGAGAATTCTTCGCTCGGCTGGAGCGTCCCACCAGGCCGGGGGACCCCGTTTTCACCCCCTGGCGGGTGCCGTTCGATCCCGCGCATCCGCTGACCACCCCTCGGGGGCTCAAACGCGACGACCCGGTGGTACGGCAGGCCCTGGCCGATGCCGTGCTCTACTTCCAGACCAACCGCATCCCCCTGGCTCTCACCCCCGGCCAGGCGCAGCACTACTCCTCGATCCCGGTTCCCGGCTGCACGGAAGGGGAGGGCTGCTTCGACAGGGTGCGCATGCGCGGCCGGCTCGGCACCGACGGGCGTTACCCGGAGGTGGACACCGGTTCCAGCTTCATGATGGCCGTCGAGCTCACCCGCGCCGGGCCCCGTACCCGCACCATCCTGACCTATTCGCTCTCCACCAACCCCGACTCGCCCCACCACACCGACCAGACCGTCCTGTTCTCGCGCGGCCAGTGGGTCAGCGAGCGCTTCACCGAAGCCGAGATCGCCGCCGACCCGCATCTGCGGACGACCACGGTGCGCGGGTGAGGCAGGCGCTCCCTACGAGAAGGCCCATACGGTGGAGCGGATCGCCGGCTGTCACGACCCGGGGCGCCGGCGAGCCCGGCGCGGATTTCCTTCCCGTTGCACAAAAGCCGACCAGAGCGCCGTGACCTGCGCTTTTGCCGTTTCTCATGGGTCCGGTGAGGCAAGTGCTGACCCAGTCTTGGGGCAGGATGGAATAGCGACCGCCGGATGTCCGTTAGAGTCGACAAGGCCGCTGTGGTCTGTGTCCCCCGGGCCGCAAATTACCGCCTTCACGGAATACCGTTCGGCTGGAGCCGTGTTGTGCATCTCGCCGAGGAGGCGACCGCCACAGCGGCCTTGAACGTGGAGACGGCGCCCCACCCCTCACGGGTGGGGCGCCGTGCCGCGTTGGGACGTGGGCCGGCGCCGGGCCCACTAGGGTGGGCTTCGCCGTCCCACGACCCAGGAGAGCCGTTGCTGTACCAGATGGTGAAGTTCGTCGCCGCGCCGATGGCGCACGTGATGTGGCGCCCGCACATCTCCGGCGCCTACCACGTCCCGGCCAAGGGACCCGCCATCCTGGCGGCCAACCATCTGGCGGTCATCGACTCCTTCCTGCTTCCCGCTCTCCTGCCCCGCCACGTGACCTTCGCCGCCAAGAGCGAGTACTTCAGCGGCAACCCCGTCTCGCAGTGGTTCATGCGCCTGGGCGGCAGCCTGCCGGCCGACCGCGAGACGGCCACCGCCGCCCAGGCTCTGCTCGACAGCGCGGCCGACCTGCTCGAGCGGGGCGAGCTGTTCGGCATCCACCCCGAGGGCACCCGCTCCCCCGACGGCCGCCTGTACCGCGGCAAGATCGGCGTGGCGTGGCTGGCGCTGAAGACGGGCGCGCCGGTCCTGCCCGTGGCGCTGTCGGGCACGGAGAACGTCATGCCGCCGGGAGCCAAGGTGCCGCGCTTCACCAGGATCGGCATCAAGATCGGCGCTCCGCTGACCTTCGAGGGCGACCACAGGAACGCCCGCGACAGGCGCAGGGTCACCGACGAGATCATGGCCGAGATCCAGAAGCTGTCGGGCCAGGAGTACGTGGCCACCTACGCCGCCAGCGTGAAGGCTGGCCGGTCGTGATCGGCCGACGCTAAGCTCGTGAGCCGTTCGAGGACATGGGGGTGACTCGTGGCGCGTGGCCGGACGATCGCGATCGTGTCGGGAGCCACCGTGCTGGCGGTGGGGGCCGCCGCGGGCGGTGCCTACTGGCTGCTGCACACCCGCGGCTCGCCGGAGGAGACCGCCCGGCGCTTCGCGGCGGCCTGGCAGGCGGGCGACACGCCGAAGATGACGGCCGAGCTGGTGGCGCCCCAGTCGCTGGCCGCCTACGACCAGCAGCGTAAGGGCCTCGACGTCGAGCGGATGGCGATCACCGTGGGCCGGGTCGTCGACCACGGCGACGACACCGCCACCGCCCCCTACACCGCCACGCTCACGCTCAGGCACATCGGCGAGTGGTCCTACACCGGTCAGATCGATCTCAAGGTCGCCGAGCGCGCGTGGAAGGTCGCCTGGTCGCCCGGCACGCTCCACCCGTCGCTGACGGGCGGCGCCGCCTTCAAGCTCAAGACCGACTGGCCGCGGCGCGGCGCCATCACCGACGCCTCGGGCGAGCGCATCGACACCGGCCAGGTCGGTGGGTCGGTGCAGCAACTGGTCGGTTTCCTCGACAAGGCCACCGCCAAGGACGTCGCCAAGCTCGGCCCCTCCTACCGTGTCGGCGACGCGATCGGCCGCGGCGGCCTGCAGGAGAACTTCCAGAAGCGGCTGGCGGGCACCCCCGCCACCGAGATCATGCTCGGCGACAAGGTGCTCGGCAGGATCGACGGCAGCAAGGGCAAGCCGCTGGAGACCACGCTCGACCCGCGGGTGCAGACCGCGGCCGTCACCGCGGTCCGCGACCTGCCCAAACCCACGTCCCTGGTCGCCGTACGGCACGCCACGGGCGAGATCCTCGCCGTCGTCAACAACCGCGGCGGCTTCAACCGGGCGCTCGACGGCCGCTACCCGCCGGGCTCGACCTTCAAGGCCGTCACCGCGCTCGGCCTGCTGGCCGAGGGCGTCTCCCCCGCCCAGCGGGTGACCTGCCCCAAGTACGCCACCATCGGCGGCCTGAAGGTGCGCAACTCCGAGCACGCCGAGTACGGCTCGCTCACCTTCTCCGACTCCTTCGCCTACTCCTGCAACACGACCATCGCCCCGATGGCCGCCGAACGGCTGGGCTCCGACAAGCTGCTGAAGGCCGCCGAGATGGTCGGCTTCAACCAGCCGCTGGCCGTCGGCGTCCCCGCGGCCAAGGCCAGCTTCCCCAGGACCCAGTCCGACGCCGAGCTCGCCGCCGCGTCCTTCGGCCAGGCCAGGATCACCGCCAGCCCGCTGACCATGGCCTCGGTCGCGGCCGCGCTGGCCGACGGCACCTGGCGCCCGCCGACGCTGGTGTCCGGCCTGAAGCAGAAGGCGGCGGAGGTGAAGCTGCCCGAGGACGTGGCCGAAGACCTGCGGTCGATGATGGCGGCCGTGGTCACCAAGGGCACCGCCAAGGCGGCGGGTCTGCCCGAGGGCACGCGCGGCAAGACCGGCACCGCCGAGTACGGCACCGGCCCCGAGCTTCCGTCCCACGCGTGGTTCATGGGCTACCGGGGCGACGTGGCCTTCGCGGTCGTCGTCGAGGGCGGTGGCGGTGGCGGCAAGGTGGCCGCGCCCGTCGCGGCGGCCTTCCTGCGCGGCCTGGCCGCTTCGCTGCCCTAGAAGCCGCGAAGCGGCGCCGGGCGCCGGCACGCGTCCACGAGCGCGGCCGGCCCCACCACCGCCCCGCGGACAGCTGCGCTGCGATCATGGGACGCATGCTGTCCCCGTCGATGAATGACGCCGCAGCCGACATGCTCCGGGTATTGGGCGGGCTGGCGGGCGTCGAGCCACCAGGCGGCCTTGCCGCGAGCCTTCGCGAGCGCGTCGCGGAAGGCATCGTCCGCCGCGGCGAGGTGCTCATCTGGGCGTCCTCGACGGGACATGCCGAAGGCTTGCCCTCCTTCCACGACCTCACCGGCTGGGAGTGCTCCGACAGTTCCTTCCACCTGGAGGACCACGTCCCGATCGACATCGTCAGCGTCGATGGCGCACCCATGATCAGCGACGATGACCAGCGGATCCTTCTCATGAACGGCGTCGCGTTCGCCCTGGAGTTCAGCCGGCTGGTCTACGCCCTCGACCCGCCCACCTCCGTGCGCTGCATCGTGAACGCCAATGAGACCAACGCGACTTTCAGGTTCCACCAGATCAGGCCTGGTGAGACCTGGAACGCCGCCGACCTCGACAGCTTCCGTCCCGACAAGATGATCGTGATCGACATCAAGCCCGCAAGGACCTGACGAATCACGCCGGCCGCGATCCTCGCCGGCGCGGAGAGGATCCAGCTGGTCGACGGCGAGGCGGGCTTCCCCGTCCGGGAGGTAGTCTCAGCGGGTCGGGCGAGGTTCGGCGCCCGCCGCCGGCGAGATCTTCGCACCCCGCCGAAGGCGAGCGCCGCCGCTGCCAGGCCCCCGTGTCCTACTCGCCGCCGGCCACGAGATCGGCCGGCGGGATCGGCGCGATCTCCTCCAGGTACTGGTTCGCCAGCAGCCAGCTCACCGGAACTTCCTGGCTGGTCTGCGGAGCCTCGGGAATGTACTTGCTGAGCACGTGGTACTGCGTGCCGCCGCCCGGCTGCTGGAAGGCGGGGGCGGCCGGGCCCACGTCGACACGGAAGGGCTTGAGCACCCGGAAGGCGTGGTAATTACATGGGTGCTCGGGATCCTGCGCGTTGGTGTTGAGGTTGCGCGGCGGCAGCCCGCGCCTGATGAAAAGGTCGCCCATCGGCGCCAGGTATGCGCCCCCGTAGCCGCCGAAGCGGTCGAGCCTCATGCCGATCTGCAGAATCGTCGTCTTGACCAGCAGCCTGCCGTTGGGGTAATTGCCGGACTGGGCGAATCCGGCGTTGGGCGGGTAGCGGTAGTCGTTCGTGGTGTAGTCCCAGTAGCGCGACAGGAAATGCTGCGGGCTGAGAGTGCCCAGCGGCACGTAGCCGCGCAGGAGCGCACCGAGATAGCCGGTCCGCGGCAGGAAGACCGGTCCGAGGTCCGGGTCGCCGGTCACGTACGGCGGTCCGCAGACCAGTTGGCCGCCTGGCGTGCTCCTGCTGTCGCTCTCGCCTTTACCGGGCGGCGGCGTCGGACCGAGATCCGCCGTATGAACGAGCCGGGTTTCGGACTGCAGAACGCTGTCGGCGTGCGCGGCCACCCCGCCCATGGCGCTGGCCATCGCGTATATCGCAGCGACCAGCATGGCGCTTCGTCGATAGAATCGCATGACTTTCCCGTCAATTGTGGACGACAAATACATGAAGGTTGACCACAAGCGATTCAGCGACGTACGCACCCGATCGCACCGCGACTTCTACCGGATCAGCCGCTTCGGCATTTCTCGTTCGAGAAGGGCGCTCCTCTGAGTGCATGCGGACATGAGTGCATTACGCACATGAATAATGTGATCGATCTCTACATTCCCGGCACCACTGGAACCAGATCACATCAACCGCAAGAGAAGAGCAAAGAATAGAGCAATGAACGCGGCAGTGCGCTATTTTCTGAATTTCCCCGCACATGCAATTTTGTATCGCCATGTCGGATATATGCGCCGATTGCACACTTTCCGGAGAATCCGCCGGCCGTGCTCGACGACGCGGCCACGCCGTCCGGCGGACCTTCCAGGGACGGCGCCGGTCATGGGCGACACGGCTCGAGGTGTGCGGGAGGCGGTTGCCTGGCGTGTCGTGCGTGCGTCGGCGGCGAGGTAGCGGTCATGATGGAGCATGAGTCGCGCCGACTCCATGTGACACGTTGAGAAGAGGGCCCCGGCATGTCGCCGGGGCCCTCGACGTTCGTCGGCCGCCGCATGTCCCGAAGGGGACCGCGCCACCGGAGCCGCGCCACCCGGGCCGCGCCACCGCAACCCCGCCCGGGCCCTGCCCGCTTCGCCCACCCGGTCGAGCGTGCCGCCTGGCGCCGGAACGGCCGGCGGCCCGGACAGGCGGGAGGCCGGCCTCAGCCGTTGGGCGGACCGTGGCGGCGGCCACGTGGACGGGTGTCCTCCACGGCCCCGGTGTCAGGATCGGCGGCCTCGTCGGCACCTGGCTCGTCGGCGTTCCCGATGGCGTCGGCGTCGGAGTCGGCCTCACGTGCGCTGTCGCCGTCGTCGGGTGCGGACTCCGACGCGGGACGGCAGTGCCCGGAGCAGCCCTCGAAGCGCTCCGCGTTCAGGGGCGTGAACCGCGTCGGCGGCACGCCCGTGAGTGCGCCGATCATCGTGTCCTTCCAGATCGGCCCGGGCAGGGTGGCCCCCTCCACCGTTCCGTAGTAGCGCCCGCCGATCGTCACCCCGGTCAGCTTGTACCGCTGGGAGCCGCGCGGGTCGCCGATGCTGACCGCCGACGCCAGATCCGGAGTGAATCCGGCGAACCAGGCGGTCGCGTAGCCGTCGGTGGTGCCCGTCTTGCCCGCCGCGGGGCGCCCGATGCCCCCGACGCCGCGCATCGTGCCCTTGGTGAACACGCCGGACAGCACCTCCGCCGTCGCGTCGGCGATCTCGGGGTCGAGTGCCTGGCGGCATTTGGGCCGGTACCGGGTGACCTTGCCGTCCCGGTCGGTGATCTGCGTGATCGCCATCGGCGCGCAGTACCGGCCGCGCGCCGCGATGGCCGCGTACGCGTTGGCCACCGTCACCGGATCCATCTCGTTGACGCCGAGCGTGAACGTCTCGACCTCGCGCAGCTTGCGACCGTCGGCACGCCGGACGCCCAGCGACTGGGCCGTGGTGACCGTGCTGCAGAGCCCTACCCGCTGCTGGAGTTCCATGAAGAAGGTGTTCACCGAACTCCAGGTGCCGGTTCGCAGCGTCTTCCACCCGGGCGAGCCCTCGTCGTTGGTGACCGTGTGCCGGGGGTCGCCGACCTTGCCGCCCGCGCAGGTCCTGAACGTGGCGAAGTCCGGCGCCCGGTAGCCGGCGCCGGCGCTCAGGCCGTCGTCGAGCTTCATGCCCCGCTGCAGCGCGCTGATCAGGGTGAAGGTCTTGAACGTGGAGCCCGCTTGGAACCCGATCCCGCCGCCGTGCGCGGCGTCCGCGACGACGTTGTAGGAGATCTCGTTCCTGGACTTGCGGGGGCCGTACGGCCGGCTCGCGGCCATGGCCCTGATCGCTCCAGTGCCCGGCTGGACCAGGGCCTCGGCGGCGAGGGGGCCGTCGGAGGCGCGCACGTACCGTCTGATGGCCCGGTCGGCGGCGGCCTGCATGGCCGGGTTGATCGTGGTCTTGATGGTCAGCCCGCCGCGGTTGAGCATCTTGAGGCGCTCGTCGGCGGTCTTGCCGAAGTCGGGGTTGCTCAGGATCTCGTGTCGGACATACAGACAGAAGTAGGTGTATTTGGTGGACTCGCAGCCGCCGGGGAGCTTCGTGCCTTTGTAGCCGAGCTTGGTGGCCTTCGCCGCCGCGGCCGCCGCCGGGGTGATCGCGCCCAGCTCGGCCATCCGGTCGAGCACCACGTCACGGCGCTTGCGCAGCCGCTCGCGGTACTTGCCGCCCAGGTTCGGGTCGGTGGCGTTCGGATCCTGTACGGCTCCCGCCAGCGTCGCCGCCTGCGCGAGTGTGAGCTTGCCGGCCCGGACGCCGAAGAACCGCTTGGCCGCCGCTTCGACGCCGTAGGCGCCGGCGCCGAAGTAGGCGATGTTCAGGTACTTCTCGAGGATCTGGTCCTTGGTGTAGGCCTTCTCGACCCCCATGGCGTACCGCAGCTCTTTCAGCTTGCGCGCGTAGCTGGCCTCGAGGGCGGCGTTCTGCTCGGCCTGCGTGTCGGCGGAGTTGAGCAGCACCTGCTTGACGTACTGCTGGGTGATGCTCGACCCGCCCTGGCTGACCTGGCCCGCCCGCAGGTTCGTGGCGAGCGCCCGCACCGTGCCCTCGAGGTCGATGGCGCCGTGCTCGTAGAAGCGGTAGTCCTCGATCGAGACGATCGCCTTCTTCATGACCTCGGCGATCTCGTCGAAGCCGACGGCCTCCCGGTACTGCTCGTAGAAGCGCGCGATCTCGTTGCCCTTGGCGTCCTGCACGGTCGTGACCTCGGCCAGCGGCGGTTCGGCGAGGGCGACCGGCCTGAGGTCGACCTGTCCCACCGCCGACATGAGCCCCAGACCCGCGCCCCCCGTGGCGGGGAAGGCGATCCCCGCCACGACCACGCCGGCCGCCACGCTCGCGGCGGCCAGCCGGACGACCTTCGCTGTCCGTCGCGCCATCAGAGCTTGCCGAGCCCACGCGCCAGGATGGCGGCGGTCTTGGCGATGACCGTGTTGTCGACGGCGGGCGTGCCGCGGTTGGTGTAGACGGCCATGATGATGGGCGCCGCCGCCTTGCCCGGCCAGATGACGGCGAGGTCGTTGCCCGCGCCGATCTCGGTGTTCGTGCCGGTCTTGTCGCCGATGGTCCACGTCTTGGGCAGGCCGGCACGGATGCGCTCGTCGCCGGTCTCGCTCGCGATGAGCCAGGCGTTGAGCCGTGCCCGGTCCTTGGGGTGCAGCGCGTTCCCGGTCGTGATCAGGCGCAGGTCGCGGGAGATGGCCGCGGGCGTGGTGGTGTCGCGGTTGTCCTTGGGGGTCCAGTCGTTGAGCTCGGTCTCCCAGCGGTCCAGGCGGGAGATCGGGTCCTTCAGCGAGCGGAAGTACCTCGTCAGCCCGGCCGGCCCGCCGATCTGCTTGAGCACCATGTTGCCCGCGGTGTTGTCGCTCAGGGTGATGGTCGCCTCGCACAGCTGGGCGACCGTCAGGCCGTCCTCGACGTGCTTCTCGGTGGTCGGCGAGTTGGGCTTGAGGTCGGCGGCCGTCCACGTGACAACCTTCTCCATCAGGCCGGGCTCGGAGGTGCGGGCCTTGTGCAGCGCGGCCGCACACAAGGGCGCCTTGAACGTCGACAGCAACGGGAAACGCTCGCCCGCCCGGTATGTCACGGTCCTGCCGGTCGCGGTGTCCACAGCGTACGCGCCGATGCGGCCGTCGAAGGACGCCTCGAGCTCGCGCAGTTCCTTCCCGACCTGGGCCTGCGCCGAGAGCGGCCGCGCCGCCGTCACGGTGGCGGCCGAGGCCGTGGCGATGCCGGGGGCGGCCCCGGACAGGAGGGAGATCGCCAGAGCGGTCGCGGGCAGCGCGGCCGAGAGCCGGCGGGCGCGCGGGTTTCGCATGTCACATCCTTGCGTCGGCTGTCAGAAGCAAGGAGCAAAGCAGGCCCGGCCCGGTGCAGTCCAATAGCGATATGGGCGATCAACCAATATCAGTTTCGATATGAGAACTGGTGATGTCGCGTGTCGCAGGCCGGTGCCAGACGGAGGGGCGGGCCCGCCGCATCAGGAAACGTGATCTTTCCGTGCCATGACCAGCCCTGTCGCACCGCCGGCGGAGCGGGGACGCCGCGCGGCGCTCAGCGTTTTCGTAGCTTTTGACCGGCACTTTCCTCGCTCGGGAGACTCCGGCGTGGCGTGTCGTCACAAGACAACCCGCGACGACTGTAAGCATCCTCATTGTTACGTTGAGTCACTCAACGGACGAGCGTCGGCCGTCATCCGGCCAGCGAGTCAGTCGCGGCCCCGCCGCGATCCGAGAGGGAACGGATTTTCTCTATGTTCACGAGTCCCCGAACAGACACCACACCGACACCGCCGGCGCGGCACAAGCCACTGAGGAGGGTGGCGACGCTGACGCTGGCGGGATCCGTCTCCATGGCGCTCGGCGCCAGCCTGTGCTCACCGGCCATCGCGTCCCCGACCGTGGGGAGCGGGGCCTCCGCAGGGGTCGCGGCTTCGGATCCCCGTCCCAACGGTCGCCCCACGCTGGCTGAGGAGGCCAGGAGGAAGTGCAGGCCCAGGAGCTTCTTCCGGTTCCACAACTTCGAGCCGAGGAACTTCTTCATCCCGCGTAGCCGCTTCATCGACGGCCCCGGCGGCGAGATCACGGCGACCGTCAGGCGCCAGCACCGCGTGTACTGGGAAGTCGAGATCGAGCGCGAGAAGGGCAGCGAGATCCAGATGCCCTTCAACCAGGACTCTCTGATCCGCAGGCTGCGCAACAACGTGAACCCGCTGCTCGCCGAGGAGAACGTCGTCGAGGCGGGCCACGAGTACACCCACACCATCAGCAAGAACATGTACGGCAACCTGTGGTACCGCGTCTTCGGCTACCGCATCGGCTTCTCGGCCTGGCGGCAGTTCCCGAACTGCGACGTCCACCCGGTCGCCAGCGGCTTCGCCAACGTCCCGTCGAGGGTCGAGGGCTGGAGGTACTGGGAGACCAAGCGCCCCATCTTCAGGGGACGCGTCCTGTCGGCCAAGTAGCACATCGACGGTGACCGTATCGCGTAGGCGCCCGCCTGCACCCACGGTGACCGAGTATCCGGCGGCCCGGGATCCGGGCCGTGCCCGCACGGTCGGGGATGCCGTGGGACGTGCGGGAGCGGCTGCCGGCGGCCGAGCTCCACGAGCTCCCGCCGGCGGCGGCGCACCCTGAGGGCCGTCGCGACGATGCGGCCGCCGGGGCGGCCTAGAAGGCCAGCGCGGCGGCCTCCTGGCGGAGGACCAGCACCAGCAACGTCGCCACCAGCGTGGCGATCAGCACCCAGCTGATCACGATGATGACCGTCGAGCGGCGGAGGTGGCGCCTGGCGGGCTGCTCGCCGTTGGCTCTGGCCGTCCTGCGGCGCTCGGACTCCTCGCTGCGCCGTACGCGATCGTTGAACGACTCCAGCCGCGCGACGAGTCGCGGATCATCGTCGACGAGGTGGCGCTCGATCTGTGCCAGCATCCGCTCCTCGTCCTGCGACCAGGCCATCGTGCACCTCCGAACGCAAGCTCTGTGCACCGTTTCCTGCCCAACCGTGAAGATCATTATCCGTTCCTAGGGCAGCGAATTGCAGAGTCTTTCCTGTTGCGATCATTGTCGAACCTGCGTTCTAATCATGTCATGCGCTGGGACAACCTGCGTCTGACCGACGCCGGCGGCGACGATTCGGCGCTGCCGCTGTTCGCCCGTGGCGCGGTGACCCGCACCTTCGACACCCCCGAGTTCCGGGGGATGACCTTCTACGAGATCCACGCTAGATCGATCATCAACAAGGTGCCGGCCGCCAGTCGCGTGCCGTTCTCCTACACCATCAACCCCTACCGGGGGTGCGGCCACTCGTGCGTCTACTGCTTCGCCCGCAAGACGCACGAGTATCTCGACCTCGACGCCGGCCACGACTTCGACTCCAGGATCGTGGTGAAGGTCAACGCCGCGGAGCTCGCCCGCAAGGAGCTCGCCGCGCCGCGCTGGGGCGGCGAGCACGTCGCGATGGGCACCAACGTCGACTGCTACCAGCGCGCCGAGGGCCGCTACCGGCTGATGCCCGGCATCCTGCGGGCGCTGGGCGAGGCCGCCAACCCTTTCTCGATCCTCACCAAGGGCACGCTCATCCTGCGCGACCTGCCGCTGCTGGTGTCGGCGGCGCGGGTGACGGAGGTGAGCACGGCGGTGTCGGTGGGCTTCCTCGACGCCGAGCTGTGGCGGGCGGTGGAGCCGGGCACCCCCCATCCGCGGCGGCGGCTCGAGGTCTGCCGGCGGCTCAACGACAGCGGCATCGCCTGCGGCGTGCTGATGGCGCCGATCCTGCCCTACCTGTCCGACTCCCCCCGGCAGCTGGAGGCGACGGTCGGGCAGATCGCGGCGGCCGGCGCCACGCACGTCACGCCGATCGTGCTCCACCTGCGGCCCGGGGCGCGCGAATGGTTCCTCGGCTGGCTCTCACGCGAGCATCCGCGGCTGGTGCCGCGCTACCTGGAGCTGTACGGCAGGGGCGCCTACGCGCCGAAGGCCTACCAGGATCAGGTGACGGCCCACGTCAGGCGGCTGGCCGAGCATGCCGGGATCGGCCGCTCGCGTTCGTGGCGCATCAGACCGGAGCAAGCCGCCAAGCCGGAACAGTTGTCCCTTTTGTGAGGCGAAGTATCCATTTGGGTATTAACGGGGTTGATGCCCGAATAGCGGGCCGACACATCGGGGGGAACCACCAATGCCAGAACCGCAGAAGAAACCCGCCAAGTCCGGTAAGGCCAAGAAGGCGAGCATCAAGGCGACAAGAGCCTCCAAGAACGCCAAACGCGAGGCCGGCAAGAAACCGGAAGGCGAGTAGGTTCCCCTCACCGCGACGGTGCGATCATGATCAGGCAGCCGGGCGCCCGTCCGGCTGCCTGATCACGGAGCGGCCAATGACGGCATACCTGCGCTTCCCAGCGATCTTCAAAGACGTCGTCGTCTTCGCGGCGGAGGACGATCTCTGGATGGTCCCCGCGCAGGGCGGGCGCGCCTTCCGGTTGACCGCGGGGCTGGCCGAGGCCGCCTACCCGCGGTTCTCGCCGCGCGGCGACCAGCTCGCCTTCGTCGGCAGGGAGGAGGGTCCCGAGGAGGTCTACGTCATGCCCGCGGGGGGCGGGGCGGCCAGGCGCGTGACCTTCCACGGTGCCCGGTGCACCGTCACCGGCTGGGACCCGCACGACAGGGTGCTGTACGCCAGCGACGCGCAGCAGCCGTTCGAGGGGCAGAAGTGGCTGCACCGGGTGCGGCCCGGTGGGGTGCCCGAGCGCCTGCCGTACGGGCCGGCCACGAGCATCAGCCACGGACCGCGGGACATGATCGTGCTGGGCCGCAACACCGCCGACCCCGCCCGGTGGAAGCGCTACCGGGGCGGCACCGCCGGCGATCTGTGGATCGACCCGGCCGGTCAGGGCGACTGGCGGCGGCTGATCAGCCTGCCGGGCAACCTCGCCTCGCCGTGCTGGAGCGGTGACCGGGTCTGCTTCCTGTCCGACCACGAGGGCACCGGCAACGTCTACTCGTGCGCGCCCGACGGTTCGGACCTGCGCAAGCACACCCATCACCGCGACTACTACGCCCGCAACCTCTCCAGCGACGGCCACACGCTCGTCTACCACGCGGCGGGAGACCTCTACGTCCTCGAACCGGACAGCGAGACCAGGCGGGTGGAGGTGCTGCTGGCCAGCTCCCGCACCCAGCGCAACCGGCGCTTCGTCGACGCCTCCGACTACCTCGACAACGCCACGCCCAGCCCCGACGGCAGCGCGGTGGCGATCACGACCCGTGGCAGGGCCTACACCTTCGCCGGCTGGGAGGGGCCCGTCCACCAGCACGGGGAGGTCGACGGCGTCCGCTACCGCTTCCTCACCTGGACCGGCGGGGGCGGTCTGGTGGCCGCCGCCAGCGACGCCGGCGACCGCGAGGTCTTGGTGCTGCTCGACGGCAGGAGCCAGACACGCCTCGACCACCTCGACACCGGACGGGTCACCGACCTGGTCGCCGCGCCCGCCGGTGACCTGATCGCCGTGACCAACCACCGCCACGAGCTCCACGTCGTCGACCTCGCCAGGCGCACCGCCACCCTGGTCGAGGCCAACCCGCACGCCGCGGTCGAGGACCCCGCCTGGTCGCCCGACGGCCGCTGGCTCGCCTACGCCTCGCCCACCAGCGCCCAGCACACCGCCATCAAGATGCACCACGTGCCCTCCGGCCGTACGGTGACCGCCACCCATCCGGTGCTCAAGGACTACCGCCCCGCCTTCGATCCTGAGGGCGACTACCTCTACTTCATCGGCCAGCGCGTCTTCGACCCCGTCTACGACGCCCTGCAGTTCGATCTCGGCTTCCCGCTGGGCACCAGGCCCTACGCCATCGCCCTGCGCGAGGACGTGCCCTCCCCGTTCGTACCCCGGCCGCGGCCGCTCGCCGCCAAGAACGACGACGAGGACGACGACGAGGACGACGGCAGGGACGAGGCGGAGGAAGGGGAGGACGAGGGCGACGAGCCGGGTGAGCCGGGTGAGCCGGCCGTCGACGTCGAGCGCCTGCCGTACCGGATCACCGCCTTCCCGCTGCCCGAGGGACGCTACGAGCGGCTGGCGGGGCTCAAGGGCAAGGTGCTGATCCTGTCCCATCCGATCGAGGCCGACGAGGGCACGCTGCACCTGTTCGACTTCGACAAGCAGAAGGACGAGACCTTCGCCACCGACGTCACCGACTTCGTGCTGGCCGCCGACCACCGGAGCCTGCTCTACCGGGCGGGAGATCGCCTGCGGCTGCTCAAGGCCGGCGAGGTCCCCGACGTGGACGACGAGACGCCCGGCCGGCAGAGCGGATGGCTCGACCTGTCCCGTGTCAAGGTGTCTCTCAGCCCCGAGGCGGAGTGGCAGCAGATGTTCCGCGAGGCGTGGCGGCTGCAGCGGGAGAACTTCTGGTCGGCCGACATGGCCGGGCTCGACTGGCAGGCCGTCTACGAGCGCTACCTGCCGTTGCTGGACCGCGTCACCACCCGCGGAGAGTTCTCCGACCTACTGTGGGAGCTGCAGGGCGAGCTCGGCACCAGCCACGCCTACGAGATCGGCGGCGAGTACCGGCCCGGCCCCGACTACACCCAGGGCAAGCTCGGCGTCGACTGGGAGTACAGGGACGGCGCCTACGTGATCGGCCGCGTCGTCCAGGGCGACCCGTGGGATCCGGAGGCCACCTCACCGCTCAACCGGCTCGGCGTCCACGTACGGCAGGGCGACGCGCTGCTGGCCGTCAACGGCATCCCCGTCGGCGCGACCACCACGCCCAACCAGGCGCTGGTCAACCAGGCCGGGCAGGAGGTCGAGCTGGCCCTGTCCAGGCAGGGGCGCACGTTCACCGTGACCGTCCGCGCCATCGCCGACGAGCAGCCCGCCCGCTACCGCGACTGGGTCAACCTCAACCGCGCCCGCTGCCACCAGCGCAGCGGCGGCCGCGTCGGCTACGTCCACATCCCCGACATGGGCACCGCCGGGTTCGGCGAGTTCCACCGCGGCTACCTGTCCGAGTACGACCGCGAGGCGCTCATCGTGGACGTCAGGTTCAACACCGGAGGCAACATCTCCGCGCTCCTGCTCGACAAGCTCGCCCGCCGCCGCGTCGGCTACGAGCATCCGCGTCGCGGCGACGCCGAGCCGTACCCGCCGGAGTCGCCGCGCGGCCCGCTGGTGGCCGTCACCAACGAGTGGGCGGGCTCCGACGGCGACATCTTCAGCCACACCTTCAAGCTGCTCGGACTCGGCCCGCTGGTCGGCAAGCGCACGTGGGGCGGTGTCATCGGCATCTGGCCACGTCACCGGCTGGCCGACGGCACGCTCACCACCCAACCGGAATATTCCTTCACCTTTGTCGAAGGTGACCGGCGAGTAGAGAATTATGGGACAGACCCGGACTTTGAGGTTGATATCACACCTCAGGACTACGCCCGAGGGATCGACACGCAACTCGAGAAAGCCATCGATCTCGCGATAGAACGGATCTTTCACAGCTAATGCTCAGACTTTGCAACCTTCTCCATCATTGGAGCGTCTAAAGGGCGAAAGCGGGGGAACGCGCCACGGGGACAGGCAAGCGCGTGAACCCGGAAGCTTCCGAGAAGGGGACCCCCACAGGTGCGTGCACTGGCAGGCAAGGGCAAGGCGGCCGTCTACCGGCTGTTCGAGGCCAACAACCGCAGGCGCGGACGAGCCGCGCCACCTCCGTCCACGCACCAGATCAAGATCCTTCTTCTGCATGCCTACGGCATGGGCGGCACCATCAGGACGGTCTTCAACCTGGCCGGATACCTGGCCGCCACCGGCCGCGACGTGGAGATCGTCTCCATCCTCAAGGAGGCCGAGGAGCCGTTCTTCCCCCTCGATCCGCGGGTGAAGGTCCGCTTCCTCGACGACCGGCTCGTCCCGAGGACCGGCCTGCGCGGCCGGCTGTCGAAGATGCCGAGCAGGCTCATCCCCCCGCAGGAGGCGGCCTACCACCGCTTCAACCTGTGGACCGACCTGCAGCTGGCCAGGTGGATCCGCTCGATCGACACCGGGGTCATCATGGCCACCAGGCCCGGCCTCAACCTGGCCCTGGCCCAGCTGGCGCTGCCGAGCGTCATCACCATCGGCCAGGAGCACGTGGCCCTGCAGGGACAGCCGCAGGAGGTGCAGGAGCTCATCAAGCGCCGCTACCGCAGCTTCGACGCGCTGGTCACCCTCACCAAGGCCGATCTGCGCGACTACCGCGAGACGCTGCGGCGCAAGCCGAAGAAGCTGGCCCGCATCCCCAACGCGGTGCCGCCCATGACGGGCGAGGTCTCCAAGCTCGAGAACAAGGTCGTGGTCGCCGTCGGCCGCATGACCAGGCTCAAGGGCTTCCACCGCCTCATCACCGCCTGGGAGACCGTGGCGGCCGCTCACCCCGACTGGACCCTGCGCATCTTCGGCGCGGGACCGCAGGAGGACAACCTGCGGGCCCAGGTGGCCGAGGCCGGGCTGCAGGACAGGATCGAGCTGCCGGGGCCCACCACCGATGTCGGCGCCGAGCTGGAGAAGGCCTCGATCTTCGCGCTCAGCTCGCGTCACGAGGGCTTCCCCATGACGATCCTGGAGGCGATGGCCAAGGGGCTGGCGGTGGTGAGCTTCAACAGCCCGCACGGCCCCAAGGAGATGATCACCAACGAGGTCGACGGCCTGCTGGTCAAGCCGCGCACCAACGCCAACCTGGCCGCCGCCCTCATCCGCGTCATCGAGGACGAGGAGCTGCGCCACCGGCTGGCCGAGGGCGCGCTGGCCACCGCCGCCACCTACGACGTTGAGTCCGTCGGCGCCAAGTGGGACGCCCTGCTGGAGGAGCTGCTGGCCCGCCGCAACGGCACCTACGTCAAGCCCGTCCCCGCCGCCGCGCCGGCCGCGCCCGAGCCGCCCGCGCTCACACCGTCTCCAGCTCCACCGGCTCAGCGATGACGTCCACGAGCGCGCCGTTGCGGAACACCGTGATCGGCAACGGCCGCCCGATCGCCTCGGCGAACATCAGCCGCTGAAGGCTCTGCGCGTCGCCCACGGGGTTGCGTCCGGCGCTCAGCACCAGGTCGCCCGCCCGCAGCCCCGCCCGCGCCGCCGGGGAGCCCGGCACCACCTCCATCACCCGCAGCGCCTGCCGCTGCCCGGTCCGCGCCCGCAGCGCCTCGGGCAGCGGCGCGGGCGAGGTCACCAGGCCGAGGAAGGCCCGGCGCACCCTGCCGTCCCTGATCAGCGCGGCGATGATGGAGCGCGTGGTGGAGTTCACGGGCACCGCCAGGCCCACCCCGACCCCCGCCACGGCGGTGTTGATGCCCACCACCCTGGCGCGCGCGTCGGCCAGCGCCCCTCCGGAGTTTCCGGGATTGAGCGCCGCGTCGGTCTGGATGACGTCCTCGATGAGCCGCCCGCCCACGGGCAGCGAGCGGCCCAGCCCTGACACCACGCCCGCCGTCACCGAACCGGCCAGGCCCAGCGGGTTGCCGACCGCCACCACCAGCTGACCCACCACCAGGCCGTCGCTGTCGCCCAGCACCGCCGGAGCGGGCGTCGCGCCCTCGGCCCTGATCACGGCCAGATCCGACAGCGGATCCCGGCCCACCAGCACGAAGTCGCTCGCCGACCCGTCGGCGAAGGCCACCGTCCCCGACCGGGACGAGCCGACCACGTGCGCGTTCGTCAGCAGGAAGCCGTCGGTGGTGAACACCACGGCCGAACCGCTGCCCCTGTCCGCGCGCACGCTGGCCACCTTCGGCATCAGCTCGGCGGCGACCGAGGACACGGTGCTGGAGTAGGCGTCGAGGGGATCGGACATGCGAGACCTCCCGTGTCGATTACACGATTACACGGTAACTCGCCCAGCACGTGATGGCGATCGTCAGCGCGCCGGACCACCTCCTCCGTCACACCTTCCTCACCTGAGCCGAGCATGCCGTGTCGAACCCCGGGGAAGCGGGAATCTACTCGGCCTGTGCCCATGAATGGCCGGGAGGCGCCACTTGAGCACTCGGGACGCGGTCGCCGTGCTGGCCGCCGCCGTACTCCTCGCCGGCCTCCTCGGACGGCACCCCGGCCAGCCGGCCACCGCCGCGGCCACCCCGCTCGACAACCCCCACGGCACCCGCCCCGGGCTGGCCCCCATCACCAGCGCGGACGACAGGTCCGCCGCGCGCGACCTCATCGGCGGGTTACGCGTGCGGGGCATGGGGCCCAAGACCGGCTACAGCCGCGCCCGCTACGGCGAGAACTGGGCCGACACCGCCACCGACCTGCCGTACGCGGGCAACGGCTGCCGCACCCGCGACGACCTGCTGGCCCGCGACGGCCACGACCTGTCCTACCGCAGGGGCTCCTCCTGCGACGTCGTCGCGCTCAGCCTCGACGACCCCTACACCGGGCGCACCATCGCCTGGCGCAAGAGACGCGCCGACGACATCCAGGTCGACCACGTCGTCCCGCTGTCCTACAGCTGGCGCATGGGCGCCACCCGCTGGCCCGCCGCCAAGCGACTGCGCTTCGCCAACGACCCGCTCAACCTGCTGCCCGTCGACGGCGACACCAACGAGGCCAAGGGCGGCTCCGGCCCGGCCGCGTGGCTGCCGCCCCAGCGCCGCGTCCGCTGCGCCTACGCCGTCCGTTTCGCCCAGGTCGCGCTGAAGTACGGCATGGCCGTCACCAGGGCCGACAAGGCCACCATGCTCAGAGTGTGTCGGTAGGCCAGTCGAACCCCTTCTCGAACGTGATGCCGGCCAGCGCCCGCTGGCCGTCGGCGTTCGGATGGAAGTAGTCCCACTTGCTCACCAGGTCCAGCGAGAACGGATAGGAGAACACCGCGCCTCCGTCGGTACGGCACCGCGGCCCGTAGGCAGCGCACGCCCGTTCCCACTCCCTGTTGAAGGCCATCACCCTGGCCCGCACCCTGGCCCGCCGCCGCACGTCGGCCCGCTTCGTCGAGGTGGGGTTGGCCAGCATCGTCTGGCAGATCCTGCCCAGCCCCCAGAACGTCCGCGCGATCACGTCGTCCTTGCCGACCTTCCACAACCTGCGCAGGTCGGGGATGCTGGCCACGAACACCCGCGCCTGCGGCAGATCGGCGCGCAGCCGGTCCATCGCCTCCCGCACCCGCTGCCCGAACACCTCGACGGGCGTCATCGCCGCCTCGGTGCGCACGCACGCGTCCTGCGCGCCCAGCATGATCGTCACGTACTCCGCCTTGACCGCGACCGCCTTGTCCACCTGGCCCATCAGGTCGGCGCTGGTCGCCCCCGGCACGGCGAAGTTGCGGTTGTTGCCCCGCAGCTCGGGCTCCCGCTCGGCCAGTCTGAGATAGTGGCTGCGCACGTGCGCGTTGTCGCCCGCCGACCAGGAGCGCGACGTGCACGAGACGTACCAGCCGCAGGCGTTGAACCCCGCGCTCACCGAATCGCCCAGCGCCGCCATCACCCCGGGCACCGGTTCGGTCTCGACGGCGCCCGACCCGGAGACCAGAATCACAGCGGTGAGCACGCGAAGGATCATGGCCCCCAAGGTAGAGACGGCCGCGAGGGCAGGCCACGACAAGGACCCACTTCCTATCGACGCTTGACACAACCGGGTTGAGCCCTATACCACCTGGTGTCCGGATTTTCCCCTAAGGTAGGGCTTGGCGGGGGGCCTGAATCGAACACGTTCAGTTCCGGCATAGCATGTCTTGAGTGAGTGTCGCGCTCGGAACAACCCGCCCTCTGCCGGTTCGTACCGTCCCGATCGGGGACCCCGGCAACCTGCTCGCCAGCCTGCCCTCCACCGCTCCCTACGCGTGGATCCGGCACGGCGAGGGCCTCGCCGGATGGGGCGAAGCCGCCAAGGTCACCGTGCCCTCGGGCCCCGGCCGCTTCGCCTGGGCCCGCCAGTGGCTCTCCTCCGCCTTCGCCGACGCCCACACCCACGACGGCATCGGGCCCGTCGCCTTCGGCACCTTCACCTTCGACGAGAACTCACCCGGCTCCACCCTCGTCATCCCCAGGACCGTCCTGACCCGCCGCGACGGGCAGACCTGGATGACCACCATCGGCGATCCCGCCCCCGCCGGACCGCCGGCCCCCATCACCGATCCCGGGCGCATCAGCTACGGCGACGGCAGCCTCACCGCCCCCGCATGGGAAGGCATCGTCGCCCGCGCCTCCCGGCGCATCCGCGAAGGCGAGCTCGAGAAGGTCGTGCTCGCCCGCGACCTCACCGCCACCGCGCAGCGCCCCATCGACACCCGCCTCCTGCTCACCCGCCTGGCCGAGCGCTATCCCGAGTGCTACACCTTCTCGGTCGCCGGGCTCGTCGGCGCCACCCCTGAGTTGCTCATCCGCCGCACGGGCCAGCAGATCGAATCCCTCGTGCTGGCCGGCACCACCGCACGCGGCACCAACCCCGCCGACGACATCGCCCGCGGCGCGGCCCTGTTCGCCTCCACCAAGGACCGCCACGAGCACGAGTGCGCCATCGCCTCCGTCCGCGAGGCGCTCACCCCGCTGGCGGCCAGGCTCAGCGTGCCCGACGAGCCCGAGCTCCTCGTCCTGCCCAACCTGCAGCACCTGGCCAGCCACGTCACCGGCACCCTCGCCGACGGCGCCTCCGTCCTCGACGTCGTCGCCGCCATGCACCCCACCGCCGCCGTCGGCGGCACCCCCACCGACACCGCCATCCGGCTCATCCGCGAGCTCGAAGGCATGGACCGGGCAGGCTACGCCGGCCCCGTCGGCTGGATCGACGCCCACGGCGACGGCGAGTGGGGCATCGCGCTGCGCTCGGGCATCGTCAAGGGCCGCCGCGCCCGGCTGTTCGCCGGCTGCGGCATCATGGGCGACTCCGACCCGGCCTGCGAGCTGGCCGAGGCGCAGACCAAGTTCCGCGTCATGCAGTACGCGCTGGAGGGCTGAGCCCGTCACGCCTCGGGGAGGTGGACCTCCGCCTCCACGGCCACCGCCGCCCTGCCCGCCGTCAGCGTGGCCACCCAGGCGGTGAAGACGTCCACCTGGTCCTGCCCCACCGCCACCGCGAAGGACGCCTCGGCCCCGTAGCCGGCTTCGCGCACCGGATAGGCCGACGCGCGAAGGGCGTTCTCCACCCGGCCGGCCAGCTCGTGCCCGACCGAGACCCGCACCAGCCTGGCGGGCACCATGCGGACCGGCTCCACCCGGTCGAGGGTCTCGGTCACGGCCGAGCCGTATGCCCTGACCAGGCCGCCCGCGCCGAGCAGCACGCCGCCGAAGTAACGTGTCACGACCGCGACCACGTCGTTGAAGCCGCGGCCCACCAGCGCCTGCACCATCGGCGTGCCGGCGGTGCCACCCGGCTCGCCGTCGTCGTCGCCCTTCTGCAGGCGCTGACCGATGACGTAGGCGGTGCAGTTGTGGGTGGCACCGGGGTGCAGCCTGCGCCGCTCGGCAATGAACGCTGTGGCCGCCTCGACGCTCTCGGCGGGGGCGATCGCGCAGATGAAGCGGGACCTCTTGACCTCGGTCTCGTGCTCGGCGGGGGCTTTCAGGGTGAGGTAAGGGGTCACCTGGCCAGGCTACCGCCTTTACAAAGTAGATCAATGTACCGCGCCGTCGCCGCCCCCGCGCGCGAAGCCGGTGACGGGCGCCCGCCCGGGCGGTGTCCCGGGCCGGCGGTGACCCGGACAGGCGGTGACGACCTGCCGGAGGGTCAGGCAGGCGGGAGACTGATGCCGAGCATGCGGGCGCCGGTCTCGGTGCGCGGCCGGTGGGTGCTGCCCGGACCGAAGACCACGTAGCTGCCCGGGCCGAGACGGTGGCCGTTGTCGATGAACTCGCCCGACACCACGTAGTAGCGCTCCTCCCCGTCGTGCCGGTCGACCTCGGGCCACTCGGCGCCGGGGGCGAAGTCGTACATCCAGCCGCGCGCCCGGTCCGTCGCCGTCAGCCGCCGCCTGACGATGCCCGGGACCACCTCGACGGCCTCCACCTCGTCAACGTGCAGCACGTTCATGTCGTTGTTCTGGTGATTCATGCCGGCCATCCTGCTCGGCCGCCGCTCCCCCGGCACAGTGTCTGGATTGACATCTTGAGATACTTTCCTGCCATGGGCGTTCACCGGGTCGTCGCGCTCGTCCTGCCGCCGCAGTCCACGTTCGAGCTGGCCTGCGCGGCCGAGGTGTTCGGCGTGCGCCGGCCGGGGCTGCCGGTCCACTACGACTTCGGCGTCTGCGCCGAGCGTCCGGGGCCGGTGCCGACGCTGGCCGGCTACGACATGCACGTGCGGGACGGCCTGCCCGCGCTCGACACCGCGGACACGGTCGTCGTGCCCGGCTGGCAGCGGCCCGGCGAGCGGGCCTCCGCGGCCGTCGTCGACGCCCTCGTCCGGGCGCACGGGCGCGGGGCGCGCATCGTCTCGATCTGCTCGGGCGCCTTCCTGCTGGCGCAGGCCGGGCTGCTCGACCACCGCAGGGCCACCACCCACTGGCGCATGGCCGCCGAGCTCGCCGCCCGCTTCCCGCTGGTCCAGGTGGACCCGGACATCCTGTACGCCGACCTGGGCGACGTCGCCACCAGCGCGGGCACCGCGGCGGGCATCGACCTGTGCCTGCAACTGGTCCGCGCCGACCACGGGGCGGCCTACGCCGCGCAGGTGGCCAGGCACATGATCATGCCGCCGCACCGGGAGGGCGGGCAGCTGCAGTACGCCGCCACGCCGGTCACCGCGAAGATCGCCGACTCGCTGGCGCCCGTCCTGGACTGGGCCGCCGAGCGGCTGCACGAGCCCTTGACCGTGGAGGACCTCGCGGCCAGGGCGGGGATCTCGCCACGCACGCTGGCCAGGAGGTTCGCCGAGCAGCTCGGCGCCAGCCCAGGCCGGTGGCTGCTCGGCCGGCGGGTGGCGGCGGCGCAGGCGCTGCTGGAGGAGACCGATCTTCCGGTCGAGACCATCGCGGCCAGGGTCGGGCTGTCGTCGGCGGCCAACCTGCGCAGGCGCTTCCACGACGCCCTGCGGACCACGCCCGCCGCCTACCGCCGGTCCTTCCGCTGGTAGCCGCGGCGGCGACCGGCCCCGGCAGTAAGCTCGACGGCGTGAAGTACGTGCTCATGATCGCTTCCGACGCCTCGGTGCCGCGCGAGGTGGTCGACGCCCAGATCCAGGCGGGTTGCGGCGGCTGGAGCGAGGAGATGGAGGCGCGCGGCGTGGTGCGCGGCGGGGCGGGGCTGCGGCCCAGCTCGGAGGCCACCACCGTGCGCGTGCGCGAGGGCCGGGTGCTGCGGTCGGACGGGCCGTTCGCGGAGACCAAGGAGCAGATCGGCGGATTCGTCCTCATCGAGTGCGCCGACCTGGAGGAGGCCGTCGAGATCGCCGCCAGGCATCCGTCGGCCGGCTACGGCCAGATCGAGATCAGGCCCGTCTGGGAGCCATGACCGGGCCACCGGACCGGCAGGCGCTGATCGAGGGCGTCTTCCGCGCCGAATGGGGTCAGGTCGTGGCCACCCTCATCCGCGTCACCGGCGACTGGGACCTGGCCGAGGAGTGCGCCCAGGACGCCTTCGCCACGGCCATGGAGCGCTGGCCGCGCGAGGGCGTCCCCGACCGGCCGGGCGCGTGGCTGACGGTGACCGCCCGCAACCGGGCCACCGACCGGCTGCGCAGGCAGGCGGCCGGGGCCGCCAAGCTCCGCGAGCTGGCCGCGCACCCGCCGGGACCGCAGCCGGAGGTCGACGGCTTCCCCGACGACCGGCTGCGGCTGATGTTCACCTGCTGCCATCCCGCGCTGCCCTTCGAGGCGCAGGTCGCGCTCACCCTGCGCAGCCTGGCGGGGCTCGGCACCGGCGAGATCGCCCGCGCCTTCCTGGTGCCCGAGTCCACGATGTCCCAGCGGCTGGTCAGGGCCAAGCGCAGGATCCGCGAGGCGGCGATCCCGTTCGCCGTGCCGCCGCCCGAGCTGCTGCCCGAACGGCTCGAGGCCGTCCTGGGCGTCCTGTACCTGCTGTTCAACCAGGGCTACAGCGCGCACGGCCTGTGCGGCGAGGCCATCAGGCTGGCCAGGCTCGCGGCCGGCCTGATGCCCGACGAGCCGGAGGCCGGCGGGCTGCTGGCGTTGATGCTCCTGCACGATGCCAGGCGGGCGGCCAGGCTCGACGACGAGGGCGTGCTCGTCACCCTCGACCGCCAGGACCGCGCCCGGTGGGACCGCGCCCAGATCGACGAGGGCCTCGCCGTCCTCGACGCGAACCTGGCGCGCGGCCGTCCCGGGCCCTACCAGGTGCAGGCCGCCATCGCGGCCTGCCACGCGACCGCCGCCCGCGCGGACGACACCGACTGGCGGCAGATCCTCCTGCTGTACGGCACGCTGGCGCGCATGCTGCCCTCCCCCGTGGTCGAGCTCAACAGGGCGGTGGCCCTCGCGATGGTGGCGGGACCGCAGGCCGGGCTCGACCGGGTCGACACGCTGGCCGGCCTGGACGGCTACCACCTGCTCCCCGCCACCCGCGCCGACCTGCTGCGCCGCCTCGGCCGCCGGACCGAGGCGGCCGAGGCCTACCGGCGGGCGATCGAACTGGCGGACGAGCAGGCCGATCGCCGCTACCTGCGCAAACGCCTGTCGGAGCTCTCCTAGCCCCCGGCCGGGCGCAGGGCCGGGGCGTGGCCTCACGCTAGGCTGAAGGGGTGCGGGGGCGTGCCAGGCCGGCCCCGGCCGTGACAGCTCGTCCCGCATCCCGCGGGTACGCCACGCGCATGGACAGGCATGCGTCCTGATCAGGTGAGGTTCGCGGCAGTGACCGATCCCGTCGACCGCGATGTCGACCGCGATGTCGACCTCGTCGATGCCCGCCGGCGCCGGCAGGCGCGCCGCGCGCAGTACCGCGTGGTGGCGGTGATCGCCGCCGGTGGCGCGGCCGGCGCGGGCGCCCGCTACGGTGCCGCGCTGCTATGGCCGACCCCGGCCGTCTCCTTCCCGTGGACCACGCTGGGTGTCAACGCCTCGGGCTGCCTGCTGATCGGGGTCCTGCTGGTGGCGGTGACCGAGGCGTGGACGGCGCCGGCATGGGTGCGGCCGTTCTTCGCCACCGGCGTGCTGGGCGGCTTCACCACCTTCTCCACCTACTGCGCCGACATCGAACGGCTGGTGAGCGGCGGCCGGGCCGGACCGGCCCTCGGCTACCTCGCGGCGACGGTCGTCGTGGCCATGGCCGCGGTGACGGCCGGCGCCTGGACCACCCGCCGGCTGCTGCGGCCGAAGACGGAAGGCGGCACGCGATGACCCTGTCCGGACGGGCGCTGCGGCTGACGGTTCTCGTCGACGACACCGACACCTGGCACCACCGCCCGCTGTACACCGAGATCGTGCACCGGGCCCACGCCGCCGGGCTGGCCGGGGCGTCGGTCTTCCGCGGCATGGAGGGCTTCGGCGCCGGCAACGTCGTGCACACCACCCGGCTGCTGTCGATGGCCGACGACCTGCCGGTGGCCGTCGTCATCGTCGACGCCGAAGAGAAGATCCGCGCCTTCCTCCCCCAGCTGGACGAACTACGCATCGAGGGCCTGGCCGTCCTGGAGGAGGTCGAGGTCGTGCACTACCGCGGCCGGCAGGCGACGGCATGAACTGGCTGCTGGTCCTGCTCGGCGGCGCGGTCGGCGCGCCGCTGCGGTATCTGACCGACCGGGCCGTGCAGGCCCGCCACGACACCGTCTTCCCCTGGGGGACCTTCGCCGTCAACGTGACCGGCTCCCTGTTCCTCGGGGTGCTGACCGGGGCGGTGCTGGCGGGGGCTGCGGGTCACGACGTGCAACTGCTGGTGGGCACCGGCTTCTGCGGGGCGCTGACCACGTACTCGACGTTCTCGTGGGAGACGCTGCGCCTGGCCGAGTCCGGCGCGGGCCTGCTGGCCGCCGCCAACATCCTCGCCTCGGTGGTGGCCGGTCTGGGCGCGCTGTTCGTCGGCCTCACGATCGCCCAGGCGGTCTTCGGCACATGAATGACCGGCTGTCGTCCGGCACCGCCTTCGCCGGCTGCGCGCTGGTACTCCCGGCTGACTCGCACCCCGCAGGTGCGAGCCGCCCGGTCCATGTGATTCCACAAATCCCGTCATATGCCAGCAACCGCCATGGTTGATCCACTAGATATATGACCATGCACAATTTCACACTTCACGCATCCGGGACAGCAGCCGAAAGGCGGACATGGGGATGCTGAGCAGGCGGAGATTCCTCCAGGCCGGCGCCGCGACGGTGCCGGCCATCGCATTGGGCGGCATTGCTCCCCGCGCGGCCCTCGCCGCGACCGTGGAGACCTCGGGGATCGCGCCCGCCGCGCTCGCCGGGTTCGACAGGGTGCTGAAGACCTATATCGTCGAACGCGGCATTTCCTGCGCCCAGCTGGCCATCTCCAAGAACGGCAAGCTCGTGCTCGCCAGGGGCTACCGCTACTCCGACGACGGCAGATCCCTTCCCGCGGTGACGCCCACCTCGCTGTTCCGCATCGCCAGCCTGAGCAAGCACATCACCGCCACGGCGATCATGCGGCTGGCGCAGGACGGCAAGCTCAGCCTGACGGCGTCGGTCGCCACCCTGCTGGGTCTGCCGACCGAGACCGACGCCCGGCTGGCGCAGGTGACGGTGTGGCGGCTGCTGCAGCACACCGGAGGCTGGGACCGCGAAATCTCCGGCGACTACCTCTACATGGACCATCCCATCTCCAAGGCGCTCGGCGTGCCGCTGCCGATCACCCAGGACCACATCATCCGGTACGCCAACAGCCGTCCGCTCGACTTCGCGCCCGGCACGAGGTACGGCTACAGCAACTACGGCTACATGCTGCTCGGGCGGATCATCGAGAAGGCCTCGGGGATGAGCTACGAGTCCTACGTCAGGCAGCGGATCCTTGGGCCCGTCGGCATCACCCGCCTCCGGCTCGGCCGTACCCTCCGATCAGAGGCCGCGCCCGGCGAGGTGATCTACGAGTCCGATGCCACCGCCACGACCGTCGTGGACGCGTCAGGCGCGGTGGTGCCGCGGCCGTACGGCGGGTTCAGCATGACCAACCGCGGGCCCGGCGGCGGATGGCTGGCCTCGGCGGTCGACCTGGTGCGGTTCGCGAAGGTGCTCGACGCGCCTGGAGCGGTGCTGAACGCGACCTCCATCAACAGGATGCTCGCCAAGCCGGAGACCGGCCCCACCCCTGACGGGGCCTGGTACGGCGCCGGGTGGTGGGTGCGCGAGGTGCCCGGTCACCTCAACACCTGGCACAACGGATCGCTGCCCGGCACCTACACCTACCTCGCCCGGCTGCAGAACGGCTTCACCTACGCCGCCCTGTTCAACAGGGGCGAGGAGAGCGGGTCACTCGACTTCGACGTGCTCAGCCCGCGGATCAACGCCGAAATCGGCAAGGTGACCAGCTGGCCGACCACGGACCTCAGCTCCCGCTACTTCTAGCGTCGCGTGGACGCGGCCGGCGGCGGAAGCCACGCGGACATCGGCCGCAGCCGCTCCTCGGCGGCCCGGTGCCGCCGAGGAGCGCGCGCCCTCAGTGGACGCCGTCAGTGCACGTCGCCAGGTCCAGGCCGGAACCTCCGACCTGGCGGCGGCGTAGACCAGCGGTCTCCACGACGGGCCGGCCGCGGACGGTCGGTACGAGGTTCGCGGGATGCTGCTCCGTCGCTACCGGGACCCGTTCAGGACGGGTCGGCGGGCGGCTCGATCCTGGCCAGGTGGCCGGTCTCCAGTGCCGCCCACAGGAAGCCGTCGGGTCCCGCGGCGATGCCGTGCGGCTCGGAGGCGGGCGTCGGCAGGTCGTAGGTGGTGATGCGGCCCGCGGCGGTGATGCGGCCGACGCGGTTGCCGCCCCACTCGGTGAACCAGCAGGCGCCGTCGGGGCCCAGCGTGATCGCGTGGGGGCGGGCCGCCCGGTCCGGCAGCGGGAACTCGGCGATGTCGCCGTCGACGGTGATCCTGCCGATCTGCCCGGCGCCGATCTCGACGAACCACAGCGCCCCGTCGCCTCCCCGGGTGATGCCGACGGGCGCCGCCGCTGCTGTGGGCAGCTCGTGGACGGTGATGCCCCCGTCCATCGTGACGCGGCCGACGGCGTTGGCCTGGTTCATCGCGAACCACATCGCGCCGTCAGGCCCCGCGGTGATCGCCGAGGGGAAGGCCCCGGCCACCGGCAGCGGGTACTCGGTGACCGTGCCGTCGGTCGTGATCCGCCCGACCAGGCCGGCGTTGGTGCCGGTGAACCACAGCGCGCCGTCGGGCCCCTGCGCGATCCCGAACGGCCCCGCCTGCCCGGTGGGCAGCGCGAAGGAGCGGGCGTGGCCGTCGACGGTGATCCGGCCGATCGCGTGTCCCTGGTACTCGGTGAACCACAGCGCGCCGTCCGGGCCTGGGGTGATCACGGTGGGGCCGGCACCGACCGGATGGGTCGTGAGTGAACCGTCCGCCCCTCTGCGGCCGACGGCGCCCTCGCCGACGAGCGTGTACCAGAGCGCGCCGTCGGGTCCCGCGGTGATCGCGTAGGGGCCCGCGCCCCGCACGGCGAACTCCCTGACCGGATCGTCGATCCACGCGGCCGCCGCGGCGAGCAGGGCGGCGCGGTCGTGGTGGACGTCCACGCGGACGCTGCCGCCCGCGTTCCGCACCGTCTCGGCCGTCGCCGCGGCCTGGTCGGCGGCGGCCACGAGGACCAGCAGGGGTGGCATGCCGTACGGCGGCGCGGACACCGGCGGCGGCGACAGCAGAATCACGCCCGCCGGAGGCGTTCCGAGCAGCGGCAGCGCCTCCAGCGCGACGGTCGCACCGGCCTCCTCCCCCGCCAGGACGATCCTCGAGGCGGGCGTGCCCTCGCCGAGCAGCGCCCGGTAGGCGGCGGCCACGTCGGCAGGCGCGGCGGCGTGCACCTCCACCACGCGTCCGGCCAGGCCGCCGGTGGGCCGCGCGTCGTGCCCGTGGACATAGACGACAGTTCGCACTCTTCCCCCTGTTTCCCATCAAAGACCGAAATGCTACTTGACCACTTGAACCGTATGACGTACGGTACGCCGTACCGAACACTGGAGGAGAACGTCTTGCGAGACAACGACATCCGGCCCTTCCGCCTCGAGATCGCCCAGGCCGATCTGGACGACCTGTGCGAGCGGCTCGACAGGGTCCGCTGGCCCGACGAGGTCCCCGGGCTCGGCTGGCAGTACGGCGTGCCCCTCGACCACCTGCGCGGCCTCGTCGACCACTGGCGCACCGGCTACTCCTGGCGCGCCGCCGAGGCAGAACTGAACGCCCACCCGCAGTTCACCACCGAGATCGACGGCCAGACCATCCACTTCCTCCACGTCCAGTCCGCCGCCCCTGACGCGCTGCCGCTGCTCATCACGCACGGCTGGCCCAGCTCGCCGGTGGAGTACCTGGATGTGATCGAGCGCCTGTCGGCCGACTTCACGCTGGTGATCCCCTCGCTGCCCGGCTACGGCCTGTCCGGACAGACCACGGAGATCGGCTGGGGCTCCACCCGCATCGCCAAGGCGTGGCTGGAGCTGATGACCAGGCTCGGCCACGAGCGGTTCGGCGTGCAGGGCGGCGACTGGGGCAGCTGGATCTCCCGCGAGGTCGGCGTCCTGGCCCCCGAACGCGTCGTGGGCATGCACGGCAACGGCCTCATCTGCTTCCCGCTGGGCCTGCCGGGCGAGCTCGACGACCTCACCGAGGTCGAGCAGGAGCGGATGGACTTCCGCCAGAGGTACATGAGCGAGCAGTACGCCTACAAGCTGATCCAGTCGGCGCGCCCGCAGACCTTCGCCTACGGCATGGCCGACTCCCCCGTCGCCCTGCTGGCCTGGTTCGCGAGCGTCTTCCACGAGTGGAGCGACGGCGGCATCCCGCGCGACCGGCTGCTGACGACCGTCATGCTGTACTGGCTGACGAACACGGCGGGCTCGGCCGCGCGCTCGTTCGTGGAGACGCCGGACACCTCGGAGGACACCTCCGTGGAGTGGGAGCTGAAGCCGGCCACCGTCCCGACAGGCATCTCGGTGTTCCCCAAGGACATCCTCCGGCCGATCCGCCGCTTCGCCGAGCGGGACAACAACGTGGTGAGCTGGGTCGAGCACGAGCGGGGCGGCACGTTCGCCGCCATGGAGCAGCCGGACCGCTACGTCGAGGACGTCCGCGCCTTCTTCCAGGGCCGCTGACGGCCGCAGCGGTCCGGGACCGCTCACACCGCCGCCGCGGCGCACCCCGGGCAGCCGCGCTGGACGGTGCCGCGCGCTGACCAAGCAAGCACAGATGAGCCTGTCACCGCCGTCGAGCGGGGCCATGGTGGAGAGCCGCCGTCGAGCCGCCGCAGCCTGCGCCGGCTCGGCGTCGGTGGCCACGATCCGGCGTCGTCCGGGATGATCGACGGGGTGGAGGAAGCCCGCGGCGCTCTCACTCCGTCTGGTGTGACGGGGTGCTCATGCGCGGCCGGTCAGCGTGGTGGCGTGCGTGAAGGCGTCGAGCAGGCAGGCGGTGAGATCGCGCGCCGCGCTGCCGTCGGGGTCGAGGGCAGGGTTGTAGATCGTCACGTCGAGCGCGGCGGCGCGCGGGTCGGCCAGCAGCGTCCCGGCCAGCACGGCGAACTCCCGCCTGGTGAGCCCGCCGGGCAGGCGGTAGTCGACCGCCGGCATCAGCGCGTCGTCCAGCACGTCGGCGTCGACGTGGAGCAGGAACCGCTCGACGCCTGCGCCGTCCAGATGGGCGAGCGCCTGCCTGGCCGTCTCCTCCGCGCCGAGGTCGCGCGTCCGGGCGAGGGAGACGACGAGGGCGTCGGTGGCGCGCAGCGCGGCGCCGGTGTCCCGCTGCTCGTCCGGGTCGCGGTGGCCGATCAGCGCCGCGGCTCGGCTACGGACGAGGGGCGGCGCGCCGTCCATCCTCGGGAGGAGGTCGGCGCCGGGGCCGAACGCCAGGTACAACTCGGAGTCCGACGCCTCACCCGTGGGCGAGTGCTCGGGCGGGTAGAAGTCGGTGTGCGCGTCGAGGAAGACCAGCCCGTGGGATCCCGTGCGGCCGAGCGCGAGCAGGCTGCCGAAGATGACGCTGTCGTCCCCGCCGAGCATTATGGGGAACGCCCCCGCGTCCAGCACGTCCGCCACGACGCCTGCCTGGCGCAGCGCCACGTCGGCGATCGCCTCGGC
The DNA here is from genome assembly GCF_040610675.1 of Nonomuraea sp. NPDC003804. NCBI lineage: Bacteria > Bacillati > Actinomycetota > Actinomycetes > Streptosporangiales > Streptosporangiaceae > Nonomuraea > Nonomuraea sp. NPDC003804. The sequence goes on from NZ_JBEXMT010000027.1 coordinate 106,934, forward strand.
GTTGAGCAGCCGACTGGGATGGATGCGCTCCCACGAGTACGGCGGCGCCTCCACCACCGGCCCGCGACGGGCGCCGAGCGCCTCGGCCAGGCCGGCGTCGAGCAGCGCGCCGCCGAGCCGCTCGACACCGGGGACCAGGCCCAGATTGGTCCGCACCTGGATGATCACCGGACGCTCCGGGCGTGCCATTCCGCCTCCCCACCGGGCCCATCTCCCGCCCATCCCCTACCCCGGCCTGCCCACCCTCTCCCCCAGCCGCCCGATCCCACCCCGACCGTCTGTCTGCTCCCGGGCCGACCGCCCTGTTATCGGTGGACACCGAGCACACGGTGCCGCCCTCGGGCACAAGGCGGACCTCGAGCACAGGTGACCGTCGAGCACAGGGTGACGTTCGAGCACACGGTGGACGGTCACCGTGACCGGGTCGAGCACCAGGTGGACGTCGAGCACAGGGTGACCGTTGGGCCGGTGGACATCGGGCTACCGGTGGCCGTCGGTCAGACGGTAGGCGCAGGGCGTCCGGTGGGCGGGCGCGCCGGAACTGGCATCTGGCCCGGAGAGTGCCGAGCCGGCCTGCGGGCGGGCCGGAGCGGCCATCCGCGCCCTGGTAAGACCGCAGGGAACCAGCCCGCGGGCATGCCGGTGCTCCGGGGCCGGGTCGCGCGAGCCCGGCCGCAGGGGTCATGCGCGCAGCGATTCCAGGAGCCTGGACAGCGCGGCCTGGGTGGCGGCGAGATCGCCCGGGTCCGCCGAGGCGGCCAGCCACAGCGCGGCCTCGTTCATCGCCCCGGACAGCAGCCTGGTCAGCGGCGCCACCGGCTGCTCGACGATCGTGCCTGCGGCCATCAGCGTGGTCAGCGCCTCGGCCAGGTGGCGGGCGGAAGTGGCCTCGTCCAGCGTCCGCCACTCGGCCCAGCCGAGGACGGCGGGCCCGTCGATGAGCATGATCTGCTGCACGTCGGGGTCGGCGCTGGCGGCCAGGAAGGCGTGGCATCCGGCCACGAGCTGCGCCCACGGGTCGTCCTGGGCGTCGGCGGTGGCGGCCACCCGTTCGCCCACCTCCTGCTGCACCTGTTCGAGCACCGCGCGGAACAGCTCGGCCTTGCTGTCGAAATGGTGGTACAGCGCGCCCTTGGTGACGCCCGCCGCGCGGACGATCTCCGCCAGGCCGACGGCGGCGTAGCCGTGGGCCGCGAACAGTCTCCGGCTCTCGCGCAGCAGCGTCCGCCTGGTCTGCTCGCGCTGTGCCGCCCTCTGGCTCCGCGTCGTCACGGCCTCGACCCCTTTGACATACCAACGGTATGCGAACTACCGTACCTCGACATACCGACGGTATGTGAAAGGGATCCGGCATGAAGGTCAGCAGTTTCTACCCGGTCATCTGCACCACCCGGGTGCAGGAGTCGCGCGACTTCTACACCCGCCTGTTCGGCTTCGAGCTCACCTTCGAGGCGGACTGGTACGTGAGCCTGCGCCGCGACAACCACGAGCTGGCGCTGCTCGACCCGGCCCACCCGACCGTCCCGGCCGGCTTCCGGGGCGTGGCGGCACGGGGCCTGCTGCTCAACGTCGAGGTCGACGACGTCGACGCCGAGTGGGAGCGGCTCGTGGTCCAGGGCGGTCTCCGGCCCGAGCTGGAGCTGCGCTCCGAGGACTTCGGGCAGCGGCACTTCATCGTCGCCGACCCCAACGGCGTGCTCATCGACGTCATCACCCCCATCCCGCCGGTGGGCGAGTACGCCGGCCAGTACGTCAGCTGAGCCGTGGCAGCAGGGCCAGCTCGGCGGCGCTCAGCTCCAGCTCGGCCGCCTGCGCCGAGTCGCGGACGGACGAGGGGCGGCTGGCACCGGGGATCGGGATCACCACCGGCGACAGGGACAGGTGCCAGGCCAGGCACACCCGTTGCGGGCTGACCCCGCGCTCCTTCGCCACGGTGTGGAACGGGGTCTCGCCGACCGGGTCCGCCTCGTCGAGCGCGCTGCGCGCGATGCCGCCCAGCGGGCTCCACGGCAGGAAGGCGATGCCGAGCTCGGCGCAGAGCCGCAGCTCGGCATCGCCGTCCAGGACGGCGGGCGAGAACCTGTTCTGGACGGAGACCAGGTGCTCGCCGAGCTCGCGGCGGGCCAGCAGGATCTGGCCGGCGTCGACGTTCGACAGCCCGGCCGCCCTGATCTTGCCCTCGTCGAGCAGGTCGCACAGGGCGCCGACGGACTCGGCGAAGGGCACCCGGGGATCCGGCTTGTGCAGCTGGTAGAGCCCGATGGCCTCGACGCCGAGCCGGTGGAGCGACGCCTCGCAGGCCCGCTTGAGATGGCGGGGATCGCCGTTGACCGTCCACGAGCCGTCGCCGGGCCGGCCGCGCCCGCCCTTGGTGGCGATGAGCACGTCCCGGCCGCGGGTGGCGCGGGCCAGCAGGCGCTCGTTGTGGCCGGCCTCGCCGGCGTGCCAGTGGTAGGAGTCGGCGGTGTCGAAGAGCGTGACGCCGGCGTCCAGGGCCGCGTGGACGGTGGCGATCGCACGTTCCTCGTCCGGACGGCCCTCGACGGACAGCGGCATCGCGCCCATGCCGACGGCGCCGACCTCGAAGTCCCCGATCAGCCGCCGGCGCATGCCGCACCCTCCTCGACGCTCGTCCTGACGGCCCGCTCTATGACGCCCGGCAGCCAGTCGGCCACCTGGGAGAAGGCGAACCCCAGGCGGGCGGCGCGGCCGGTGTCCATGGTGAAGGCCCGCTCGAAGGAGTACGGCGAGACCTCCCCGGCCGCGGCGCCGGCGACTCTGGTGAAGGCGGGGGCGGCGGAGGTGGCCGTGCCGATCGCCGCGCACAGCTCCCACACGTCCAGCTCGCCGTGCGAGGCGGCGTTGACGGGGCCGGTGAAGTCGGCGCCCGCGGCCCATGCCAGGAAACGGGCGATCTCGGCCTCGTGGACGAACGACGAGGCGCCGGGGTTCTCGTGCACGGTCACCGGCAGGCCGGCGCGGATCCGCCTGACGTAGTGCTCCAGGCGGCCGGTGAAGTCGGCGCCGCCGAGCACGTGGCCGCTGCGCACGCTGACGAAGGCGAAGTCCGGCTGCGCGGCCAGCACCGCCTCGGCCTGGCGCTTGGCGGGGCCGTACCCGGTGGCGGGTGGCCCCTGCTCGGCGAGGTCGACCGCGTCCTCGGCGAACGGCGCGCCGTCGAGGCCCGCGTAGACCTCGATGGTGGAGGTCATCACGTAGCGCGCCGTACGGCCGGCGAAGACTCGCGCGGCGATCTCCGCCTGGGCCGGCGTGTAGCAGATCTGGTCGATGACGGCCGCGAAGCTCCGGCCCGCCAGCGCGCGGCGCAGCGCCGCCTCGTCGTCCCTGTCGGCCACCAGGTGCGTCACGCCCTCGGGCGCGGGCGCCGACCCCCTGTTGACCACGGTGACGGCCACTCCCTGGGCGTGGAGGCTCTCGACCAGCCGCCTGCCGAAGTACCGGCTGCCGCCGATGACGCACAACTCGTTCATGCGAGCCAGCGTGCCCGCCCTATAGTCATCACCGGTAGTGGCGACTTGCTTAACCAGTCATAAGGAGAGCTGTTGATCGACGTGCACCGGCTCGGGATCCTGCGCGAGGTGGCGGGCCACGGCAGCTTCAACCGCGCCGCGACCGCGCTGCGCCTGACGCCCTCGGCGGTCTCCCAGCAGATCGCCGCGCTCGAACGCACGCTCGGCACCCAGGTGGTCGAGCGCAGCACCCGCGGCGTCACCCTCACCGAGCCGGGCCGCCTGCTGGTGGCGGCGGCCGAGGCCATCGCCGCCGAGCTGAGCGACGCCCAGCAGCGCATCGACCGGCTGGCGGCGGGCCGTGCCCAGCTCACGATCGCCTCCTTCGCCAGCGGCGGCCGTCCCCTGCTGCCGCCCGCGCTGGCCCGGCTGGCCGCCGACCATCCCGGCGTCGAGCTGACGATCCTCGAGCGCGAGCCGGAGGACAGCCTCCCGCTCGTCCGCCAGGGCCGCGCCGATCTGGCCCTGGCCTACCACTTCGACGGGCCGCCCCCGGCCAGGCCGGGCGACCGTTCGGGCATGGACTGGACGCCGCTGCGGCCCGATCCGTTCCGCGTGGTCCTGCCCCGCGCCCACCGCCTGGCCGGACGCGCGGCCGTGCACCTGGCCGAGCTGTCGGGCGAGCGCTGGGTGCTGGGCTGCCTGAAGACCGTGGACCTGCTGCGGCACTACAGCGAGCTGGCCGGCTTCGAGCTGCGCGTCTCGTGCAGCGCCACCGACTACTTCTTCGCCCAGTCGCTGGTCACCGCCGGGGTCGGCGTGGCCCTGATCCCCGAGATCGCGCTGCTGCCCTCGCCCGAGCTGGTGGCGATCCCGCTGGAGGCGCCCAGCCCGTCCCGTTTCATCGGCCTCGCCACCTCGCGGCGTGACCGGGGGGCGGCGCAGCCGTACGTCGACCTCCTGGTCGAGCTGCTACGCCGGCCGCCCGCCGCGACCTCGGTGCCCGCGGGCCCCGCCGCGGCGCCACGCCCCCGGGCTTCAGTCTGACCCGCCACCTGACCGCCGTGAGGTCGGGGCCGGCCTGGAGTGTCCGCGCGTCGACGTCCCCCAGGAGCAGGAACTGGACGAGGAAGCCGGGCACGATGCGCAGAAGCGTCGCGCCGACGGCCTCCGGGCCGGCGGTGGCCGGCAGGCGTCCGTGCCGCCGCATGCGCGCGGCCAGCGTCACCAGGCCGGCGCGGAGGCCGGCCATGGGACCGGGCTCAGGACGGGCGAGGGGCGCGGCGGTCCTTGCGCTGCTCGAGTTCCTCGTCGTCGACCAGGACGAGCATGGGCTTGCCGGGCTCGCACAGCATGGCGACGATGAAGCGGAGCGGGATGTCGGCGCGGTTGTTGCCGTCCTGGTAGTGGATGACGTCTCCGCCCGGCTCCCAGAACGCCTCGCCGGCGCGGACGACCCGCTCCGGCTCGCCTTCCAGTTCCAGCAGCATCTCGCCGTCCAGGACGTAGCCGAACGCGGGGCCGGGATGCCGGTGCGGCGGCGCCCCCGGGTCGCCGGGCGGGTACTCGACGATCACGGTCATCACGTTCGCCCCCTCGGGGATGAACGGCGGCTGGGCCTCCTGCAGCACGGTGAGCGCCGTCTGCCACGCGGTTGATCTCGATATGGACATGGAAGAGCCTTTCGCTGATCTACTTTCCGGTGGCGGTCCGGTCGAGCCAGTCGCGGTATCTGGTCTGACCGAGGGTGGCGCCCTCCCCTGGCACCAGCGTCCGCTCGCCCGGCACGCTGCCGAAGTAGCGCGCCTGCGGGTCGGTGACCACCTCGCGCGAGTCGCCCCAGGCGACCAGGGCCTCGCGGAAGAACTCGTCCATCCGGAACTGCTCGGGCCCGGCCACCTCCACCCTGCCGTTCAGCGGCGACCCCACCGCGACCCGGCCGACCGCCTGGGCGACGTCGTCACCCGCGATGGGCTGGAAGCGCACCGGCGCCACGTGCACCTTGCGATCGACCGTGGCCTCGTCGGCGATGCTGCGGACGAACTCGAAGAACTGCGTCGCGTGCACGAGCGAGAACGGGATCGGGGAGTTCTCGATCAGCCTCTCCTGGGCGATCTTCGCCGCGAAGTAGCCGTTGTCGGGCATCCGCTCGGTGCCCACGACCGACAACGCGACGTGGTGACCCACGCCCGCCGCCGCCTCCGCCGCGAGCAGGTTGCCAGTGGAGGTCTCGAAGAACTCCAGCACCGCGGCCCTCTCGAACGACGGCGAGTTCGACACGTCGACCACCGTGGAGGCGCCGGTCAGCACCTCGGCCAGCCCTTCGCCGGTGAGGGTGTCGACTCCGGTGTCCGGCGCGGCGGCCACCGCCTCGTGCCCGTGCTCTGCCAGCTTCGTCACGAGCTTCGAGCCGATCAGCCCGGTCCCGCCGATTACCACGATCTTCATAACGAACCTTCCCCGCCGCCGGGGCGCTCGGTCGCCCCCGGTAGCCCCGGTCACGACAGGACAGCCCCCAGGGTTTGTGACCGCTACCGCGCTGTTCAATCGGTATCGGTCAAGATCTCTTCTCTGCACGCACCCGCTGACCTGCGCGTTCGTCACGGACCAGGTCGGCGCGGCCCCACCCGGTGCGGGTTCGTGGGCGGGCCGGTCTCCGTGCGGGTCCGCCTCCTGACCTGTCGTCGAGGAGGCGGAATCCTGGGGCTACAGGTGGGAACCTTGCTCAGACGTGGCGGACACAGCGGTGATCTTGGCCGGGTTCATCATCCACAACACCTGCTCGATGCCCTGGGCCGAGGCGGTCACCGTCAGGACGGCGAACACCTGGCCGTCGCGGCTCAGCAGGGCGGAGGTCTGCCCGTTCGTGCTCGCCCACGTCACGTCGACCCCTGTCCAGAAGTGACCCGCGAACGCCCTGACGTACTTGGCCACCCGAGACGCGCCCACCACGGGGAAACGGGAGGCGCGTACGGCGCCGCCGCCGTCGGAGTAGCTGGTCACGTCCGCGGCGAAGAGCTCTTCCAACGCGGTCAGGTCGCCGGAGCGGGCGGCGGCGACGAAGGCCTTCAGCAGCCTGCGCTGCTCGCCCGTGGTCACGGGCGTGCGACGCTCGACCACCACCCGCTTGCGGGCCCTGCTGACCAGTTGGCGGACGGCCGCCTCGTTGAGCTGGACGATCTCGGCTATCTGCCGGTAGGGGTAGTCGAACGCCTCCCGCAGAACGTACGCGGCGCGTTCGGTGGGAGACAGCCGCTCCAGGAGCAGCAGGACCGCGAGCTCCAGCGCCTCGCCTCGCTCCGCGCCGAGGTGCGGGTCCGCGCCGGTGTCGACCGGCTCGGGCAGCCATGGGCCGAGGTAAGTTTCGCGGCGGACGCGTGCGGACCGGGCGGCGTTGATGGCCAGCCGCGTGGTCGTCGTGGCCAGGAACGCGGCGGGATGGCCGACCGTGGCACGGTCGTAGCTCTGCCAGCGCAGCCAGACGTCCTGCACGAGATCCTCGGCTTCGGTGACGCTGGACAGCATCCGGTACGCGATCCCGAACAGCCGTGGCCGCACACTGTCGAAGACCGCCGCGGCCTGTTCGAGATCCCATGCGTCAGCCGCTTCGCCGTCCGCCATCGCCGCTCCCCCATCCTGGACCGCCACCTGCCGCCTCTCCGTCGAGCACCCAGGACGGTTCGCCGGCGGCGCGCCTGCGAGGAACGGGGTGCGGGACGCACGGGTGCGGGGCCGTGGCCGTGCGCCTCGCACACCCGCGGCGGCCCGCCACCGCATACGGTGCCACCATGACATATCGCGTCGCCATGGACATCGGCGGCACCTTCACCGACGTGGTCTGCTACGACGAGCAGAGCGGTGCCGTGCTGGCCTCGAAGGCGCCGACCACCCCCGGAGACCTGGCCGAGGGCGTCTTCGCCGCGCTCGGCCGGGTGGTCGACGATCCGTCCCTCATCTCCTTCTTCGTGCACGGCACCACGCAGGGTCTCAACGCACTCCTCGAACGCAAGGGCGCCAGGGTGCTGCTGCTGACCGGCGAGGGCGCGCGCGACGTCTACCAGATCGCCCGCGGCAACCGCGACCGCATGTTCGAGCTGCGCTACCGCAAACCGGCCCCGCTGGTCCCCCGCGGCGACGTCATGGAGGCGGCCGGCCGGCTCGACTGGCGCGGCGAGGAACTGCAGCCGCTCGACGAGCAGGCCGTACGGCGGGCCGCCCACCGCGCGAAGGCGGAGGGGTTCGACGCGATCGCCGTCACGCTGCTGTTCTCCTACGTGAACCCGGCGCACGAGATCAGGGCGGGCGAGATCCTCCGGCAGGAACTCGGCGACGAGGTGCTGGTCGTGCTCAGCCACGAGGTGGCCAGGGAGTGGCGGGAGTACGAGCGCACCTCCTCAGCGGTCCTGGAGGCCTACACGGGGCCGGTCGTGCGCCGCTACCTGTCGCGGATCGAGCAGCGCTTCGCCGAGCGCGGGCTGGCCGTGCCGGTGCACGTGATGCAGTCGTCGGGCGGCCTGGTCAACGCCGGATACGCGATGAGACGACCGCTGCAGACCCTGCTGTCGGGGCCCGTCGGCGGCACCATGGGCGGGGTGGCCGCGGCCCGACTGCTCGGCCGCGACAATGCCATCTGCGTCGACATGGGCGGCACCTCCTTCGACGTCTCCCTCGTCGTCAACGGGCGCCCCGACGTCAGCGCCGAGGCCAGGATCGAGGGCTTCCCTGTCCTGATGCCGATCGTGAACCTGCACACCATCGGCGCGGGCGGCGGCTCGATCGCCTCCACGGAGGCGGGCGCGCTGCGCGTCGGACCGCAGTCGGCGGGAGCCGTACCGGGGCCGGCCTGCTACGGCAGGGGCGGCACGCAGCCGACGGTGACCGACGCCAACGTGGTGCTGGGCCGCGTCGACCCGGCCTGGTTCGCCGGCGGCCTGATGCGGCTGGACGTCGAGGCGGCGGGGACGGCCGTCGCCACGCTCGCCGAGACGCTCGACATGGATCCGCTGCAGCTGGCCGAGGGCATCTGCGACGTGGCCAACGCCAAGATGGCCCAGGCCATCCGCACCCTCACGGTCGAGCACGGGGTGGAGCCGCGCGAGTTCGCGCTGGTGGCCTTCGGCGGCGCGGGCGCCATGCACGCCGTCTTCATCGCGCGCGAGCTCGGCATCGGCGAGGTCGTCGTGCCGCGCTTCCCCGGCGCCTTCTCCGCGTGGGGGATGCTGGAGGCCGACGTGCGGCGCGACCTGACGCACCCGTACTTCCGCCCGCAGGACGACCTCGACGGCGGCGACATGGCCGCCCGGCTGGCCGACCTGGAACGCGACGCGCTGGCCGCCCTCGACGGCCAGGGCGTGCCGTCCGGGCGGCGGCGGGTCGAGCACGCGGTCGACATGCGCTACGAGGGCCAGGACTACACCCTCACCATCCCGCTGCGCGACGCCGCCGAGCCCGCCGCGCCCGGCTTCCTGCGGGCCGTCGCCGAGCGCTACGCCGAGGCCCACGTCAGCAGGTACGGCCACGCCACCCCCGAGGCGCCGGTCGAGTTCGTCATGCTGCGCAGCACCGGCTTCGGCACCTTCCCCAGGACGGCGACGGCGCCGCCGGCCGGCGAGACGCACCCGCCCGCCGTACGGGATGTGATCTTCGACGGCCGGGTGCACCGCACGCCCGTGCTGCGCAGGAGCGCTCTGGACGGCGAGATCGAGGGCCCCGCCATCGTGGTGGAGGAGACCGCGACCACCGTCATCCCGCCCGGCTGCCTGGCCGCCGTGGACGCCAACGGATTCCTGATCATCAAGGTGACCTCATGATCGACCCCGTGACCACAGAGATCATCCGCTGCGCGCTCCTGCAGGCGGCGGAGGACATGAACACCACGCTCATCCGCTCCTCCTACACGCCGGTCATCTACGAGGCCAAGGACTGCGCCGTCGCGCTGCTCGACCGCGACCACGACGTCCTCGGCCAGTCGAGCGGCCTGCCGATCTTCCTCGGCAACCTGGAGGTCTGCACGCGCGAGACGGAGCGCCTGCTCGGCAGGGACGTCTGGAAGGAGGGCGACGTCTGGGTGCTCAACGACTCCTACATCGGCGGCACCCACCTCAACGACGTCACCGTCTACGGCCCGATCTTCGTCGACGGGGAGCTGGCCGGGTTCGCGGCCTCCAGGGCGCACTGGCTCGACATGGGTTCCAAGGACCCCGGCGGCTCCATGGACTCCACCTCGATCTTCCAGGAGGGCCTGCGCATGGGCCCGACGAAGATCTACGACAACGGCCGGCCGTGCCGCGACCTGCACGAGGTCATCGCCCGCAACGTGCGCTTCCCGCACGCCACGCTGGGCGACATGCGCGCCCAGGTCGCCTGCGCGATGACCGGGCAGCGCCGCCTGGCCGAGATCGTCGGGCGCTGGGGCATCGAGACGGTCATGGCGGCCCGCGACGAGATCTTCGCCCAGACCGAGCGCCTCGAGCGGCAGGCCATCGCCGCCATCCCCGACGGCACCTACACCGCGGGCGGCTTCCTCGACAACGACGGCATCGACCTGGACACCCCGCTGCCGGTCAACGTCACCGTCACCGTCGAGGGCGAGCGCGTCCACGTCGACCTCACCGACTGCGCCGACCAGGCGACCGGCCCGGTCAACTGCGGGGCGGCCCAGGCCGTCGCCGCCGTCAGGGTCGCCTACAAGCTCCTCGTCAGCGCCGACGTGCCGCTCAACGGCGGCTCCTTCCGCCCACTCGACGTCGTCACCAGGCCCGGCTCCATGCTGGCCGCCCAGTCACCTGCGGCCTGCCAGTACTACTACTCCCACCTCGGCCTGCTCATCGACCTGGTCGTCAAGGCGCTGGCCCCGGTCGTGCCCGACCGGGCGGCCGCCGCCTCCTACGGCGACTCGCTCATCGTCCAGTTCACCGGCACCGACCCGCGCACCGGCAAGCTGTACGTCTCCCAGGAGGCCACCGTCGGCGGCTGGGGCGCGTGGGAGGGCGGCGACGGCGAGACGTGCCTGATCAACAACGTGAACGGCGCGCTGCGCGACATGCCGATCGAGGTGCTCGAGACGCTCTTCCCCGTCCGCGTCATCCGCTACGAGGTCCGTCCCGACACCGGCGGGCTGGGACAGTGGCGCGGCGGCAACGGCGTCGTCCGCGAGTACGAGTTCATCGGCGACACCTCTCTGTCGCTGTGGTTCGAGCGCTCCGTCACCCCCGCCTGGGGCCTGGCCGGCGGTACGGCAGGCGCGCCGCCCCGCGTCACGCTCAACCCCGGCACCCCGCGGCAGCGCGAGATGCTCAAGGTCAACGCCCTGCCGGTGCGGGCGGGCGACGTCCTGCGCTGCGAGTCGGGCGGCGGCGGCGGGTACGGCCCCGCCGAGCTGCGCGACCCCGAGGCCGCCGCCGACGACGTCGCCCAGGGCATGGTGACGCGCTAGCGAAGGGCGGCCCCGCCGCGTGGCGGGGCCGCCACCCCTACTCCTTGATCATCTCCACCAGCCGGGTGAGGCTGTCAGCGCCGTGCCCCGCCTCGACCGCCCTGTCGATCAGCCGCTGGATCGGCAGCAGCACGTCGGGGCGCAGGCCCAGCTCCTTGGCCGCCTCGACGAAGTTGGGCATGGCCAGCTGGTTCATCGCCAGCGCCGACACGTCGGTGGCGTAGTCGCCGGAGACGATCTGCTCTGCCTGCTCGGGCATGCCCTCCATCATGGCCGACAGCCACGCGCCCAGCATCGGCGCGAACCCGCGCACGTCCTCGCCGGCCGCCCGCACCATGGCGAACGCGTGGAAGACCCCGCCGAACATGCCGTACATCCCGCTGAGCAGCGCCAGGTCGTACAGCGCGGCCAGGCCCGGGTCGGTGCCCATGAACCGCGCCTGCGCCAGCGCCTCCAGCGTCGCCGCGTGCTCGTGGAAGGCTTCCGCCGAGCCGCTGTAAAGAACCAGCGCGCCGGGCCCGGCGATCATCTGCGGCACCGCCATGATGCCGCCGTCGACGTAGCGGCCGCCCAGCTCGGCCACCCTCGCCGCCACCTCGCGCGCCTGGGCGGGGGTGCCGTTGGTCAGGTTCACCAGCACCCTGCCCGCCAGCGACCCGGCCTCTTCCAGTACCTGGAGCACCGCGTCGTTGTTCACCACGCACACCACCACGAGGGGAGCCGCCGCGACCGCCGCCGCGACGTCGGTCGCGTGTTCCGCGCCGTCCACGTTCCTGCCCGCCGTACGGTTCCACACCGTCGTGCGATGCCCCGCACGCACGAAGGCGCCCGCGAGCGCCTTCCCCATCAGGCCGAGCCCGATCACCGTTACCGAAGTCATGCCTCCACCGTGCGGCACCGCCCTCTCGATCCGCTCTCGATACGGTGTCGCCATGCGCTTCGCCATCCTCGGCCCGCTGGAGGTCCGCACCGACGCCGGCGCTCCCGTCCGCGTCCGCGAGCGCAAGGTCCGCACCCTGCTGGCCGACCTGCTGGCCCACGAGGGCCGGGTCGTCCCCGCCGACCGCCTCATCGACGACCTCTGGGGCGACACTCCGCCCGCCGACGCCCACGCCGCGCTGCAGACGAGGGTCTGGCACCTGCGCCGGGCCCTGGACGGCGCCGAGCCCGGCGCCCGCGACCTGGTCGTCTCCCGGCCGCCCGGCTACCTGCTGCACGCCCCCGAGCTCGACACCACCCGCTTCCAGGACCTGCTGGCCGACGGCCGCCTCGACGAGGCGCTCGCGCTGTGGCGCGGGCCCGCGCTGGCCGACTTCGCCGACGCCGCGTTCGCCGCGGCCACGATCACCCACCTGGAGGAGCTGCGCCTCACGGCGCTCGAGGACCAGGCCGAGCGGCGCCTCCTGGAGGGCCGGCCGGTCGAGCTGGCCGCGCTGGTGGCCGCCCATCCGCTGCGCGAACGGCTGCGCGGCCTGCACATGCGCGCCCTCTACCGCGCCGGCCGCCAGAGCGCGGCGCTGGACACCTACGCCCAGGCCCGCGCCCTGCTGGCCGACGAGCTCGGCCTCGACCCGGGCCCCGAGCTGGCCGCGCTGCACGAGGCCATCCTGCGCCACGACCCCTCGCTCGACCCGCCGCCACGCGCCCACCCGCCCGTAGCCCCGTCACCGGCCCTGCCCGCCGCGCTGACCGGGCTCGTCGGTCGCGAGGCCGACCTGCGGCAGGTCCGCTCGATCCTGGAGCGGGCCAGGCTGGTCACGCTCACGGGTCCCGGCGGCGTCGGCAAGACGCGCCTGGCTCTCGAGGCGGCCGGCGACCACCCGGGCGCCCGTTTCGTCGAGCTGGCCGACAGCGACGATCCCGCCCAGGCCGTCAGCCGGGCGTTCGGCCTGCGCGACGAGAGCGACCTGGCCGCCGCGCTGCGCGCCCAGCGCGCCTCCCTGCTCGTCCTGGACAACTGCGAGCACCTCGTCGAGCCGGCCGCCGCTCTGACGGCCGCGCTGCTGCGCGAGGTCCCGGGCCTGCGCGTCCTGGCCACCAGCAGGGAGGCGCTGGCCGTGCCCGGCGAGCGCGCCTACGCCGTACCGCCGCTCGACGCCGGCGCCGCCACCCTGCTGCTGACCACGCTCGCCCCCGGCCTGACCGGCGAGGAGGCCGCCGCCCTGGTGCCGAGGCTCGAGGGCATCCCGCTGGCCATCGAACTGGCCGCCACCCGCGCGCGGGCGCTCGGTGGCCACGCCCTGGCCGAGCGCCTCGACCACCACCTGCTCACCGCCGAGCAGCGCGGCACCCCGGCGCGCCAGCGCACCCTCCGCGCGGTCATCGACTGGAGCTGGGATCTGCTCACCGCACCCGAACGCACGGTGCTGCGGCGCCTGGCCGTCCACGCCGACGGGTGCACGCTGGAGGCCGCCGAGCACACCTGCGCCGAGCCGCACATCGACGTCGCCGGCACCCTCGCCCGCCTCGTCGACCGCTCGCTGGTGACGCCCGGCCCGCGCCACCGCCTCCTCCAGACGGTCAAGACCTACGGTCTCGAACGCCTCGGGGAGGCGGGCGAGCAGGCGGCCATCAGGTCCCGTCACGCCGCCTACTACACCGCGCTCGCCGAACGGGCCGAGCCGCACCTGCGCGGCGCCGAGCAGCGCGCGTGGCTGTCCGTCCTCGACGCCGAGGCGGCCAACCTGCGGGCCGCGCTCGACCACGCGCCCGCCGGCCTCGCCCACCGGCTCGTCGACGCCCTCGCCTGGTACTGGTTCCTGCGCGGACACCTCACCGAGGCCCGCCGCCACCTGGCGCACGCGCTGCAGCGGGGCCCGGACGCGCGCACCGCCGCCTGGCAGGCCGGCTTCGCCCTCCTGGCGGGCGAACCGGCCGACCCCGGTGCCGCCCTCGCCCTCTTCCGCGACGATCCCGCCGGGCTCGCCCGCGCCCAGTGGTTCCTCGCCTCCGCCCAGCGCGGCATCGGCGAGGCCGGCCCGCTCGCCGACACCGCCCTGACGGGCTTCCGCGCGCTCGGCGACCGGTGGGGCGCCGCCGCCGCTCTCAGCACACGTGCCGGGAAGGCGCTGCTCGCCGGAGACCTCACCAGCCTCCACGACGACGCCACGGCCGGCCTCGAGGCGTTCCGAGCGCTCGGCGACCGGTGGGGCCAGTCCCGTGCCGCCGACCACCTGGCCACCCACGCCGAGATCACCGGCGACTACGCCCGCGCCACCGCGCTGCGCACCGAGGGCCTGCGCCTCATCGAGGAGCTCGGCCTCACCAGCGAGGTCTCCTGGCGCCTGTCCGGGCTCGGTCGGCTGGCCCTGCTGCGCGGCGACCACGAACGCTCCCGCGAGCTCCACACCCGCGCCAAGCAGCTGGCCGCCGAGCAGGCCAGCAAGCCGGCCGAGGAGTTCGCCCAGACCGGCCTGGCCCTCACCGCCAGGCGCCAGGGCGACCTGGACGAGGCCGAGGCCCACCTGCGCACCTGGCTCGACTGGATGCGCCTGCTCGACGCCAGACCGGGCACCGCGCTGGTCATGGCCGAGCTCGGCTTCGTCGCCGAACAGCGCGGCGACGCCGCCGGCGCCCTCGACCTGCACCTGCAGGGCCTGGCCGCCGCGCGCGCCAGCGGCGACCCCCGCGCGGTCGCGCTCGCCCTCGAGGGCCTGGCCGGCGCCCACTCGCTGGCGGGACGCCACCACCTCGCCGCCCGCCTGCTCGCCACCGCCGCCGCCACCCGCCGCGCCGTCGGCGCGCCACTGCCACCGGCCGAGCGCGGCGACGTCGACAGGATCGAGTCCCGGGTACGGCAGGCGCTGGGCGACGCGCGGGTGGAGGAGCTTCCGCTCGACGAGATGCTCATGCTCGTCAAGCAGGCGTAGCGCACCGGACCAGGCGGCGCGGCGGCCCTGGCGACACGGTGGCTCTGGTGGGGGGCTCTGGTGGGGGGCTCTGGTGGGGGGCTCTGGTGGGCGGCTCGGTCGGAGGGGTCAGGTGGCCGGCCCGGGCGGTGGCGCGGTGGAGCCGAGCACGTGGCAGGCCAGCTGCAGCGCCAGCCTCGTGGCGCGGTCGTCGAGGTCGTAACCCGCCTCCCTGATCCGGTCGAGGCGGGCCGTGACGGTGTTGCGGTGCACACCGAGGCGTTCGGCGGCCCGCACCGCGCCGCCCTCGCCCAGCACCGCGCCGAGCGTCTCCAGCAGCGTGCCGTCCCTGTCCATGGCCAGCAGCGGCTGGAGCACCACCGTCGCGGGGGCCATGAGCGCGCTGGCCGGGATGGCGGCTAGGAGCTCGGCGGGGCCCATCCGGTCGGCGCGCGCGACGCTTCCCGCCCGCGCGAGGAACGCCGCCGCCTCGGCGCCGAGCAGCGACTCCCCCATCGCCCGCAGGTCGGCGACAGGAGTGCCGACGCCTGCCGCGCACGGCCACGGCAGCGCCTGTACGGCCCGGCCGAGCCGTTCGGCCAGGTGCTCGGGAGGCAGCGCGGACCAGCCCGCCCAGCCTTCGCTTCTTGCGACGACCGGTACCTGGCCGACGGTCGCGACGATCACGGCGCGTGCCCGTTCCGCGTCGCCGGGGCCCGGCGCGCGGCCCGACGGCCTGATCATGAACGCCGCCATGGGTCCACGCACCGCCCATCCCAGCGCCACCGCCCTCGCCCACACCCCTTCACCCGCGGGCTCCTGCTGCCCTTCACCGCCGCGACCCGCGCCTCCCCGGACGGCGCCTCCCCTGCCCGTGCCTGCATGGAAGGCGCCACCCCTACCCGCGTCTCCCCTACCCGCATCTCCCCTGACCGCATCTCCGCTGACCGCGCCACCCCTGCCCGCGCCTCCCTGAAAGGCGCCACCCCTGCCCGCACCTGTCGACCAGGCGCCACCCGGGCTCTCGCCTGCCGGCCAGGCGCCACCCGGGCTCTCGCCCTTACGGATGGCACCACTCTCGCCCTTCCGGATGCCACGACCCGGGCCCGCGCCGGTCGGAGACGCACCGGCTCTGCCCGTGGCCTCCTGACGGACACCACCGGCGCCCTGTTCGTCGGGGCGGGGGGAGACCTCTTCGGCGCCTGTGGCGACACTCCCGATGCCCGTGAGGGCGGCCTCGGTTCCCGTCACTCCGGTGGCGGCCTCGGTTCCCGTCGCCGTGGTGGCGGCGTCGCTGCCCGTCGGCACGCCCTCGGCGCCCGTGAGGGCGGCCTGGGTACCCGTCGCCGTCGTGGCGGCCTCGGTGACCGCCGGCGCGCCTTCTGCGCCCGTGATGGCGGACTCAGCCAGGAGACGGTCGGCGAGGGCCGACTGGAGGGCGAAGTCGCTCGACGCCGCCAGCCGTTCGGCCGCGGCCCACGCCGTCAGCGGGGCGACGGCGAGGTCGAGCACTGCGCGCACCACCGCCGGCCACCCCGCCGACCGTGCCGGCCCGGCCGCCACCAGCCTGCCCAGCGCCGTCCCTTCAGGGCCGGTGACCTCGACCTCGACCGGCCACGGCCCCTGACCGGCCGGCGCCAGCGCGGCGGCACGCCCGGCCAGGCGCGTGCCGTACGGGTCGACGAAGGCCACGGAGGTGCCGGGCAGCTCCGCGTTGAGCACGCCCAGCACCCGGCGCGCCGAGGCACCGGCCTCGGCCAGCCTGGTCGCGCAGCGGGCGACGAGCTGGGTACGCGCGGCAGAGGGACGCGCCGCCGCCGACGCCACCTCCACGGCCGTCACCAGCGGATCAGCGGCCACGACGATCAGCGTGATGCCGAGGCGTTCGGCGAGCACCGCGCTCGATCCCATGCTCGATCCCGTCCCTGCCGCTTCGGCGGGCGCGATCACGCACGCTGCCGCCTGCTCCCACGCGCGCCGCATCGCCATCTCCACCGCCCAGCCGCCGCTGGCCGCCGCCCCGATGAGCACCACGGCCGTGTGCGGCGCCACGCTGGAGAACACCGACAGGTCGTCGACGATGCGCACCTGGTGGACGGGGTGCTCGCCGCTGCCGTACATCCGGGCACCCGCCAGCGGCCCGCCGTTGACCAGCTCGGCCACGGTGACCGGCGCCTCCCAGCCCCGCACCTCACGCCCCTGAGAGCCACTCACCTGCATCTCCCGCCTCTGCGCCAGGCCCCGTGCGCCTCGTACCCGCAGGGCCCCACTGCGCCCTTGACGACCCTGAGCACCGGCCCCGGGCACCTCGCCTTCACGACCCCGAGTACCTCCACCGGGCAGTGGGTGACGCACGCCGACGGCGTCATAGCGGGACCCCGAACGCCCGCAGCCCGCCCAGCGCGCGCCCCTCGTCGGTGTGCCAGGCAGGCGCGGCACGCAGCACCAGGACCTCCACCCGCATGCCGGGCCTGGCCTTGTCCACGTCCACCACCATCCCGTCGGCCGAGGAGATCATGCAGATCTGGTCGGGCGCCATCGCCACCGGCGCCCCGTCGGCCAGCGCGAGCACGATCTCGTTGTGCGCCTCCAGCCGTACCAGCCTGCCGAGTCCCTCGCTCTCCTCCACCACGATGCTCGACGGCAGCGACGGCATCGCCAGGTCCGCGCCATGTCCGCTGCTGCCCTCGACCGCGACGATCCGTCCCACGCACAACCGCCGCACGCCGTACGGGGCGGCGGCCGAACGCGACACTCCCGGCTGTCCCGCCGCCATCAGCATCGACACCGTGCCCGGAACCAGCACCCCGGAGAGGTCGGCGGCCCGCATCGGGTAGCAGGCGGCCAGCCCCCACCCGCCGAACGACAGCACCAGCGGCCGCAGCGTCTCCTCCACCCTGCCGGGCGCGGTCTCCAGCAGCACCAGCTCCCCGGCGGGGCCGGCCAGCGCCAGCGGGGTGGGGCTGATGCCGCCCAAGGTGTAGGTGGTCTGCTCCACCAGCGGGAACACCCTGCCGGAACCGTCGCCGTCCACCAGCGGCAGGCCGAGCGCCGCCGCCGCGATCAGCGGGAGGAGGGCGTTCTCGGCGGCCAGGTTCAGCGCCACGACGGCGCCGGCGCGGGTGCCGAGCCGGCGTTCGAGGGCCTGTACGGCTCGCGCGGGCTCACCGCCTTCGGGCAGTTGCTCCCCCATGGCCGTCGTCGAGCCGACCAGCGTGACAGCGACGCACAGGGTGTCGGGCGGCAGGTCGGTGGCCTGGACGAGCCGCACCGGCGTGTCGAGGACGGCGCCGGCCCAGTCGACGGCCAGGTGGAAGGCGGATTCGGCGGCGCCGGTGGCGAACAGCCGCGACCCGGCGGCGAACACCGGCAGCTCCGCCCGCCCGATCATGTCCGACCGCCCGATCACGGCCGCCTCCGCCGCGCGGTCCGCTGCCGACCCAAGGACTGCACGCAGGGCCGGACGTGCGAGGCGCGACCCGCCCGAGCTCGCAGCCGCCGGCCGAGGGCGGATGGCGCGGCGGTCATGGGGTGGTCCCCTCGGCGGTGACGCGCACCCGGTAGAGGCCGTCGGGCAGGTACGACAGCGGGTTCACCGTCAGTTCCTCGATCCGCGCCGAACCCGGGGCGGCCCCGGCGCTCACCACCCGTGTCAGCGCCTCGTCGCGGGCGTCGTCCACTTCCCTGTCCAGTTCGGCCCTGCCCCGTGCCCGCACGATCCGTTCCACCCCGGCCACGGGACTCGCCAGCGTCGCCCCGTAGGCCGCCGCCTCCCCTGCGGGGTCCGGAGACGGGTCACCACCGGCGGCCGTGGGCGGGGCTGGCCGGCCGCGCAGGGCGGCGGCGGTGCCGCCACGGGCGCACACCAGCGGGTAGCGGCGGAAGTAGGAGGAGGACACCAGCCCCTCTCCGGTCCGCGCCACGTACAGCGGGATGCCGGGCAGCCATGCGGCCAGCGCGTCGGCCACCCGCTCCGCCGCGGGTCGCAGCGACGCGTTGAGTATCGCCTCGCGCTCCCTCTCCCGCAGCCCCGGCCTGCCGAACTCGTACGACAGCGTGATGCGCGCTCCCGGAACCTCGGCGGCCACGAGGTCGGCGACGGCCAGCTCGTGGTCGGCGAGAGTGGGCGAGCCCGTCGCCGTCACCGCGAAGTCGAGCAGACCGCAGCCGGCGGCGAAGAGGCGGACGGCGTCGGTGTCGAGAGGGACGAGCGGGCGGCCGGTCAGGCTGTGGCCGCCGCGGACGATCGTCGCCCTGCCTCTGGGGTGAGGGACGTGCGGGCCGAGGACGGGCGGGCACGGTCCGCCGATCCTGATGGCGGCCACCGGCGCGGCCGGGACGTCGGCGAGGTCGATGGCCAGGCAGGCCGCGCGGATCTCTCCCGGTCGGATCGTGATACGGGTCTCGGGGTGGCCCGTCCGGCTTCCAGGGCGCTCGTTCCCTCGGCGCCCGCCGGGGGAGCCTCCGGCGCCGGTCGGGCCGGGCGTGGCGCGACGACCGGGTTCGCCGGCCCGGCCGGGCGTCCCCCGATCAACGGGAGCCCCTGGAAGGCCGGGCGTCCCGGGAAGACCGGGCCCGCCAGGAAGACCAGGCCCGCCGGCAAGACCGGACAGCACGAAGACGTCCGCAAGACCGGGCAGGAAGGGGCCGAACTCTTGAGAGCCGACAGCGTGAGGGTCGACAACCTGGGGGACGACAACGTGGGGGTCGACAACGCGGGGATCGGGGCCGGCCGTACCGGAGGACGACCACGAGGCGATCGGGACGCCGTCGCGGACGGCCACGACGGTGGTCGCGTGCCGTCCGAGCGCGACGCCGAGGATCATTCCAGCTCGCGCCCCTCGGTCTCCGGCAGCGGCACCGCCAGCAACGCCGTGACCACCATGAACGCGTTGATCACCAGCATCGTCGCGGTGAACCCGGTGGCGTTGGCCAGCAGCGCGCCCACCGCGGAGGGCGCCAGCGTGGTGGCGATCAGCTGGGCGGCCGTCGCCCACGAGTAGCCGGTGCCGCGCAGCGCCGTCGGGTAGAACTCGCCGTTCCAGGTGTTCCAGACGCCCCACGCGCCCAGGCTGAAGAACGACAGCACGAAGTTGCCCGCGTACAGCTCGAAGGTGGAGTCGGCCAGGGCGAACCACAGGCCGCCGAGCGCCGCCGCCACGACGTAGACGAGGAAGACCTTCTTGCGTCCGAAGCGGCCGGTCAGCAGGGAGGCGCTCACGTAGCCGGGGATCATCATCAGCGCGCTGAGCGCGGCGAAGCCGAGCGAGGCGTCGAGGGTGAGGCCCTTCTCCTGCAGCAGCGTGGGCAGCCAGGTCTGCAGGCCCCAGTAGCCCCAGTTGAAGGCGAAGTTCAGCAGCAGCATCGCCACGGTGATCTTCGTCAGCCCGCCGCGCAGCAGGTCGAGCGGGTTGCCCACGCGCCGGGCGGCGACGGTGAAGGTGGCGTCGGTGTCGGGGCTGCCGAGGGTGCGCAGCACCTGGCGGGCTTCGTGCTGGCGGCCGCGGGCGGCCAGCCAGTACGGCGACTCGGGCACCCACGCCCTGATCGCGAACGCCCACAGCCCGGCCGCCGCGCTGGCGATGACGACGACGTGCCAGCCGAGGTCGCCGAGCGCGACCGAGGCGCCGATGGCGGCGAGCATGCCGATGGGCCAGCCGATCGACAGGTAGACCGCGGCCCTGCCGCGGCTCCTGGTGGGCAGCAGTTCGAGGAAGTAGGGGAAGGTGACGGTGTAGACGCCGGCGAGGGCGAGCCCGGAGGCGACGCGCAGCGTGACGAGGGTGGCCAGGTTCGGGGCGAAGGCGGAGGCCAGGGCGATCACGCCGTAGGACAGCAGCGACCAGAAGCAGGTGGGCTTGCGGCCGATGCGGTCGGCGAGCGGACCCCACACCAGCGCGCCAGGGATCATGCCGAACGCCACGGCCGACAGGACGACGCCGACGCCCGCCTGCCCGATGCCGAACTCCTCGCCGAGGTCGCCGGAGACGTAGATGAGCGCGAGCTGTTCCCACGACTCGATGACGAAGGCGATGAACAGGGCCAGGGCGATCAGCACATGCCGTCGGGTGAACGGCATGCGGTCGAACGCGGACCCGATGGGCAGGGTCCGGGCGTCGGTGGCGGTCATGGGTGCTCCTCGGAGGAGGGGGGCGCTGCACGGATATGGCGCACCATAGGACCGCCCCCTCTCGCTCTCCGTGTGCACGACGCCCATGCGGGCGGGCGCGGCCTGTGCACCACGCCCTCGCGCTTCAGGATACGTCCAGGTCAGAGGGTGTTCTCGTGGACGTGCACGATGAGCCACTCGTCGTCGGAGCGCCGCAGCACGGTGGTCGTGCGCACGGTCTCCGACGCGCCGGTGACGTAGTCGACGCGCAGCAGGTAGCGGGCCAGCGCGGTGTCGCCCCACACGTCGACCACCTCGTCGTAGGCGGTCACGCCCGTCTCCTGGGGGCCGTCGGTGGGCCGGGCGTCGCGCACCTTTTCCAGCTGGGCCCTGCTGGTGATCAGGTCCGGCGCGGCCGAGTCGAAGATCGTCGCCTCGGGGTGCAGCAGGCGGTCGATGCCCGCCCTGTCGCCTCTGGTGTAGGCGTCGTACATGCCGGTCACAACCGCCCACACTGCCTGGCGTGTCATCGTTGGCCTCTCATTCCTGCTCGGTATCCGGTAGACCCAGACACTTTAGAGCGACCCGGGAACCGGCGGGTCACCCGCACCACAGGCGGTGGAAGACGTAGCCGCGCTCCTTCAGCGTTTTGATGATCTTGGGGAGGGCCGCGACGGTCTGCCGCCGGTCGCCGCCGCCGTCGTGCAGCAGCACGATCCCGTCCGGCTCGACCTGCTTCAACACCCGCCTGGCGATGGTCTTGGCGCCGGGCCTGGCCCAGTCCTGCGGGTCGACGGTCCACAGCCGCACCCGCTTGCCCAGCGCCGCGGCCTCCCTGCGGACCTTCTTGTTGACCGCCCCGTACGGCGGGCGCAGGCATCCCGGCGTGTAGCCGGTCTGCTTCCTGATCTCGGCGTCGGTGCGGAGCACCTGGCGTTTGAAGACGGGCCACGGCAGGAGCCGCAGGTCGGGGTGCGACCAGCTGTGGTTCTGCAGGCTGTGCCCCTCGCTGAAGATCCGCCCGGCCAGCGCCCTGTGCTCCTTGATGTTGGCGCCGAGCAGGAAGAAGGTGGCGTGCACGTCGTTGGCGCGCAGGATGTCGAGCACCTTGCCCGTGTACTCCGACGGCCCGTCGTCGAAGGTGAGGTAGACCACCTTCCGCTCCGGCGCCACCGCGGCGTGCGCGGCGGGCGCCGGGCCCAGGCCCACCGCCGGTCCCGCCGTCACCATCGTCGTCGCCATCGTCGTCATGGCCACGACCGGCACCAGCGCACGCCAGCCCACCATCGTTCCCCCTCGCCCCCGGTCACGTATCTCGCTTATCCATCCTGTCGCATACGAACGGGGCATAAGATCTCTATTACCGCATCAGGTGTATCACTCTCTGGTGAGCTCATGCTCCAGCTGCTCCAGCTCGGCCCCTCCGGCCATGAGGGAGGTCAGCTCCTGCCGGCTGATGTCGGCCTTGCCGTACTCGCCGAGGCTGGTGCCCCTGTTGAGCAGCAGGAAGCGGTCGCCGACCGGGTAGGCGTGGTGCGGGTTGTGGGTGATGAACACCACGCCGAGGCCGCGGTCACGGGCCCTGGCGATGTAGCGCAGCACCACCCCCGCCTGCTTGACGCCCAGCGCGGAGGTGGGCTCATCGAGGATGAGCACCCTGGCGCCGAAGTGGACGGCCCTGGCGATGGCCACCGACTGGCGTTCGCCGCCCGACAGGGTGCCGACCGGCTGGTCGACGTCGCGGATGTCGATGCCCATCGCCCTCAGCTCCTCGCGGGCGACGCTCCTGGCGGTGGCCACGTCGAACCTGCCCAGCGACTTGACCGGCTCGGAGCCGAGGAAGAAGTTGCGCCACACCGACATCAGGGGGATCATCGCCAGGTCCTGGTAGACGGTGGCGATGCCCCGGTCGAGGGCGTCGCGCGGGCTGGTCAGCCGCGTCTCGCGGCCGTCGATGAGCAGGATGCCCGAGTCGTGCTGGTGGACGCCCGACAGGATCTTGATGAGCGTCGACTTGCCCGCGCCGTTGTCGCCGAGCACGCACGTCACCTGTCCAGCCGTCACGCCCATCGAGACGTTCCGCAGCGCGAGCACGCTGCCGAAGCTCTTGCCGATGTCCCGCGTTTCCAGGATCAATGCTTCACCTCCTCCGCGTAGCGGCGGACCATGTTGTTGGCGAGGGTGGCCAGCAGCAGCATCGCGCCGAGGAAGAACATGAACCAGTCGGCGTCCCAGCCGAGGAAGACGATGCCCTTGTCGGCCATGCCGAAGATGACCGCGCCGATGGAGGCGCCGATCGCCGAGCCGTACCCGCCGGTGAGCAGGCAGCCGCCGATGACGGCGGCGATGATGTAGATGAACTCCTGCCCGATGCCCGCGTTGGCCTGCACGGAGGTGTACCGCAGCGCCATGATCGAGCCGACCAGCCAGGCCGCGCACGCCGTCGTCACGAACAAGGCGATCTTGGTATGGGCGGCCGGCACGCCGACGGCCCTGGCCGCCTGCTCGTTGCCGCCGACGGCGAAGATCCAGTTGCCGGCGCGGGTGCGCATCAGCACCCACGTGGCCACGATCGTGACCAGGATCCACCACAGGATCGCGACCCTGAACCCGCTGTCGCCGATGGTGCCGCCGAACACCGTCCGCGCCGACTCGTAGCCGGAGGCCCGGCGCAGGCCGCTGACCTGCACGGTACCGGTGATCATCTTGGTGACGCCCAGGTTGATGCCCTGCAGCATGAGGAACGTGCCCAGCGTGACGATGAAGCTGGGCAGCCTGGTCCTGGTGACGATGAGGCCGTTGGCGAAGCCGACGGCCAGCGCGACGACCAGGCCGGCCAGCATCGCCAGCCAGACGTTGAACCCGAAGCGGGTGGCCAGCGTGACCAGCACCAGCCCCGTGGTGCCGGTCATCACGCCCGCCGACAGGTCGAACTCGCCGCCGATCATCAGCAGCGCGATCGCCACCGCCATGATGCCGAGCGTGGCGGCCGGGTCGAGCCAGTTGGCGATGCCGCGCACCGAGCGGAAGACCGCCGACTGGCTCGCGAAGAAGGAGAAGACCACGATCGCGCCGACCACCGCGCCCAGCTCGGGCCTGATCAGCAGGCGGCGGACCCGGCCGACCTCGCCCAGCCGTTCGTCGGCGGTGACCGCACTCATCTGGTGCCGCTCTCTGCCAGCTTGGCGACCTGCGCGGCGTTGTCCTTGGTGACGAACCCCGGCCCGGTGTTGACGGGCAGGCCGCCGCCGACGGTGTTGAGGTTGGTCTTGTACAGGTACAGGAAGGTGATCGGCAGGTAGCCCTGCAGGTACTGCTGCTGGTCGACGGCGAAGAGGATCTCGCCGTCCTCGATGGCGGTCACCACGTCGCCCGACAGGTCGAAGGTGGCCAGCTTGGCCTGCGAGCCCGCGTCCTTGAGCGCGTCGCGGGCGGCGACGGCGACGCCGGGGTTCAGCGTCAGGACGCCGTTGATGGACTCGTCGGCCTGGACGCGCGCGGCCACCTTGGAGCTGACGTCGGCCTGGTTGGAGCCGTCGACCTGCAGCCGCTCGACCGAGCCGCCCAGCGTCGCCTCGGCGCCCTTGCAGCGCTGGTCGAGGCCGACGTTACCGGCCTCATGGATCACGCACAGCAGCTTGGTGACGCCCGCGGCCTTGAGCTGCTCGCCCGCGCCGCGGCCGGCCACGTCCTCCGACTGGCCGACGTGGGTGAGGGCGCCGAACTCCTTGGAGCGCTCGAGGCCGGAGTTGATGGTGATCACGGGGATCTTGGCGGCGACCGCCTTGCCGATCGACTCCTTCAGCGCGTCGGGGTTGGCCATGGAGACCACGAGCCCGTCCACCTTCTGGGAGACGGCCTGGTCGATGAGCTGCGACTGCTTGCCCGCGTCGCCGTCGCCCTGGTAGGTCACGGTGACGCCGTACTGCTTGCCGGCCGCTTCTGCGCCGTTCTTGACCACGTCCCAGAAGGCGTCGCCGGGTCCGGCGTGGGTGATGACGGCGAAGTTCATCCCGCCGGCGGGCGCGGGTGCGGTGGTCGGCGAGGCGCTCGCCGAGGCGGTGGCGGCGGCCTGGTCGCCGCCTGCCGAGCATCCCGTGAGGGTCAGCGCCCCCAGCAGGGCCAGCACTATCGGGGTCCGGTTCATGCGACACCTCCATGACCATCTGGCTCGTCCTCGATGTAACCGCCGCATTACCCCTGCGTCAACACTTTGTCGTGACATTAGGACTTATAGATGTTCTTGTTACCCCGGGTTGCCTCGGCGGCCTCGGATCGTCGTCCCCTATGTCGCCATTCTCCGCCTTGACCTGCTGCGGACCGGAGCCGCCACCGCGATCGCGGTCGCCGGCTCCGGTCCGCTGACACCTACACCGGGGTACGGATCACGTTCCCGCGGCCGACCTGGCGGCGAGCCGTTCGACCGGCACGTACGGCTCGCCGAGCCCGAACGCGGCGGGGCCGAAGCAGTCCAGCGCCGCCGGGGTGCGCATGATCTCGGGCGTGGAGATGGCGTAGACCGTCAGGCGCTGCCCGTAGGCCAGCGCCTCGGTGGTCACCGGCGCCCCGGTGTCGGTGTTGAGCGTGCAGATCAGGTCGGGGACGATGGCCACCACCTCGCCGTCGCGGCGGGCGACGAGGTGCTCGTTCTGGAAGGTGATCACCATCCGGTCGCCGGGATCGTCCAGACTGGCCAGCGTCACCTGGCCGCGGGCGAACCCGGCGACGGTCCTGCGGTCGATGTCGACGACCTTGCCGCGGAACAGGACCAGGCCATGGCTGTAGATCGTGCCGGACAGCGTCGCGGTGAGCGCCTCGAACGGGTCGTCGTGCCGGGCGCGCGCCTGCCGGAGCGCGGCGCCGATCCGTTCGGCCAGGCCGAGCGTGCCCGGTACGGCGGTGCGGCGCACGGTGGCCGCGTCCATCGGGTAGTCGCAGATGTAGGCGGCCCCGCCCATCTCGACCGTCATGACGCGGGCCAGCCGTTCCATGCGCACGTTGTCGTCGCGGGCGTCGATGATGGCGACGTCGCCGTGGTCGGAGGCGATGGACATGGGCGAGCCCGGCACGCCGTACACGGCGAAGGTCTCCATCTGCAGTTCGGGGAAGGCCCTGCCCATCCCGTCGGCGTCGATGACCGGCAGCCCGAGCTGGGCGCCCAGCAGCAGCGGCATCATGCTGTTGAGGCCGCCGCACTCGATGGGCATGGTCGCCGCGGCGGTGCGGCCGAGGTGTTTCTCCAGCGCCCGCAGCGCGGCGACGTTGCCCTGGCCTGACGGCGGCCGTTCGACGAAGACGGTGGGCGCCCCCATCATCGCCGAGGGCAGCACCAGGGCGTCGTCGGGCAGCTCGTCGACCGGGATGATCGTCACCTGGCGGCCCGCCCGCAACTGCCGCTCGACCAGCAGCCTGCCGATGTAGGGGTCGCCGCCGCCGCCCGTGCCGAGCACCGCCGCCCCCTCGGCCAGGTCCCGCAGCCCCTCCAGTGTCAGGTTCTCGCCCATCACACCCGCACCTCCTCGATGCCGGCCGGGCCGCTCAGGCGCAGCTCGCCGACCGCCTTGACCCTGACCCGTACGGCGTTGCCCGGCAGGTAGGCCACGTGGATCTCGTCGATGTCGACCACCTCGACGGTGCCGGGGTCGGCGCCCGCCGCGATCGCCCGTTCCACGGCCTCGGCGCGGGCCTGATCGAGTACGTCCGCGCGCGAGCAGGTGGCGGTGATGGCGAACAGCCGGTCGACCTCGCCGCCGATCTGGCCGGTCGCCGCGCCGATGGCGTTGGCCACCGCGTGATGCTCGGGCCGGTGGACGGCAGGCACGCCCTCCAGGCGGTCGGGCATCAGCACGCTGCCGCCGCCGACCACGACGACCGGCAGCGGGCTGGCCGAGACGCGCATCCGGTCGACCAGCTCGCTCACCCGGCCGGCCATCCAGGCCACGCCGCGCCTGACCAGCTCGCGGTCGAGGTGCCGGACAAGGGAGGGGTCGCCGATCTCGGCCATGCCCGCGGCGACCGCCAGGTCGGTGGCGGTGAGGACCCGGCCGCCGAAGACCAGCGCCTGGCCGGTCAGCTCGTAGCCGACGCTGTCGGGGCCGATCCGCAGCGCGGGCTCGGCGGTGACGCGGCTGCCGCCGCCCAGCCCGATCGACAGCACGTCCGGCATGCGGAAGTTGGTGCGCACGCCGCCGATGTCGACCTCGCCGGTGGCCTGGCGGGGGTAGCCGCCGCTGAGCACGCCGACGTCGGTGGTGGTGCCGCCGATGTCGACCACGGCGCAGTCGGCCAGGTCGGCCAGGAAGGCAGCGCCGCGCATGGAGTTGGTCGGCCCCGAGGCGAAGGTGCGCACCGGGTAGCGGCGGGTGTGCTCGGCGTCCATCAGCGTGCCGTCGTTCTGCGACAGGTAGAGGGGCGCGTGGATGCCGACGGCCCGCAGCGCCCCGGTGAAGGCGTCGACGATCTCGTCGGCCAGGTCGCGCAGGCAGGCGTTGA
Organism: Nonomuraea sp. NPDC003804; assembly: GCF_040610675.1. Taxonomy (NCBI): domain Bacteria; kingdom Bacillati; phylum Actinomycetota; class Actinomycetes; order Streptosporangiales; family Streptosporangiaceae; genus Nonomuraea; species Nonomuraea sp. NPDC003804. The sequence continues at coordinate 134,288 of NZ_JBEXMT010000027.1, forward strand.
CGACGGTGGCGTTCTCGCGCTCCAGCAACCCCACCCTGCCGATCCGGTGGGACAGGCTGATCCGCAGGTGGGGCAGCTCGGCGAGCAGGATGCCCGCCGCCGTCTCCTCGACCTCGGCGTTGACGGGCGAGAACACCGAGGTGACGGCCACGGTGTCGATCTCCTGGGCCGCCAGCTCGGCCGCGACGCGTTTGAGCTGGTCCGGGTCGAGCGGGGAGATCGGCCGGCCGTCGAACTCGTGCCCGCCGTCGCACAGGTGGACGCTGGGATCGACGGCTCGCACCAGCCGCTCGGGCCAGTCCGCCAGCGGCGGCAGCGCCGCCGTCGCCGGAAGGGCCAGCCGTACCACCGCGGTGCGGGCCAGCCGGCGCCCGGTCACCAGGGCGTTGGTGAAGTGCGTCGTGCCGATCATCACGGCGGTCACGCGGGCGCGCTCGACGCCCGAGGCGGCCAGCAGCTCGCGCAGGGCGGTGACGACGCCGCCGGTCACGTCGACGGTGGTCGCGGTCTTGATCTCGGCCAGGACGGTGGTCCCGTCCATGAGGACGGCGTCGGTGTGGGTGCCGCCCACGTCGATCCCGACACGCACAGAGGAGCTCCTGTCTACGCGGAGAGGGGTGGGAGGGGATGTCAGGCCGGGCCGGCGGTGTCCTTCGGGGCGGCGCCGGTGGGGTCCTTCGGGGCGGCACCGGTGAGGCCGAGCCTGCCCGCGATCACGTAGGCGGCGAAGGCCACCAGCAGGGCGTTGAGCGCGGGGATGCCCCACGCGACGTACTTGCCGACCAGCGCGGCGCCGAGCCAGATGGCCAGGGCGGCGGGCGCCCACCCCGGGGCGGTCTCGGGCAGCGTGCCCGCCTGCCGGGAGGCGTCCAGCACGGGACGCCAGCGGCGCACCACGAAGTACTCGGCGACCATGATGCCCGCCACCGGCGGGATGGCCACGCCGAGCAGGACGAAGAAGTCGACGAGATGGTCGAGGATGCCGGCGGCGGCCAGGCCGGTGCCGATCACGCCGAGCGCCACGGTGACCGCGGCCCTGCCGGTGCGCAGGCCGAAGGCGGTGTACAGGGTGTTGGTCATGCCGAGCGAGGCGGCGTAGAGGTTCCAGTCGTTGATCTTCAGGGTGGCGGTGACCAGGATGATCGTGCCCACCGCTCCGGACGTGCTGGTGACGATGGCGATCACGTCGCCGGTGCGCAGCGCGTGCGCGAGCAGCACGCCGACCAGGGCCACGGCGTACTCGCCCAGCGTGATGCCGAGCACGGTCTGCTTGACCACGTCGGCGGCGCTGCGGTTCCACCGGCACATGTCGGGCGAGATGACCGCGCCGACGATGAAGCCGCCCGCGACGATGGTGGCGCCCTCGGCCAGGCTCAGGGCCGGTCCCGGCGGGGCCGAGGCGACCAGCGCGCCCAGCGGCTGCTTCGACAGCTCGACCGCGATCGCCCAGCCGGCCAGGGCCAGGAAGGCCGGGACGGTGATCCACGCGGTCCAGGCCATCCCGGCGAAGCCGTGCACCACGATCGCCGTCACCGCCAGCCCTGCCATGATCGACCAGACCCACACCGGCGGCCCGCCCAGCAGCGAGGCCAGCCCCTGGGCCAGGACCGCCGACTGCACGCCGAACCAGCCGAGCAGGCAGACGGCGACGACCATGCCCACGATGCCGGCGCCGTAGCGGCCGAACCCGGCCCACCGGGCCAGCACGGTCGTCGAGAGGCCCTCGCGCATGCCCGCGATGCCGACGGCGATCGCGACGATCTCGAGGATGACGGCGCCCACGGTGATGGCCAGGACGGCGTCCCAGAAGGTCATCCCCATGCCGAGGGTGGCGCCGAGCAGGAACTGGCTCAGCGCGCTCAGCATGCCGAAGCGCTGGACCGCGACCGTCAGCCAGCCGTAGCGGGCCGAGGCGGGCACCCGCTGGAGCGCGTAGTCGTCACGTGCGAGGCCTTCGTCGGATAACGCGGGGGTGATCGCCGCATCGGACATCCAGCCGCCCCTTCCCGTCAGGCGATGTATGGGGTGTCTGCTGCGACGCTAAGGTCCCCGGCGATCATTGGGAAGAGGCTTGATCATATCTATCTAGAACGGAATTGTATGTTCCGCTATATGCTGGGGGCATGACAGCAGCACCCATGAGCGGCCGCCGTGCGCAGGCCGCGCGCAACGACGAACTGATCCTGCAGGCCGCCAGAGCCGTCTTCACCGCTGACCCCGGCGCCCCGATCGCGGCCGTGGCCGAGCGCGCGGGCGTCGGGATCAGTGCCCTCTACCGGCGCTACGGCAGCAAGGAGACGCTGCTGCAGAAGCTCTGCGGCGACGGGCTCAAGCTCTACATCGCCGCCTGCGAGAAGTCGCTGGCGATGGACGGCGACCCGTGGGAGGCCTTCGCGGCCTACATGCGCGACATCGTCGAGGCCGACAGCAGCTCGCTGACCATCGCGCTCGCGGGCACCTTCCAGCCCACCGAGGAGCTCCACCGCGACGCCGCCCGGGCCGGGGAACTGGCCACCGCGGTGCACCGCCGGGCGGTCGAGGCAGGGGTGCTGCGCCCCGACATCACCACCGCCGACATCGCGCTGCTGTTCGAGCAGCTGGCCTCGATCAAGCTGGGCGAGCAACCGCGCACGGTGGAGCTGCGCCACCGCTACCTGACGTTGATGCTCGACTCCATGCGGCTGCCGCCCGCCCACCGGCCGCTGCCCGGCCCTGCCCCTTCGGACGAGGAACTGTCGCGGCGCTGGGCCCCCCGCCCCTGACGCCCGGCGAGCGCGGACCCCGGCCCGGCGGGGCGTCAGCGGCGCGGGCCAGGGAGCGGCGGGCTGTTCAGCGGACGCGGGCCAGGACAGGACCGGGCGTCACCGGGCACGGGCCGGGGCGCGGGGGGCGTCAGCGGACGCGGGCACGGGCCGGAACGCGGCCGGGCGCCATCGGGCACGGGCCAGGGAGCGGCGGGGCGTCAGCGGGCCAGCCGGTCGGCCAGGCCGAGGGTACGGCGGGCGCGCGCCACGACCGGCGCGTCGACGAACCTGCCGTCGGGCAGCGCCACCGCGCCCACGTCGCCGGCCAGCTCGGCGGCCGCGACGATCTCCCGCGCCCTGGCCACCTCCTCCGGCGTGGGCGTGAACGCCTCGCGGATCACCGGCAGCTGCCGGGGATGGATCGCCGCCCGGCCGTACAGCCCGAGCGCCCTGCCCCGCCTGGTGGAGGCCAGCAGCCCGGCCTCGTCGGCCACATCGGCGTAGACCGACATCGCCACGGGGGGCAGCCCCGCCGCCGCCGCGGCCAGCACCGCCTGCACCCGCAGGTGGTCGAGGGCCGCCTCGTCGGTGATGGACAGCTCGGCCATCAGGTCCTGCTCCCCCAGCGCCACCCCCGCCACCCTGGGGTGGGCGGCGATGGCGGCCGCGTTCACCACGCCGGCGGCCGACTCCAGCAGGGCGTGGACAGGGACGTCGAGATCCACCAGGTCCAAGGTCGCGACCGAGTGCACCTTGGGGACCCGCACGGCGGCGAGCGGCAGGCCGGCCAGCGCCCGCAGGTCACGCCGCCCGTGGTCCGTGGCGGGGTCGTTGACCCGCACGTGCACGGACGGCCCGCCCGGATCCCAGCCGGCGCCGTCGACCCGCGCGCCCACCGCCGGCGCGCCCCGTTCCCCGGTGGAATCGCCGGCACGCGCACCGGCGCCGGGCCCGCCGCGGTCCCCGGCGGCACCGTCGGCGCGCGCCCGCGGGGACGACGGGCCGGCACGCAGGAAGTCGACGACGTTGCGCCTGGCCGCGTCCTTGCGGGAGGGCGCGACCGCGTCCTCGAGGTCGACGATGACCACGTCGGCCCCCGACGCCATGGCCTTGTCGAACCGCTCGGGCCGGTCCCCCGGCACGTACAGCCAGGTCAGCGTCACGCCACCACCCCGTTCTCGCGCAGCTTCGCGATCTCCTCGAGCGCGTAGCCGAGCTCGCCGAGCACCTCGTCGGTGTCCTGGCCGAGGCGGCGGCCCGTCCAGCGCACCTCGCCCGGCGTCTCCGACAGCCGGAACAGCACGTTCTGGACGGTGACCGAGCCGAGTTCCTCGTCGGGCAGCTCGATGAAGGTGTTCAGCGCCGCGTACTGCGGGTCCTCGGCGATGTCGCGCACGTCGTAGATCGGGGCGATCGCCGCCTGGGCCTCCTCGAAGCGGGCGACGACCTCGTCGGCGTCGCGTTCGGCGATCCAGGAGCCGACCGCCTCGTCCAGCTCCTCGACGTGCTCGACCCGGCCCGCGCCGGTGGCGAACCATGGCTGGGCCACCAGGTCGGGCCGTCCGACCAGGGTGACCACGCGCTCGGCGATGGTCTGCGCGCTGGTGGAGACGGCCAGCCAGCGCCCGTCACGGGTGCGGTAGGTGTTGCGCGGGGCGTTGCTGCTCGACCGGTTGCCCGTACGCCGGGGGACCGCGCCGAGCGCCTGGTAGGCGGTCATCTGCGGCCCGAGCAGGCCGAGGATCGGCTCGATGATGGCCATGTCGACGACCTGCCCGCGGCCGGTCCGCTCGCGGGCGTGCAGGGCGACCATGACGGCGTAGGACATGGCCAGGCCGGCGATGCCGTCGGCGAGGGCCAGCGGCGGCAGCGTCGGCGGGCCGTCGGGCTCGCCGGTCATCGCGGCGAAGCCGCTCATCGCCTCGGCCAGCGTGCCGAACCCCGGCCGCCCCGCCATCGGCCCGGCCTGCCCGAACCCCGTCATCCTGGCCACGATCAGGCGCGGGTTGAGCTCCATCAGGTGCTCGGGCCCGAGGCCCCAGCGTTCGAGCGTGCCGGGCCTGAAGTTCTCCACCAGCACGTCGGCGCCGCGCGCCAGGCGGCGCAGGATCTCCTGGCCCTCGCGCGCGGACAGGTCGACGGCGGCGGCGCGCTTGTTGCGTGACAGCGACTTCCACCACAGGCCGACGCCGTCCTTGGCGGCGCCGTGCCCGCGTGAGGGGTCGCCGCGGCGGGGATGCTCGATCTTGATGACGTCGGCGCCGAAGTCGCCCAGCATCATCGCGGCGGACGGCCCCGCGAACAACGTCGCGACGTCGATCACCCGGATATCGGCAAGACTGGTCATAAGTCCTATATCTTATAAGTTATGCGACAGCCCATGAGCAAGGCGGACTACGTCTACGAGGTCCTGCTGGACGAGATCCGCACCGGGCAGATCCCCGGCGGCACCGCCCTGCGCGCCGCCGCCGTCGCCACCAGGCTCGGGGTGTCGGTGACGCCCGTCAGGGAGGCGCTGCGCCGCCTGGAGAAGGACCGGCTGATCAGCTACGAGCCCCATCACGGGGCGACTGTGGTCGACCTCGGCGACGACGCGCTGGAGGAGTTCTACGGGGTGCGGGCCGTGGTCGAGGGCCTGGGCGCGCGTCTGGCGGCCGGGCGCATCGCCGCGGCGGAGCTGGCCGAGCTCAGGCGGCTGCACGAGTCGATGGTCGCGGACGCCGCGGCCGGGCGGCACGACCTGTTGGGCGGCCAGTCGGAGGAGTTCCACCTGCGGATCGCCGACATCGGCGGGCCCGCCTTCCTGGGCCGCCACGCCAGGGCGGTCAGGGCCAGCTTCCCCGTGCCGCCGGGGGCGTCGCTGTGGCTGGACCCGGGGGTGGCCGAGCGGCAGCTCGACGCGCACGAGCGGATCCTGCGGGCGCTGGAGCGCGGCGACGGGGAGACGGCCGAGCAGATCATGATCGAGCACGTGAAGGCGGGTGCGGCCCACCGCCGGGCCTGACGGCGGGCCCGGCGGGCGCCGCGTCGAGCGGACGGGCGGGGCCGGAGCCCGCGTGCCGAAGCGGTCGCGACTGTCCGAGAGACACGCGCCGGAGAAGACCGGCCCTGCGCGGTCAGGCGGCCACGTCGGCGAGGGCCGAGGCGGCGAGGTCGAAGCCGCCCACGTGGGCCAGGTAGTCCCCCGGCACCAGGGGGTCGCCGAGGTAGACGCCGCCCGCCTGCCGTACCAGGAGCGCCCCCGCCGCCACGTCCCACGGGTTCGACAGCCGCCCGTAGGCCACGTCCGCCCACCCGCCGGACACGTGCGCCAGCTTGAGCGCCGCGCTGCCCAGCCGCCTGACCGCGGCGAAGGAGCGGACCACCGCCGCGTAGCGGTCGAGCGCGGCCTGGCCGTCCTGGTCGAGGTCGCGCGGGGTGGGGTAGCTGCTCAGCAGCATCGCCTCACGGTCGCGCACGGCGCCGCGCGAGCGCAGCGGGACCCCGTTGCACCAGGCGCCCTCGGTGGAGGCGGTGAACTCGTCCTCCCGCACCGGGTCGTAGACGACGCCCGCGACCAGCTCGCCCTCCACCGCGGCGGCGATCGACACGCAGAAGAACGGGATGCCGGCGGCGAAGTTGGCGGTGCCGTCGATGGGGTCGACGTACCAGGTCACCTCGCCGGATCCGGTGGTGCCGCCCTCCTCGCCCACGATCACGCTGTCGGGGCGGTGCGAGAGGATCACCTCGCGGATCGTCTCCTCGGCGGCGCGGTCGTGCTCGGTCACCGGGTCGTGGAAGTCGCGCTTGGTCTCGACGGGCGGGCGGGAGCGGAACGCCTTGCGCAGCGGCCCGCCGACCGCCCTGGCCGCCTCCGACGCGATGTCCAGTAGTTCGGTCATGTCTCATATCCTTGCCGCTCGGCACGCCAGCTGCAGCGCCAGACGCTGCTGCGGGTCGTCGAGGTCGGCCTGCAGCAGCGTCTCGATGCGCCTGATGTTCCTGCTCACGGCGTTGCGGTGCATGCGCACCTCCTCTGCGGCCTTGGCCGGCGAGCCGTGGTGGTCGAGGTAGGCCCTCAGGATGTCCAGCAGCAGTCCCGCCCTCTTCTGTTCCAGTATCGGCTGCAGCAGTTCCCGCACCGCCTGCTGGGCCGCGTCGGAGGAGTACCACTCCTCCAGCATCCGGTCCAGCCCCGCCAGGTCGTAGGTGGCCAGCGCGGCCGGGCTGCGGCGCAGCGCCGTACGGGCCTCCGACGCGGAGGTGCGCAGCCCGAGCAGGCCCTGGTGGGCGGTGCTGACGCCGCAGCGCAACCGGGCACCCGCCGGCGGTACCCGCTCGAGGAGCAGCGCGGCGTCCGCGGCGGCGGCGCGCAGGCCCGCCCGCCCCTGGTCGCGGGGCGTGGTGCGGACCACGATCAGCGCGCCGTCGGCCATCGCGACGCTCCATTCGGGACCGACCAGGTCCCGCACCACGCGGCCGGCCCGCGCCGCGACGGTGTCGAGCAGCGCGTACGGCTCGGGCCCCTCCACCCGCAGCACCACGTGCCAGCCGTCGACGGGCAGGCCGAGCGTCCGCGCCCTGGGGGCCAGCTCCTGGGCCTGCTTCTCCGGGGCGATCAGCAGCTCCGTCAGCACCTGGGCACGCGAGCGGGCGGGCGGCTCCTCGGCCGGTCCGGCGGCGGCGGCCAGCTCGGCCAGCCGCAGCACGATCCTGGTCGCCCGCCCGAGGTGGTCGTCCCGTTCGGGCGCGGAGAAGTCGGCTCCCACCTCGACGCCGAGCGCCGCCCCCGCCGCCTCGGCCATCCGGGCGGGCACGCCGCCCGCGCCGAGCACGCCGCGCACCGCCTTGTCGGCCCGGACCAGCGCGTCGGCGGCGTCGCCCGCGATGGCCCTGTCGAGGGCGACCACCAGCTCGGCCAGGTCGCCCTCCGCCGCCAGCAGGGCGATCCCGGCCCGTTCGGCCAGCGCGGCGGCGCCGCGTCCCACCTCCACCGGCGCCGTCAGCACGAGCGCCGCCGCGCCGGCCGCGCCCGCGTCCCGCAGCGCCACCTCCAGGCGGTATCCGGCCGCCTCGCGCGCCGCGGCCGAGGTCAGCACGAGCACGGCTCCGCCCGGCTGCGACACGATCCGCCGCAGGTCCTCCACCAGCCGGACACCGGTGGCCCGGCGGCCGCTCATCGGCCCGGCCAGATGCCGCAGGCCGTCCACCCCGTCCATCTCTGAAGTGTGCCACGAGCACACTGACCATCCAATGAGGTTCTGCCGGCACACCATGCATGACCTGGGAGTTCCTACTGTGGGGGCATGCGCATCGACACCGGGTCACTGCCCGCCTACGCCAGGGGATGCGCCGTCCTCGGCTCCGGCGGCGGCGGCCCCGTGACGATCGCCAGGGCCGCCGCGCTCCAGGCGCTGTACGACCACGGGCCGGTCCGTGTCGTCCAGCCCGGCGAGCTCGACCCCGAGCTGCTGGTGATGCCGGTCGGCAGTGCGGGCTCCTCCGCGGTGATGTCCGAGCGCGTCGGCGGCACCGACGAGCCCGTGCACCTGCGCCGGCAGATCGAGCGGCGGTACGGCACGCCCGTCGGCGCCGTACTGGCCAGCGAGATCGGCGGCGCGAACGGCTGCCTGGCGCTCGCCTGGGCCGCCCGCCTCGGCCTGCCGCTGGTCGACGCCGACGGCATGAGCCGCGCCTTCCCCCGCATGAACCAGACCGTGATGGAGCTGCGCGGCATCTCCGCCACTCCCGCGGTGATGTGCGACGGCCGGGGCAGGACCGTGGTGATCGAGCACGTGGACGGGCGCTGGCTGGAACGGCTGGTGCGCGCGGCGCTCGAGCCGTTCGGCGGCCAGGCGGCCACCACCGAGTACGTCATGCGCGGCCACCAGGTCGCGTCGGCCACCGCGCTCGGCTCGGTCACGCGCGCGCTGCGCCTGGGCACCGAGCTGCCCGCGCCCCTCGTCTCCGGGAAGATCGCCGAGACCGGCTCGATCGTCATCGAGGGCCTGGGCGCCGATCTCGGCCGGCTGGTGCGGATCGAGGCGGGCACCGAGTTCCTGGCCGTCCTGGAGGACGGCGCGCCGCTGGCGGTGGTGCCCGACGTGATCGCGCTGCTCGACGCCCGCACCGGCGAGGTCGTGGACACCGAGCACGTCAGGTACGGCCTGCGGGTGTCGGTGGTACGGGTGCCCTGCGACCCGGTCTGGTACACCGAGGAGGGGCTGCGCCTGGCCGGCCCCGAGGCCTTCGGCCTCACCGGCCTGGCCGTTCCCGCCCGCGGTCTCCCTGACACCCCCTCCGCTCCCCCTGCCGGGCCGGGCGCCGCCCCCGGAGCGCCTCGCGTCCGGGCGCGCTCGGAGGCGGGCGGCGCGCCGCCCGCCTCCGGCGGACCGCGCCGGCCGGAGGCCGGGGAGGTGGCGCGGTGAAGGCGGGCGTCGACATCGGGCCGACCAACACCGACGCCGCCCTGCTCCACGACGCGGGCGCCGTCCTGGCCACCGTCAAGGTCGCTTCCGTGCCCGGCGACCCGGTGGCCAGCGTCACCGCCGCCCTCGGCCGGCTGGCCGCCCCGCCGCTCGTCCAGGTGGCCGTCGGCCTGCACGGCGCCGCCTCGGCCGTCGCCGGCAGGCGCGGCCTGTGCAGGGTGGCGGCGCTGCGGATCGGCGGCCAGGAGGCGCAGGCGATCAGGCCGCTGTTCGGCTGGCCTGACGACCTGCGCCGCGCCGTCGAGGCGGGCAGCGCGGTCGTCGACGGGGGCGGCGGCCTCGACCGCGCCGACTGGACCCCGCTCGACCGCGACGCCGTCGCCCGCTTCGCCGCCTCGGTCGCGGGCCGGGCGCAGGCGGTCGCCGTCACCGGCCTGTTCTCGCCGCTCGACGCCGAGCAGGAGCAGGAGGCGGCCGAGATCGTCCGCGCCGAGCTCGGCGACCTGCCGATCGCGCTGTCGGCCGACCTCGGCAGCCTCGGGCTGCTCGAACGCGAGAACGCCACCGTCCTCGACGCCGCCCTGTCCGGTTTCGCCGCGGACATGGCCGCGCGCCTCGCCTCGGCGCTGGCCCCTGTCACCGCCGTCCACGTCACCCGCGGGGACGGCACGCTGATGAGCCTGGAACACCTGGCCCGGCATCCGGGGCTCAGCCTCGGCAGCGGGCCGGCCAGCATGCTGCGCGGCGCGGGCGCGCTGACCGGGCTGGCCGACGCCGTCGTCGCGGATGTCGGCGCCCGCCGCGTCAGGGTGGGCGCGCTGGCCGGCGGCTTCCCCGAGGAGGCCGTCGCGGGCGCCCGCATCGGCGGCGTGCCCGTCGGGCTGCGCATCCCCGAGCTGGTCAGGGTGGCCAGGCCGGTCGAGCCCGCCGAACTGGCCGAGGCCGTCGACCGGATGCAGCCCGGGGCGGGACGGCTGCCGCTGGTCGTCGTGGGCGGCGGGGCGCATGCCGTACCGGACGGGCTGCATCCCGAGCACGCGACCGCGGCCGGCGCGATCGGCGCGGCCACCAGCCCCGTGGGCGGCCAGTACGAGCGCATCGTGCGCCTGGCCGGCCGCGCGGACCTGCCGGCGGCGATGGAGGCGGTGGTCGAGCAGGCCAGGGCCAGCGCCGTCCGTGCCGGGGCCGACCCCCTCCACGTGCGGATCGTCGAGGCCGCCGACACCCCGCTGGACTACCTGCCCGGCCCCTTCGTACGGCTGCGCGCCAGGGCCGCCGGCCCGCCCGCGCGGCTGTGATCCTGTGACCCCCTCTGCCCCTGTGACCCCCCTGTGAAAGGCGTCTTCCCCATGGCAACGACGACGACGGATGAGGACTACCCGCTGGAGCGGGTGCCACCGGGCGCCCGCTACCCCTGGTTCAACGTGGCGGTGCAGCGCTTCGGCCAGCTGTCGGACCTGACGCAGTTCCTGCTCGGCGCCACGCTGGGCGCGGGGCTGTCCTTCTGGGACGCCTTCTGGGCCTTCACACTCGGCTCGGTGATCCTGGAGATCGTCTGCATCTTCGTCGGCATCGCCGGCATGCGCGAGGGCCTGTCGACCTCGATGCTGGCCCGGTGGACCGGCTTCGGCCGCTACGGCGCGACGCTGATCGGCGTGATCATCACCCTCAGCCTGTTCGGCTGGTTCGGCGTGCAGACCGCGGTGTTCGCCGCCGGGCTGCACTCGATCATGAGCTGGCTGCCGCTGTGGGCCTGGTCGTTGATCGCGGGTCTGGGCGTGACCGCGCTGGTCGTCCGCGGTTTCAAGGCCATGGGGCTGACCGCGTTCATCACCGTGCCCGCCTTCCTCGGCCTGGCCGGATGGGCGATGTGGGTGGAGATCTCCCGCCACGACCTGGGCACCCTCGTCGCGTCGCCGCCCTTCGGCGAACCGATCTCGATCGCCACCGGCGCCACGATCGTGGCCGGCTCCTACATCGTCGGCGCCGTCACCACGCCCGACATGACGCGCTTCAACCGCAATACTGGCGATGTGATCAAGCAGACGCTGGTGGGCATCTCGCTCGGCGAGTACGTGCTCGGCCTGGCCGGCGTGCTGCTGGCCTACGCGGTGAAGTCGTCCGACGTGATCGCCATCATCACCGCCTCCTCCGGCGTGATCGGCGTGATCGTGCTCATCTCCGCCACCGTGAAGATCAACAACTGGAACCTGTACTCCTCGGCGCTGGGCCTGCTCAGCGCCGTCGAGTCCACCGTCGGTGTCAAGCTCAACCGGGTCGCCGTGACCGTCGGCATCGGCGTGCTCGGCAGCGTCCTGGCCGCCATGGGCATCCTGGAGCGCTTCACCGACTTCCTGCTCGTCCTCGGCGTCATCACCCCGCCGATCGCGGGGATCATGGTGGCCGAGTACTTCGTCGTCAAGCGCTGGCGGCCGGCGCTCGACGCCTCGCGGGACGAGGGCGCGCTGCCGGCGACCGAACCGACCTGGGTGCCGGCGACGCTGGTCATCTGGGCGGCGGCGGCGCTGGTCGGCTGGCTGAGCGAGCAGCACCAGTGGATCGGCATCCCCGCGCTCAACTCCCTCCTGCTGGCCGGTCTGGCCTACATCGTCGCGGGCAAGCTCGGCCTGGTCCGGGGCACCCGCGAACTCCTCACCGTCTGAAGGAATCCCACTCCATGCGCATCGGCATCGACGTCGGCGGCACCAACACCGACGCCGCCCTCATCGGAGACGGCGGCGACGTGCTGGCCACCGTCAAGTCCCCCACCACCGAGGACGTCACCGGCGGGGTCGCCGCGGCCCTCGCGGGCCTCGGCGCCACCCAGGTGTCCGCGGTCATGATCGGCACGACTCACTTCGTCAACGCGCTGGTCGAGGGCGCCCGCCTGGAACCGGTCGCCGCCGTACGGCTGGGCCTGCCCGCCACGGCCGCGCTGCCGCCGATGGTCGACTGGCCGTCGCGCCTGCGCAAGGTCGTCGAGGGCGCGGTCTACCTGTGCCATGGCGGCCACGAGTACGACGGCAGCCCGATCTCCGCCCTCGACCCGGCCGAGCTGGAGCGGGTCGCGGCCGACATCAGGCGCAGGGGCCTGCGCTCGGTGGCGATCTCCTCGGTCTTCTCCCCCGTCAGCGACTCCTCCGAGCGGGCCGCGGCCGACATCCTGGCCGCCGAGCTCGGCCCCGGCGTCCACCTCTCGCTGTCCAGCGAGATCGGCCGCGTGGGCATGCTGGCCAGGGAGAACGCCACCATCGTCAACGCCGCCCTGCGCCCGCTCGCCGAGCGGACGGTGGCCGCCTTCGGGCAGGCGCTGCGGGTGGCGGGCATCGAGGCGCCGCTGTTCCTGTCGCAGAACGACGGCACGCTCATGGACGTCTCCCGGGCGCTGCGCTACCCGGTGGCCACCTTCGCCTCCGGGCCGACCAACTCGATGCGTGGCGCCGCGTACCTGTCGGGACTGAGCGACTGCGCGGTCGTCGACATCGGCGGCACCACCACCGACATCGGCATCCTGGTCGGCGGCTTCCCCCGCGAGGCCGCAGGAGAGGCGATGGTCGGCGAGGTCCGCACGAACTTCCGCATCCCCGACGTGCTGTCGATCGGCATCGGCGGTGGCTCCGTCGTCGCCGGGGACGGTTCCGTCGGCCCGCGCAGCGTCGGCTTCCGGCTGCCGGAGGAGGCGCTGGTGTTCGGCGGCGGCACGCTGACCGCCACCGACCTGGCCGTCGCCGCCGGGTACGCCGACATCGGCGACCCCTCGCTGGTGGCCGGCGTCGATCCGGCCAGGTCGCTGAAGGTCATCGCGGAACGGGTGGCCGACGCCGTCGACCGGATGCGCACCTCCCCCGCGCCGCTGCCGGTCGTGCTGGTCGGCGGCGGCAGCGTCCTGATCTCCGACCTGCCGGGCTTCGACGACGTGCGCAGGCCTGACCACTTCGCCGTGGCCAACGCCGTCGGTGCCGCCATCGCCCAGGTCGGCGGCGAGGTGGACAAGGTCTACGCGGGCCCGCGCGAGGTCGTCCTTGAAGAGGCGAAGGCCGAGGCCGTCGCCCGCGCCGAACGGGCGGGCGCGCGGACCGACAGCGTGCGCATCGCCGAGGTGGAGGAGGTCCCGCTGGCCTACCTGCCCGGCGACGCGACCCGCATCAGGGTGAAGGCCGTCGGCGACCTGGACTTGGAGAAGATCAATGCGTGAGATCGGCATCGAGCAGCTGGACGACATGGCCAGAGGCGCGGGCATCCTCGGCACCGGTGGCGGTGGCGACCCCTACGTCGGCAAGCTCCTGGCCAGGGAGGCGATCAGGCGCCACGGCCCGGTGACGCTCTACGACATCGACGAGGTCCCCGCCGACGCCACGGTCGTGCCCGTCTCCAGCATGGGCGCGCCCACCGTGCTGCTGGAGAAGCTGCCCGCGGGCACCGAGGAACTGGCCGCGCTACGCGCCCTCGAGGCCGTCATCGGCCGGCCCGCCACCCACATCGTGCCCATCGAGATCGGCGGCGTGAACTCGATGATCCCCGTCGCCGCGGCCGCCCAGGCCGGGCTGCCGCTGGTCGACGGCGACGCCATGGGCCGCGCCTTCCCCGAGGCGCAGATGGTGCTGCCCACCCTGATCGGCGTGTCCAACACGCCCATGGCCCTCGCCGACGACAAGGGCAACACGCTGGTGCTCGACGCCGTCTCCAACCACTGGGCCGAGCGCATCGCGCGCGCAGCCTGCGTCCAGATGGGCTGCCAGATCTCCTCCGCCGACACGGTGCTGCGCGGCGACCAGCTCGCCGACGGTCTGGTCCCCGCCACGCTGACGCTGGCGGAGGACCTCGGGCGGGCCGTACGGCGGGCGCGGGCCGCCCACACCGACCCCGTCGCGGCGGCCACGTCCACGCTCGGCGGCGTCCGGCTGTTCACCGGCAAGGTCGTGGACGTCGAGCGGCGCATGGTGACGGCGGCCAGCCGCTCGGCCCAGTACTCGCCGCGCTCGACGGTGTAGCGGGCCACCAGGCCGTCGAGGATCTCGTCCTTGTTGCGGAAGA